>JAGSHB010000084.1 GCA_023954815.1 Myxococcales bacterium | reverse complement strand
GGGCTGCTGGCGCAGGTGTTGGTCCTGCGGGCCGATTGTCTCTGTGATGTGGGCCAGTGGGCGGACGCGGACAAGGCGATTCGCTGGGCCTGGGCGGTCGATCAGAGCAAGGCGGCATCTGCGGTGTTTGAGCGGCTGAGAAAAGAGCAACCGTAGCGCACTCATCACAATAAGACTATAAAATCAGCATTTTAGCTGGGTTCTGGCGTGAAACATCCTCGCGAGACTCGCCGGGTAGCCCATGGCCCACGCCTACAACAAGCGGGTCTGAGCGCCGGGTTGCTCACCGGGTGACAACACGCTGATACCACCCCGCTGCAAGTGGGCGCGGATGTCTGCGGACGGCCCGGGCGGCACAAAGACGGCCCACTTGGAGCGACCTAAACGCAATTGAATGACGGGTGCTGCCAGCAGGCGACCGTCAGGCGTCCAGATGGGCTCGGTCGACAGCTGCATGCGCTCGTCGAGATCTTTCAGCCAAGTGACCAGCTCTGGATCGCCCAGCCGGCGGGCGAGCAGGGTGAGCAGGCGGGCCCGCGGCAGGTCGTCGGTGACCAGGGGGGCGTTATTTTGCTGATCACGACAGCCGATGAGCGCGCTGACAATACGCCGCGCGGCGGTGCTCTTGGGCTGGGCTGCCGCAGTGACCATCAGTAGACTGCGCGCCCGCGTCAGCGCCACGTACAGCGGCGCTACCAACGGCCGCATCCCCGACGCTGTACCGGGCGCCACAAAGGTATCGGCGCAGGCGACCAGAGCGACTTCGGACTCGTAACCCTTGAAGCTGTGAGCGGTCGTCACCCGCACCACGCCGCGGCGCTCGCTCAAGCCCATGCCGCGCTGCTCGCTGACGTTTGTGCCCGGCAACCCTTGGCGCAAAGCGGCGGTCACCCGCGCGCGGGCCTCGGCGCCGTTGACCAAGACGACCAAATCGCCGGGGGATAGATGCTGCTCCGTCAGCCAGCGCCGGACGGTCTTGACGATGAACTCGAGCTCAGCGGTGCGCGTGGCGAAGGTTCGCACCGTCGGCGGTGGCCCATCGATCTCCGCGAAGTGCACCTGCCACCACGTGCGCCCCAAGCGGTTACTACGGCGAATCATCCCCCGCCGCAGCGCTTCAGTGTGGTCTTCATCCCGGCGCGGCGGCTGCAGCTGGTAGCGCAGGTTGCGGGCGAACTCGACGATGGGCCGCGTCGAGCGAAAGCTGGTCTGCATCACCGCTGAACGCCCGCGCATATCGAGCCCGAGCTCGCTCCATTTCGGCGCGTGACGACCGAAGACGTTCTGGTCGTTGTCATAAAACACATGCACCGCGCGGCGCCCCGGTCGCTCGGTCTCCCAGGGTTTTACCAGGGAAAAGAGCAGCTCCAAGGTGGCGGCGCCCATGTCCTGGGCTTCGTCGATGAACAGGGCATCGCAACGAGCCTCTGGCGGACTTTCACCTTGAATTTTCAGCCAGTTTCTCGATTGCGCTTCATAATCGAACCCCTCCGCGCGCTCCCCCTTTTCAGCGTGGAGCTGCCCCAATAGCCCCTTGATGTGCAGCAATGCCAAACGCTCAGACGGCAGCTTGCGACCGGGCTGTTGCGCCTGCCAAGCACCATCGATGAGCCGGAGCAACAGCGGCCGCAGGGCGTGATTGCCGTAGACCAGCCAGACCCGCTGCAGGTGTTCCAGGGACGGATCGGCCAGGGTCCGGGCTACCCACGTCGCCAAGATCCAGGTCTTGCCGCTGCCCGCCACACCGCGCACCAAACGCGGACCGCCGTCGAGCCGCAGGTCGCACAAGCGCTCCTGTTCAGCGCTGGTGATGGGGCGCATGGCGCGGCGCTCGGCCAGCTGCGCGCCCAGGGTTCCAACAGGGTAGGAAGACGCCTCAGGCTGGTGGTGGTCCAGGCCAAAGCGCAACGGAGCTTCAAACTCGGGGGCGGCGACCAAGGACAGGCCGCTCTTGCCGAAGCTCGCCCGCAGCGGCGTCAGCCCAGGCAGCAGAGTGCGCAGCCACGGCTGACTCATCTCGTCTGCTGTGGCGATGAGCAGGACCTGCAGGCGCGCACGACTTAGCGCCACGTTCACCAGCCGCTGCCACTCGTGCTGCGGCCAGCCGGTGGACGAGGCGCGCACGGTGTCGATCACCACAAAATCGGCCTCGGCGCCCTGCTGGGCATGGACCGTCGATGCCCGCCAGCGCGCTGCGTCTGGTCGATGATCGATGAGCTGGGCGGCGGCAGCGGCTTGGGCGCGAAAAGGGCTAATAAACAGGCCAGATTCAGCTGCAGCGCTCGGCAACTGGTCCAACAGGCGAGCAAAGAGCTGCAGCGACGACGGACGCTGCCAGCTGCGCCCGCCCGGCCCCCGATTGGCCCGACGCTTGGCGAGATCGGGGCAGGCGGCGTCGAGCACCAGCCACAAGGCACGGGGATGCCCAACCAGCGGCGGGTCACGCTCCGGCTCCAAGCGACTGACCAGCGCGGGCGCGTCGGTGAGCGCGCCGTCGTATTGGTAGTCGCTGACCACGGTTCTGATCTGTGGGTGCATGCGATGCTGTTCATGCAGACGGTGAACCGCAGGCACCGGGTTGGCGCCTGCAGTCGACAGAAAACCCAAGGCGCTCTCGGCCACCCAGCGGCCGCGGGCAGGCGGCAAGACCCTGCTTTGCTTGGCGATGGGCGCGAGCTGCCGCGGATCACCCACCAAGACCGTGCCGCAGCGCGCCCAGAGCGAGAGCGTCGCAGCGGCGGCGCGGCTGATGAGCCCCGCTTCGTCGATGACCACGCGGTCGAAGCTGCCGCCGTTGACCTCTAGCCAGCCCTGCAACTCTGGGTGGCTCAACGCGCGGACGGCGGCAAAGGCCGTGGCGACCACCACCCGCGGCCCAAACCGGCCCATGGCGTCGCGCATCTCGTTGCCGGCGTTGGCGCGCAGCTCGCCCAGGGCCAACCCCCAACGGGCGCGCTCCGATGCGCTCCGCGACCGGGCGCGCGCACGCACCACACGGGCCAGCTCCCGGCGGGCGGCGACAGATGCCGGATCGAGCAAGACCAAGGCGTCTTCGTGCTCAAAGCGCGCAAAATCAGCCCCCCAGCCCACGCGCCGCACCCCGCCGTCGGCCAACAGCCGGGTGCTGCGGCGCCGATTGGGGCCCTCATCTTCGCGCAAGGCAGCGCCGATGTGCAGGGCTGCGTCGTCGGTCGCGCGATTGGTTGTGGAGACCACCAAGACACGCTCGCGCAGGGCCAAGCGGGCCACTTGTCGGCCGAGGGTCCACGTCTTGCCGGTGCCAGGGGGCCCCCAGAGCACAGACCACGGTTTTGAAAACAGGCTTTGTAGGTCGATGTCCGCGCGGGCGTCGGCAACAGTCGGGCCGCCCGCAGCTGCGTCGGGGTCGTCGCCGGTATCCGGGCCGGCGAGCGCCGCACCGAGCGCACGGCTGAGCGCGCCCTGCCACGTCGGATGACGGGCGTCGTCGCAGGCGAGCTGCAGCCCCGCTAGGAAGTCGAAGGGCAGGACCAAGAAGCTACCCGGGCAAGGCGCATCGGCGCCGGGCTCTACGGCGACCCACAGCACAGCAGCAGCCTCATCCACCGCCACGACCTCGCCGCTCCAACGCACATCCCGCAGGGTCAGCAGGTGCTCGCCAGCGACGAGACGAGCGGTGTCGTCCAGGTCCATCGGCTTGAAGGCCCGCGCGCTCTCCCAGGAGGCGTTTCCTTCGGATAAGTCCCCCACGCTGACCCGATAGATCCCCGGGCTCTCCGTCTCTTCGGCCACCTCGAGCGCATCGAGCCGCCGGGCCTTGCCCGCAAATCGCTGCTCGGCGCGCACGGCGGCCAGGGCCTCGCCAAGATGGCTGTCATTCGCCTGTGCCAATGGCGGCCACGCGGGCCCGTGCAGACCCGTGTCCAGCGGCTGATCGGCGATGGTGTCTTCGATACTCAGGATGGGCCTCGGGTGCGAACGAAGGGGGCGCCACGGCGATCGGTGAACGGTAGTCCAGCGGAGACCGGCCTGCCAAGCAACAGCGCGTACCCGGCGCAGCGCCAGCGCTGGATGCCCTGTACCGGATGCCCTGCGCTGGATGCCTGCGAGGCGAGATTCAGGCACCCTGGAGCCGCCATGACGACTCAACTTCGCAGCCTGTGGACACTCCTGCTCTTGCTCGGGCTCGGGGTCGTCACCTCGTGCGCCGGTGTGCAAGCGCCTGCGGGCACCAGCCAATCCCCCACCGCAGCCGCCTCGCCAGCGATGACGCCGGCCAAGGCGAGGCAACTGGCACACGCCCAAGCGGTCGATCAACCGGTGCGCTGGCTGCTCAACGCCCAGATCATCGACCCCGACAAGCAGACCGTCACGACGGGCCACATTCGCATCAAATCGGGGCGCATCGCCCGGGTCACCGCCAAGCTGCCCACGGCTCCCGGGCCCGGATCTCTGGACCTCAAAGGCCGTTTTGTGCTGCCAGGATTGGTCGATTTACACGTGCACAGCTGGGGCAACCCCAGCCCACAGAAAGGCCCTGATCATGCCTGTGGTCACGCGGAGACGGCGCGCCTGATGCTCTACAGCGGCGTGGTCGCCTACCTCGATTTGGGCTCGAAAGAACAGACGATCTTTGCCCTCCGGCAGCGGCTCCGGTCCGGCAAGGCCAAGGGGGCGGCGCTCTATGCTGCGGGTCCCGTCCTTGGGCGCATCACGACCGCCAAATCCCACGTCCACTCGATGCCCAATAGCGCCGACCGGCAGCTGCGGCAGGTCGACGGCCCCAAGTCAGCTCGCCTGCACGTGCAGCAGCTGGCTCTGCACAAGCCCGACTTCGTCAAAGTCCTGATGGATCACACCGGAGACAGCCAGAACGTGACCCAACAGACCCTGGCTGCCATCGTCGATGAAGCCCGGAGACACCACCTGCGGGTCATCTGCCACATCGGTACCTGGGTAGATGCGCGGATGTGCCTCGACGCCGGCGCCCACGCCCTGACCCACCTGTGGGATGAAGACGACATCGCACCCAAGCTGCTCAAAGACCTCGCCGCCGCCGGGATACCGCTGATTCCCACGCAACCGGTGCAGGTCGATATGCCGCACTTCGCAGGCCCCAAGGTGTCATGGTCACAGTTGGCCCGCGCGGTCAGCCCGGCGTCGTTGCGCAAGGCGTACAGCACCCCGGCGACCTTCGTGAAAAAGGCGGCGTTTTGGCACGGCTATCAGCCTCAGCACGTCAAGGATTACGAGCGGCAACTGCGGGCGCTGCACAAGGCAGGGGTGCGGCTGCTGGCCGGTAGCGACAGCGGTAATTTCGGGACGTTTCACGGCTACAGCCTGCACCGGGAGCTGCTCCTCATGCACAGAGCCGGGGTGCCGCCTTGGGCCGTCCTCAAAGCTGGAACGACGAATGCAGGCCGGTTTTTGGGGCTGAAATTGGGCGTTGGGCCTGGCGCTGAAGCCACCTTGGTCGTGCTGGGTGCCTCACCGCTGGCGGACATGGCCAACACCCAGCGCATCGTCCACGTCATCCAGCACGGCAAGCTCATCGACCGAAAGGCGCTGCTCACGGGCGGTAGTGTGGGGGTGCCGCCTTGTGATGCGGCGCCCAAGCTCTGGCCGCACCACAGCACGACGCATCGGGGCCAGCCCAAGTAGCTGGCGCACCATTTTGGGCGCGGCGATTTCAAGGCCGTGAGGTCAACGGCGCTACTTCAGGGCCGCAGCGGCGTTGCGCAAATTAGCGTAGCCCTCATCGGTGCTCAGGTTAACGGTGACCGTACCGCTGACGGGCAGGTGGGCGACGAGCTTGTTGTCGGACCCGTAGAGATAAAAGTCATCCTTACCCCCGCCCATTTCGCCCCAGCAATCGGCCTTGTCAGTGTCTTGGAGCACCGGGATATCGCCCTGGTTGGTCAGCGTCGCCTGATCGACGGCGGCCCCAGCGGCGTTGATGACGACCAGGTGCACGTTCACGCCCTTGCCCGATAGCTCTTTGCTCAGATCGTTCATTCTCCCAGCCTGGGAGACGCAAAAGCTTCACCATGCCGCCAGCAGCGCGACGACTTTCGGTCCCTCGCCGACCTCGGCCAGGGTGAGCGCCTTTTTGTGGGTGGCGCTCGTCGGGTTGTCGTCAGTGAGCTTGGCGGTGGGCATCGCGGCGCCTGGGCACGTCAGCGCGTGGCCGTTGCAGTTGGCCTTGGCGAGGACCGCGGCGCCGGCCGCCTGCCAATCGGCGACAGAATCGCCGGCGGTGTCAGCTGGCTCCGAGGCGCAAGCGCTCGCGAGCAGGGCAAGCGTCGCCAATCCGGCGATGGCCCAGTTGCGCGGGCGGGTGAGTGGATGGGATGATGTCACTGGAGCCTCCAGATGGTGGTTTGAAAAGCGCACCTGCCCACCATAGCCCTGTTGAGGGGCGCGCACAGCATTTACCTCACGGCTGTGTTGCGCTAGCCGAGACAAACGCAGGAACGCGCCGCCCCAATCCCACACGAATGCCACACGAATGCCCTGCGGTACGCATTTGGCTGTGACGTGTCCATCGGTCAGAATCTGTCCTATGGCCGATCTAGGTTGTTATGCGAATCACCGAATCAAGTGGGATTCGTATTAGGACTGGAGACTTCATGCGCATCCTGCACACCTCGGATTGGCACCTCGGCATCAGCCATGGCCAGACGTCTCGCGGTCCCGACCAAGACCGCTTCTTGGCGTGGTTAACAGCGCAAATCGACGCCCAGCAGATCGACACGCTCATCGTCGCTGGGGACATCTTCGACTCCTTTCAACCGCCGGCCAGCGCGCTGAAGCGGTACTTTCGCTTCCTCGGCCAGCTGCAGGCGACGGGCGTTGTGCAGGTCGTCATCGTCGGCGGCAATCACGACAGCGCCTCGCGTCTCGACGCGCCATCGGAGGTGCTCGATGGCCTGGGCGTGCACGTCGTCGGCGGTATCGGCGGCAGCGAGGCATCGTGGGATCGCTGCGTCATTCCGCTCAACAACCGCGCGGGGGACATCGCAGCGGTGGCATTGGCGGTGCCCTACGTGCACGAGTTTCGCCTCGGCGTTCGTACGACTGACGCGGACCGAGGTGAAGTGCGGGCGGCCTTTCAACGCAAGTTCTCGGCGCTGTACAGCCGTCTCGCGGACCTCGCTCAGGAGCGCTACGGCGACCTGCCACTGGTCGCCACGGGCCACCTCACCCTGGGCTCGGCCAACAAGGACGACTACCCCCACGAGATCCACCAAGTCGGCCACATCGACGGGCTACCCCCGAGCCTCATCGACCCGCGGATCCAGTACGCCGCGCTGGGCCATATCCACGCCAGTTATCCAGTCGATTCAGCGCGAAAAGCCTGGTATTCCGGCAGCCCAGTCGCCTATTCGCTGCGCGAGGGGCGGTCTGAGCGTAAGGTTTTGCAGGTCTCGCTGGCCGCAGATCCCACCGGCCAACCCGAGGTGACGCCCCTGGTGGTGCCGGCCGCACGTGAGCTGCTGGAATTGCGCGCTGAACCCGACGCGCTCCTCGCTCAAATCGCCGCGCTGCGCAGCCCCGCCCCCCTGCCGCCGTTGCTGTTTTGCCGCGTGCAGGCGGACAGCCTGCCCGTCGACATGAGCCAGCGCCTACACGAGACCTTGCAGCAGTTTGCGGAGGATGAACGGCCGACCCTGGTGGAGCTGCGGCTGGAGCTGCTCAGCCCAGAGACCGAGGCAGCCGACGACGTCGAGCACCCGAGCCTGAAGGAGCTGCAACCGCGGGAGGTGTTTGGCGTGTTGTGCGCCAGCCAGGGGCAGAACGACGAGGCCATCACAGCGGCGTTCGACACGGTGGCAACGGCGTCACCGGCAGATTTGGAGACGCTCGTGGCGCAGATCGCCGGAGGTGCCGCATGAGACTGCACCGCATCCACACCACCAACCTCAACAGCCTCTATGGCGAGCAATGCGTCGACCTCGATAGGGACTTGCAAGGCGCCGGGCTGTTTCTGATTCAGGGGCCCACCGGCTCAGGCAAGTCGACCTTGATGGACGCGGTCAGCTTGGCGCTTTTTGGCAACACCCCACGGCTAACGGGCCGCAAGGGCGAGCCCGTCGTGGCCGAGCAGATGATGTCTCGCGGCACGGGGATGGCACGGGCGGAGGTCGAGTTCAGCAAGTGGGAGTCCGGCACAAGACAGCGCTACCGCGCGGTCTGGACGGCACGACGGGCCCGCGAAAAAGCCAACGGCAACCTGCGTCATGTGGAGCGTTCGTTGGAGCGACGCCCGGCGGGCGGCCAGTGGGAGACACTGGTATCGGACCACCGCAACCGCGTGTACCAGCCCGTGTTCCACAAGGTGCTCGAGGGCTTCACAACGGAGGACTTCAAGCGCTCCATGCTGCTCGCCCAAGGGCAGTTCGACGCCATGCTGCACGCCAAGCCAGAGGAGCGGGCCAAGATCTTGGAGCGGCTGACCAGCACGGACATCTACCAGCGATTGGGCCTGCGCGCGGCCACCGTGGCGGCGGCGTGGCGGGATCGGCTCGCTGGGCGCGAGGCCCAACTCAAAGCTGTTTCGCCGCTGAACGCCGAGCAATTGGCGGCCTTGCGCGCTGAAGTCGCTCGCCAACAAGAGGCCGTGGCTGCGCTCGGCAAGCTGTGTGCTGCGCTGGATGGACAAGGTCTGTGGCTGGCGACAAACCACGGGCTCGGAGTGCAGCTGACCGGCGCCCAGACAGGGCAGGAGGCCGTGCAGAAGAACCTGGCCATCGCCAAACCACAGCTCGCCAAGCTCGGTGAGCACGAGCGCTGTGAGCAGGGCTTTGGGCTACTTGATGCGGGCCGGGGCATCGCCAAACAGCTGGCAGACAACGCCGAGGAACAGCGGCAGCTCAAAGCGCGCCTGCCCACCTTGCAGCGGCACCTCAAGACCCGCGAGCGCTGGGTTGGGGAGGACGCCGCCCTCAAAGACGCAGCCGCCAAGGCGCTGGCGGATCTGCACACACCCGCGGCAGAAGCGACGGCAGCGGCCAAGGCGCTCAGCGATGCCACTGCAGAGGTAGGGACGGCCGAGCGGGCCGTCAAGAAGGCCCAGGACGCGGTCTCGGGCCCAGAGGGCGCCGCTGCTGCGCTCAAGGCGGCCGAACAGGCCAAGGAAGAGACGGCCGAGTTGTCTGGGGAGGCAGCCAGCGCGCTGGCTGCCATCGCGGGCGACAAGCAGCTGACAGAAGCCCTGACATCGCTCACAGAGACCGCCGCCGGCATCACCGAGGCCAAGACCCAGCTGCAGCGGGACGAAGCAGACGCGGCCGCGCAGGACAGCAAACTCAGCGCTGCGCACCGGACGCACAAAGAAGAACAAGCGCGCCATCAACAGGACAAACGAAGCGAGATAGCGCCGCTTGCATCGGCCGTCAAGGACGCCGCTGCCGCGCTGCAGGTGGGCGATCTACCCGTGAGCGAACTGCAGCAGCAGCTCAAAGAACAGGCCGTAAGCGCCGACGACCGTCTGCCCAAACTGCAGGCGGCGGCGACAATTACAGAGGCGCTTGTCGTTTCGGAACGCGAGCATCTCGCCCGACAAGCTGAGTACCAACAGGCCAAAGAGGCCCTCGATAAAAAGACCGCCGTGGTGGCGGCGCACACCACACAGCTCGCTGCACTGCAGGAGGCTGTCGCCAAAGCCGACGCGAAGGCAGAACCCTGGGAACGCGTCGCCGCGCTGACCGCCGAACGCGACGCCCTCATCGCTGGAGACGACTGTCCGCTCTGCGGCAGCACCGACCACCCGCTGGTCGATGACAAATCGAGCGACGATGTGGCGGCCAAGATCGCGGCGGCTCGTCAGGAGGTGGTCACAGCGCGTGCGGCGGCGACCAAGGCGGGGATTGAGTTGGCTGCCAAGCGGGAGGAGCTGGCCGCGCTGCAGCAAGCGGAGACGGGCGCAGCTGTCCTGGTAGACAAGGCACAGCGTCATCTCCAAACGGCTTGGCAAAAGACCACCACGGCGTTGGCGGCGGCGCAGCTAGCCTGCCCAGCCCCCGAAGCGGGGTCCTTGGCACAAGCGACCGCGCTGGTCTCCAACACGACGACCGCGCTGACGACTGGCCGATCGGAGCGAGATGCGGCCATGGCCCGACGGGAGGCACTCGCTGCCAAGGTTGAAGCGGCCCACGTTGCCGACCGTGCGCTCGCAGCAGCAGTGGACAAGTTTGAGTCAGCACGGATTGCGCTGCTCAAGAAAAAGGTGGCCCTCGAGCAAGCTAGCCGCGCGCTATCTGACCGAAAAGACGGGCTCAAAGTCGCCGCACAGCAGCTCGAGGCAAGGCGAGGCGAGCTCGCGAAAAGCCTCGGAGCGTTCGGGATTGTCACTGAGCCCGCTGAGGCTGGGTTGGAACAAGGCAAGACAAGAGCCGCCGCGTGGCAGGCCGCCGACCATCAGGCCCAAGAGGCGAAGCGACGAGCGGACAAAGCGGAAGATTTGGTCACAGCCAAGCGGGCCGCGCTCGACAAGGCCAAAGAGGAGCTCGAGGCGCGAACGTCAGATCGCAACATCCGTGTCGAGGTAGCCACGAAGGCACAACAAGCCTCCGAGGAAGCGCTGCAGGCGCTGCAGGCGGTCTGGCAGGCAGCGCTCGCCGCGGACGAAGCAGCCGCCACGGAGGCCACCACAGAGTTCGCCATGGATGCCGCCACAGCCACAGAGGGCACCGCCGCTACAGAAGCAACCGGCCCAGATGCAGACGGCCCAGATGCAGACGGCCCAGATACGGCAGGCCGTGATGCAACCGACCCGGATATGCCTGTGCGGGCGACTGCAGCGCTCATGGCACGCCCAACTGGCGAGCTTGTGCCGGCGGTCCTCGTCGCTTCCCAGCGAGAGCGTGTGGCGCAGCGCACGGCGACGTGGCAGCGGGCGAGCGCGTCGCGTGATGTGGCGCGATCCCAGGTGACGAAAATGACTGCGCACCAGGCGTCGCTCGTCGGGCAAGCAGGAAAGCTCCAGGACCAACGGGCGACCAACGAACAGAAGCTCGCTGAGATGTTGGTGACATTGGAGCTCTCCTCCTCAGCAGACCTAGCAACGCTGAGACTGGAGCCAGCGCTTGTCGCCCAGACCCGCGCCCTGCGGACTGAACTGACGACCGCGGTGGCCGCGGCCAAGGCGAAGCTAGAAGCCGTGACGGAGCAGTTGGTGGCGCACAAGGCGGCGCGGCCCGATGCCCTGAGCGCCGAGGCGACCGCGGAGACCGTCGCCGCGGCGAGACAAGAGGCGGGCGAGGGCCTGTCAGTGGCTTCCGAGCTGCTCGACGCCAAGCGCACGCGGCTGGAGATAGCGAAGCGCGATCTGGCCGCTCAGGCCACCCTCATCGAAGCCTTGAAGGCCGATAGGCAACAGGCGGATGTCTGGCTGCGGCTGCACGACCTCATCGGCAAGAGTGACGGCAAGCGCTTTCGTCTGTTCGCCCAGGCGCTCAACCTCGACCAGCTGTTGCGGCAGGCCAATGTGCACCTCGAAAAGCTCAACGACCGGTACCGCTTGCACACCGAAAAGGAGCCAAAAACGGGCTTTCCGACCCTACAATTCGGCATCGAAGACCGCTGGCAGCCAGGCACGACGCGCTCGTTGAAGACGCTGTCGGGCGGTGAATCCTTCCTCGTGAGTTTGGCGTTGGCGCTGGGCTTGTCGGATCTGCGCACCAGCTCCATGCCAGTGGAGACCCTGCTGCTCGACGAAGGCTTCGGCACCCTCGATGCCCACACCCTCGATGTGGCCTTGGCAGCACTGCAGCAGCTGCAAGCCTCGGGCAGGCAGGTGGGGATCATCAGTCACGTCAGCGGGCTACAGGACAGCATCGAGGCACGCATCCTGGTGCAACCCATCGCCGACGGCCGCAGCCGCGTCGTTGTCGCAGGCGGGAGCGGGCGCGTAGGAGCAGCCGAGTTGCCAGCCCCCAACACCTAGGGTACGAACCGGCCCGCGCCGCATTCAGCCCGCGCCCGGAGCTACGCCCATGGCCGAATCGACTTGGATCCTCACCGCCTCCTGCCCCGACCGGCCGGGCATCGTCGCGGCCGTTAGCGGCCTGCTCGCCGACCGTGACTGCTTCATCGTCGAGGCCGCCCACCACAGCGATCGCCTCTCCGGGCGCTTTTTCACCCGCGTGGTGTTCCGCCCCGCTGCTGGCGGAGAACGCGCTGACTTCAACGACGCCTTCGCCCACATCGCCGGGCGGTTCGACATGCAGTGGCAGGTGGTCGACGCCCACAACAAGCCGCGCGTGTTGCTCATGGTCAGCAAGCACGGTCACTGCCTCAACGACCTGCTCTACCGTTATCGTTCGGGTATCTTGCCGATCGAAATTCCCGCCATCGTCAGCAACCACACCACCTTCGCCGATCAGGCGGCGTGGCATGACATCCCTTTTGTGCACCTACCCGTGACCAAGGAAACCAAGCCCGCACAAGAGGCCAAGCTGCTGGAAATCGTCCGCGAGGAGCGCATCGATTTGGTGGTCCTCGCGCGCTATATGCAGATCTTGTCGCCCAAGCTCTGCGATGCCCTGCGCGGCCGCGCGATCAACATCCATCACAGCTTTTTGCCCGGTTTTAAGGGCGCTCGGCCCTATTCGCGCGCCGCAGAACGGGGCGTCAAGCTCATTGGCGCGACGGCGCACTACGTCACGGCAGATCTAGATGAAGGCCCGATCATCGAGCAGGCCGTCGAGCGTGTCGATCATACCTACCGCCCCAAACAACTCGCCGCAGTCGGTCGCGATATCGAAAACGTCGTGCTCGCGCGCGCCATCCAGTGGCACGTGGAACGTCGGGTGCTCATCGCTGGCAATCGCACGGTGGTGTTTCGCTAGCTGACGCCCTACTTCTGCCCAGCCTGAGCCCCCGTGGCTGATTGTCGGCGCGCCGCTGCCCTGTGGCGCTTTCCAGCGGCGGCCACCCGCGCCTTGAGGCGCTCGTAGATTCGCTTTGAGTGCGCACTGACGGCCTTTCGTTGGGCCGGCGTGAGTCGCTTGCCCAATGTCGCGAGTCGCTTGTCGGTCACCATCAATCGCCGGGTATCGGTAAAGACCGCATCCAATCGAATCAGGTCGACACGCGTCGGCGGGCGCGCCTCAATCGCTTTGACCGCCGTCGCCGCCGGTACAGCGAGTTGTTCGACGCGGCTCAACGCTTGGGTCAGCGTCGCGCCCGGGGTCATTGCGGCGGGAAGTTTGACGGGCTGCATGTTCGGCTGAGTCGTCGGCTGCGCTGTGGGCCGCGTGGCAGGTTGCGCCAAGGAGCGCTGCGTATCGCCAGTGGAAGCCCGCCCTGGCGGCAATGCCGACGTCGCCCCTGAGGGGCTCGCTGCCTCAGTCGGAGCCCGCGTGGCGACGGGCGCAGCAGCTGGTGACTTCGGCGTGCAAGCCGCTGTCACCGCAGCGAGTAGAAAGACAAGGTGTATGGGATAGGCGCGGCGCATGCCCTCTCCATAGCGCGCTTGGTCAGTCGCTTCAATGCTGCCGGCCTGTCGCGCTACCCGTGGACCGCTACCAGTGAACCGACGCCTTCACCTGCTGGCACGACGCCCCCATGTTCTTGATCGACAGGTAGCCATAACCGCTCTTGATCGACGACCCGCCCAAGGTGAAGCTCATCGCCCGTTTGCCAGTCACGGGGCTGGTGGTGCAGCACCCCACCCGATAGCCCGACCAATAGCCTTCTTTGGTACCAGACGGGCATTGCACCGTGCACTTGTACGCCTTGCTCTTGTAGCACTTGAATGACGCGCAAACACTGACCTTGCCGATCGACTCCCACTTGACCTGCACCTTCGACGCGCCGTTGTAGTTCTTCTGTTGGAACCACTGCACCGTGTCCTGCTCGTTGGACTTGAGGGTCATCGGCGGCTCCAGGTAGTTCGACGGCTTGGACGAGTGCACGGTGCCGATGTGGTAGTAGCCGTAGCCGTGGTCGTAGGGATCGTATTGGCCGCAAGGCTTGACGGCGTGAATCTTCAAGTCGTCGATAAACAGGCCTTTTTGATTGTTGTTCACACAGTTTCCGCTCTCAAATCGCAAGCGCATCAGGAACTTCTTGCCCGCCATTTCGGGCAGTTTTTCCACGTAGAGCTGCCAAGACGCCTTTTTGATGTGCGTGCCATAGCCGCCAAATTTGCGCAGGGTCGACCAGCTCTTGCCGTCCGTGCTGGTCTCCAGCGCGATGGTGTCGTCGTAGTCAAAATCGCCCATCAGCCAGAACTCGGCGTAGACCTCTTCGCCTGCCTTGGCGGCGGTCGCGTCCAAGAGCGGGCTGGTTAGCGAGCCGCCCACCTTCTTGACGCTGCTCCCCGATGGGCAGACGTACCACTTGCCGTCGTTGAAGTTCGCCGAGCACGACTTGCTGCGATAGCCCGCCTCTTTGTAGTAGGACGGCGAGGCATCCACCGCCCACGACGGCCCGTTGGGCGTGCCGGTCATCTTCCAGCCCTTCTGAGCGACCGTCCCGCACGCAAACGGCTCAACCACCGGCAGCTTGAGGGTCTTGAGGCAGCTCAGCTGCGCTTGGTGGCTGCACAACCCCGTCTTCGGATCGCAGCTATCGGCGGTGCAGGCGTCCTTGTCGTCACAACTCTTGGGCGCCTGTGCCGTGCACTTGCCCGATTTGCAGGCGTCCCCGGCCGTACAGCCATTGCCATCGGAGCACGAGGCCACGGCGCTGGTGTGATAGCAGGTCTTTTTCGTCGTCGAGCAGTAGTCGTGGGTGCAGCTGTTGCCGTCACTGCACTGTACAGCGCTGATGCAACTGCCTTTGATACCGACGCTGAGCTCATCGATCCGGGGCCCGGTGCCACCAACCACGCTGCTGCCCGCACATTTGGCGACCGAAAAGACAAAGCGCAGCTGCAGCTTCTGCTTCTTGGTCACCCAGCTCGACAAGTCGATCGCCAGAGCGGTCCACGTCGGGCCGGGGGCGTTCAGTTTGCTCACCTGCACCCACTTGCTGCTGGTGTCGTCACGGGCTTCGAGCCGGAACACATCGCTCGCGGACCAGGTGCCGACCATCACAAAGCGCAGCTCCAGGTTTGCGCCAGCGGCGAGCTTGGTCAGGTCGAAAAACGGCAGGGTGACGGCCCGGTTGGTGGCCGCATAGGCGCTACATTTGTAGGTGCCACTGGAGGTTCCGTAGTTGAGCGTGCACTTGCCGGACGGCGCAGGAGGGGAGCTCGGCGTCTGGTCCACCCCCCAATAGCCCTCGGCGGCGTACTTCGAATCCAGCTTCCAGTTGTAGGGCGCATAGCAGTTGCTCCCTGCAAACGACTGCACGTAGGGCACGCTGACGGCCTTGACCCCGCCGCAGTGGTCAAAGTGGCTGCACTTGCCGCCCTGGGTGCTGAGGCAGTAGTCGTTGGTGCAGACATTGCCGTCATCACAGGTCTTCTTCTTGTCGGCGAAGCAGGTGCCATAGATGCATTTGTCGGTGATGGAGCAGGGATCGTTGTTGTCGCAGGCCGTCCCGCTGAGCTTCTTCGCGCTGCAGGTACCGGTCTTGGCATCACACAAATCCTGGGTGCAATCATTGCCATCGCCGCAGTTCTTGGGCTTGCCAGCGCATTTTCCGCTGGTGCAGGCGTCGCCGGTGGTGCAGACATTGCCGTCGTCACAGCTGCCGGTCTTCGGGGCGGTGACACAGCCGCCTGATTTGGCGTCGCAGCTGTCGGTCGTGCAGGGGTTGTTGTCGTTGCACACCTTGGCGCCGGTGCCCGTGCAGGTGCCGCCTTTGCAGACGTCGCTGGTGGTGCAGGCGTTGCCGTCGCTGCACGCGCCGCTCTTGGCCGCAGTGACGCACTTGCCGGTCTTGCCGTCGCAGCTATCGGTTGTGCAGGGGTTGTTGTCGTCACACTTCTTGGGGGCGCCCCCTTTGCAGCTGCCTTTGTCGCAGCTGTCGCCCAAGGTGCACGGGTTGCCGTCATCGCAGCTGCCGTCTTTGGGCTTGGTTAGACACTTGCCGGTCTTACCGTCGCAGCTATCGGTCGTGCAGGGGTTGTTGTCGTCGCACTTCTTGGGCCCACCGCCTTTGCAGGCGCCGCTTTGGCAGGCGTCGGAGACCGTACAGGGGTCACCGTCATCGCAGGCGCCAGCCTGAACGAAGTGCAGGCACTGGTCTGAGGAGCAGCTGTCTTTGGTGCACGGGTTGCCGTCATCACAGGAGGGCTTGGCGCCGCAAGGGCCCGTGCCGCCAGCATCCGGCGTGCCAGCGTCCGGTTTGCCAGCATCCGGCGTGCCAGCATCCGGTGAGCCCGTGTCGGGTGTACCAGCGTCCGGCGTGCCAGCATCCGGGGAACCCGTGTCGGGCACGCCGGCGTCCGGCTTGGCGGTATCGGCGACTGCGCTGTCTGGGTTAGCCACGTCTGGGCTGCTCGCATCCCCTTGGGTCGTGCCCGCATCGGTAGCGCCCGCATCCACTGCACCGCCGCCATCACCGCTCGCGACTAGGGAATCGGCAGCGCCCCCGTCTGCTGTGCTGGCGTCTGCTGGGCTGGCGTCTGGCGTGCTGGCATCACCTTGCCCGCCGCCGGTCTCGGCGGATGCGCTATCCGTTGTTCCGGTGTCGTCTCCCGCATCGACGGGGGCGGGTGCGACGCCACCAGCGCCCGAAGGAGAGGCGCAGGCCAGCAGGAAGGCCAACGTAAAAGGCGACAATCTTGTCAGCGTGGACATGGAGATCCTGAGAGCGGGTCGGGAGATGAACAGGGCGGCGCCAGAGCCGGTCCCCGGTGGGGGGCAAGTCTAGGAGATCCCTATCGACTTTTCCACGCCGAAATCGTTCAGCACGGCCGCAAAGGAAAAGCGCTTGAACGCCGCCGAAACTTTCGTGATCAGCCCGAAAATCCAGGCCGATAGCTCGCCACCAGCCCCAAACAAGACCGGATCAGTCCTTTTTTGAAACGCCAAAACCCTGACCCCACCGAGCGATGCGCTCCGCGGCCGATGGTCTGGATCACACAGCCCCTTGCAACCGCGGCCAGAACGCTTTTCAATCAGCCCACCAAACCGTGGAATATCGAGCGACACCTGCGGGCTAATAGCCGCGTCCCCCAGGGCAGTAGCGAGGCCAGATGACCATCCAGACACATACAGTTCCTAGCGCGCCTCCACGCCAAGCCAAGTCGACCCGCGACGACCATCCAGACGCGCCCGGTTTCAACCACCGCACCGATGGCCCACCGAGCCGGGACGAGGCCGTCGATCAAGACCAGCGCCACCTGCTGCGCACCGCGCCGGTCGTCATCGGTCTCGATGTGGGCTCCACAACGGTCAAGGCCGTCGTCGTCGATCCCGACAGCAAAGACGTGCTCTGGCACGACTACCAGCGCCACCACACCCAGCAGCCCGAATGTGTCATGAGCTTTATGACCCGCATCGGCTGTGCCTTCCCCAAGGTCAAACAAGACGACATCCGCATCTTCGTCACCGGCTCTGGCGCCAGCCCCTTGGCCGAGCCGTTGGGCGCGCGCTTTGTGCAAGAGGTCAACGCCGTCACCATGGCGGTGGAGCTGTTGCACCCGACCGTGCGCAGCGTCATCGAGCTCGGTGGCCAAGACGCCAAGATCATCATGCTGCGGGAAAACCCCGAGACCGGCGAGATGCAGGTCGTGCCGTCGATGAACGACAAATGCGCCTCAGGAACCGGCGCGACCATCGACAAGTGCTTCATCAAGACCGGCATCGACGCAGACCAAGTGGGCAACATCCGCTTCAACCCAGAAAAGCTGCACCACGTGGCGGCCAAGTGCGGCGTTTTTGCCGAGACGGACGTGGTCAACCTGATCAAGACCGGCGTGCCTGGCGAGGAGGTGCTCTGCTCGTTGGCCGACGCCATCGTCATGCAGAATCTAGCCGTGCTCACCCGCGGAAACACCTTGCAGCCGGGCGTTTTGCTGCTTGGCGGCCCCAACACCTGGCTGCCCTTCCTGGTCGAGTGTTGGCGCATGCGCATCCCCGAGACCTGGGCCGAGCGCGGCGTCGATGTGCCCGATTTGCCGGTCGAAGAGCTGATCTACGTGCCGCCCAACGCGGAGCTGTACGCAGCGCTGGGTTCGGTGTTTTACGGCATGCACGAGCCAGCAGAAGTCGGCGTTTACAAGGGCATTGAAGATCTAAAGGTCTACGCCACCAGCGGTCGCAAGGCCCGGTTGGCGGGTGCAGCGGGCCCGGCCTTGGTCAAGGACGATAGCGCCGCGCAGCAGTTCGCCTCGGACTACGCCGTACCCGACTTCGACGCGCCCAACTTTCCCCCCGGCACCACGCTGACGGCGACCATCGGTGTCGACGGCGGCTCGACCTCGTCAAAGGCCGTGCTCGTCGCTGAAAACGGCGATGTGCTGCTCAAGACGTACCAGCTCAGTAAGGGCAACCCGATCCAAGACATGAAGGAGATGCTGGCCAAGCTCAAGCATCAGATCTTGGTCCGCGACTGGAACGTGCACGTCAAAGGCTTTGGGGTCACAGGCTACGCTGGACCGGTGCTGGAACAGGCGCTGCAGGCCGATGCCCACGTGGTGGAGACCGTCGCCCACATGATGAGCGCGGTGCACTACTTCGGCGACGTCGACGTCATCTGCGACATCGGCGGGCAGGACATCAAAGTCCTGTTCATGAAGAACGGCGACATCGAAAACTTCCGCCTGAGCAACCAGTGCTCCGCCGGCAACGGCATGTTGTTGCAGGCCATGGCCGACCAGTTTGGCGTGCCGGTGACCGAGTACGCGACGACGGCCTTCTCTGCGGATATGAGCCCAGAGTTTAGCTACGGCTGCGCGGTGTTCCTCGACGCGGACCGGGTCAACTTTCAAAAAGAGGGCTACTCCAAGCAAGAGATGCTCGCCGGCTTGGCGCTCGTGCTGCCGAAGAACGTCTGGCAGTACGTGGTGCAGATCCCGCGCATGGCCGAGCTGGGAAAGGTCTTTGTCTTGCAGGGCGGTACGCAGCGCAATCTGGCGGCGGTCAAAGCCCAGGTCGACTACATCAATGAGCGGGTCCCGGGCGCCGAGGTGCACGTGCATCCGCACCCCGGCGAGGCGGGCGCTATCGGCGCGGCCATGGAGGCGTGGCGCAAGCACAAACGCACCGGAAAGACCGAGTGGGTCGGCCTAGAAGCTGCGATCGGGCTCAGCTACATCAGCCGCACCGACGAGAGCACGCGTTGCCATTTCTGCCCCAACCTCTGCTCGCGGACCTTCATCGACACAGAGACCCCAAGCGGCGTCTCGGCGCGCTACATCAGCGGCTTTTCCTGTGAGCAGGGCACCGTCGAAGACAAAGATTCGCTCAAGAAGCTCACCAAGCACCGGGCAGAGCTGCGCAAGGCCTACCCGAACCTGGTCGAGTGGGAGGGGCGCGAGCTCTTCCGCAGCCGGTACAAGGTAGAGCCGGTCGCTGAGCGCGGCACCGTCATCGATGCGGTGGACGTGCACATGGAGCACAGCGCGTTTGGCATCAAGACCGAGCTGCCGACCCAGGTGGTGCGCAAGGAGATCCAACGCCCCATCGCGCGCTCCAGTGAGGCGGCTTGGGCCAAGCGCAAGAGCTTCCGTGTCGGCATCCCCCGGGTGCTCAACCTGTACTCGACGGCGCCATTTTTCCGGGCCTACTTTGAAGCGGTCGGCATCGATCGGCGCAACATCGTGTTCTCGGACCACTCCGGCGAAGAGATGTGGGTCGAGGGCGGCAAATACGGCTCCATCGATCCCTGCCATCCGTCGAAAGTGACCCAGGCCCACATCCACAACCTGCTGTTTTCCAAGCACGCCGAAAAGCCGCTCGATTGCGTCTTTCTGCCCCAGATTACGCACGTAAAGACGGCGCTGACCGGCGTCATGGACCACGCCTCCTGCCCGATTGTGCAGGGGATCGGCGACGTCATGCGGGCGGCCTTTACCAAGGAGCGGGATCTCTTTGGCGATCGCGACCTGGCCTTCATCACGCCGGCTATTTCGTTCACCGAGCCCCACCTGCTCGCCGATCAGCTGTTCAAGACCTGGGGCGACGTGCTCGGCATCACCCGCGACGAAAGTGACCACGCGGCAGAGCAGGCCCACGCGGCGCTGACGCTGTTTCGCCAAGAGACCCAAGCGCGCGGTCGGCAGATTCTCGATGACGTCGAGGCGGAGGACAAGCTCGCCATCTTGATGCTCGGCCGGCCCTATCACCTCGATCCCGGTCTGAATCACGAGATTTTGGCGGAGTTCCAGGCGCTCGGTTATCCGATTCTGTCCATGGGCTCCATCCCGACAGACCCGGAGTACCTGCACCGCTTTTTCCGCGAAGATCTGGAGCGTGCAGACGATCCGCTGCCCGATATCTTCGACATCAACGACGTCTGGCCAGAGAACTTCAGCGCCAACAGCGCGGCCAAGGTCTGGGCGGCCAAGTTTGCAGCGCGGCATCCGAACATCGCGGTGTTGGATCTATCGAGCTTCAAGTGCGGCCACGATGCGCCGATTTATCACATCGTCGACAACATCATCGGCGCGGGCAAGACGCCCTACTCGGCCTTGCACGACCTCGACGCCAACAAGCCCGGCGGCTCCATCGCGATCCGCGTGCGCACCTACGGCTACACACTCGAGCGGCACAAGGAACGGCTCGAAGACATGGCCGAGAAAAAGCGCGAGTTGGCGCGGCGCATCGAAGACAAGCGCGCCGAGCTCAGAGCGCGCTACGAGGCCGAACAATCAGCCCGCGAGCGCACCCGCGCCGAAGCCAATGAACGCCGGCCGAAGCCCATCTGGGTCGCGCCCGAGACCCCAAAGACCAAGCGCCCAGCCAAGGGAAGCTTCGTGTCCTTAGGGCGATTGAAAGACAAGGCCACCGCCGCCAAACAGCGCGCGAGCGCCTTCTTACGAAGCTAGACCCACCCCCTGCCATGGAGATCGTCTCCAGGCAGCGCGCCCCACGTGGCCCCAGCCGGCCAGCGACGCAAATCAAAGGAGCCCCCTCATGGCACCGACACACGACCAGTTCTCCAAGATGAAGCAAGCCGGCCAAGACGCTGGCGGCGGCCCAGCAGCGGCTCCAGCCAAGGGTGCCCGCATCTCCATCGACCGCTTTGACCCGGCTGCTCGAAAGCAAGCCGAACAGAGCGAGGCCCGCTTCCTAGCCGACCAAGAGGCGCAGCTCGAGGCCGAACTCGACGCCTTTGTGCGTCAGGAAAAGGCCCAGTTGGGCATTCCCGACGACCCCACCCACTGGGTCGATCCGGGCTGCCGGGACTTCAACCGCGCCGACCGCGCCCACACCACCCTGCTCATCAGCGGGTTGAGTTGGAGCCACGATCTCTTCATCGAGTCGGCGCTCAAGGGCATCGGCTACAACGTCATCGCCATGCCCACGCCCGACAATGAGTCGCTGCGCTACGGCAAGGAATTCGGCAACCGTGGCCAGTGCAGTCCGACCTACTTCACTGTCGGCAACCTGGTGAAGTTCCTGTGTAAGCTGCGTGATAGCACCGGCATGACCGAAGACGAGATCAGCGACAAATACGTCTTTGTCACCGCGGACGCCTGTGGCCCCTGCCGCTTTGGCTCCTACAAGACCGAGTACCGCAAAGCCCTCAGGGACAGCGGCTTCACCCGCTTTCGCGTGGTCACGTTTCAGCAGAAAGGCGAGGACGCCGAGATCATGGAGTCTCAGCCCGTCGAAGCACTCGAAGGTGCCATCGCCAAGGCCCAAGGATTGCCGAGCATCAAGCCGGAACTCGCCACTGGTGACGATGAGCTGGGGCCAGGGCTGGCCGTCGACGAGCACTTCCTGAGCCGGCTGGCTGTGGGCGTCATCATCGGCGATGTGCTCAACGGCCTCATGTACCGCATTCGCCCCTACGAGATCGAAGCGGGCGCGACCAACGCCGCCCTCGACCGCAGCCGGCAGCACGTCATCGACATGTTCAGTCAGCGCCAGACGACCAAGCGCTTTTTTGCCCGTATTCCCAAGCTTTTATTGCAAATTCGGCGTGAGATGGGCGCGGTCAAGGTCGATCGTCTGGTACCGAAGCCCAAGGTCAGCCTCATCGGCGAGTTCTGGGCAATGACCACCGAGGGCGACGGCAACTACAAGATGCCGTCGTTCTTGGAGCAGGAAGGCGCCGAGGTCGAGGTGCAGTTCGTCACCGCGTGGGGGCTGTACAACGTCTGGGAGGTCAAGTGGGACACCCTGCGGCGCATGAAGCTCGCTGGCAAAGACGGCGGCCGCTGGGGGCTCATCGATAGCGAGGATGGCGGCCGGAAGACGGTGTGGACCATGTGGGCCGTCGACAAAGCCCTGCGCGGCGTCTTCCAGAGCTTCGCCAAGACCATGGGGCTACACGGATTTCATCTGCCCGACATGGACCAACTCGCCGAGGTCGCCGCCGAGCACTACCAGCTCGAGAGCCGCGGTGGTGAAGGCCACATGGAGGTCGCCAAGCTGCTGCTCAATACCATCAAGGGCAAGTCGACCATGACCCTGAGCGTCAAGCCCTTCGGCTGCATGCCGAGCTCTGGGGTGAGCGACGGGGTGCAGTCCATCATCACGTCGAAGTACCCCGACGCGCTCTACCTGCCGGTCGAAACCACCGGCGACGGCGCGGTGAACGTGTACTCGCGTGTGCAGATGGTGCTGTTCAAGGCGCGGCAGCGGGCCAAGGCGGAGCTAGACGCTGCGCTGGAAGACACCGGGATGACGCTGGAGCAGGCGCGCGAAAAGGCCGGCAAGAGCTGGCGGACCCGGGCGGCGCACTGGTTCCCGAAGAAGGTCAAAGGCGCGACCAGCACCGCAGCCCAGGCTGTGCGGATGCTGGGCTGAGAAGGCGCGCTGAGAAGGTGGGCGCGGCCGTCAAATGGGCCGCGCGCCCCCCTCACACTGCTATTTGCAACCAGCACCCTTAGCGATCTTCTTGGCGCCTGAGCGGGTGCTATCGACCCCGACAAACTGCCAGCTGCTGCCTTTGGCGCGCTTGAACTTGGCCTGATCGCGGGTGGTGATCTCGCACTTGTTCGTGCCCTTCTTCTTGTACACGTAGTACTTGGTGCCAGCGAAAGCTGTGCCGCTGAAGAGGAAAGATCCGGCGAGGATGAGGGCGGTGAGCTTGGTTTTCATCGTGTGTCCTTTAGGAGAGATGGCCTATCGAGGCTCCATCGGAGACCTGTTGGCTGGTGTGTCGGTGTCTGACCCGATTTCGATCGTGCGGCGGACCCCTTAGAAGTGCTGCAAGTATGCAACTTCTGAGCCCACCATGCGCCCTTCCTAGATCTGACACGGCTCCGAGGTGCCAGCGCCATTGCCGAGGGTGGTTCGCCATGCGACAAACGGGTGTCTGCTCCCCGAACAGGTATCTTTGCCCATGCCCGAGACCGTTGGCCAGTACCAGCTTTTAGCGCCCATAGCGTCGGGTGGTATGGCCGAGGTATGGCTCGCGCGGCGGCTTGGCGAGGCCGGTTTTGCGCGCGACGTGGTGCTCAAGCGCATGCACAAGAAGTTTGCCCGTGACGAGCAGTTTGTGCGCATGTTCCTCGATGAAGCCAGGCTAACAGCGACGTTACAGCATCCGAATATCGCGCAGATTTTGGATTTGGGCCGGGAGGATGAGCACTGGTACATCGCCATGGAGTTTGTCGACGGGCCTGACCTCGGTCGGGCGGCCAACGCGGCGATTGTGCGGGGCGATGACATGCCGGTGGCCCTCGCCAGCTGGATTGTCGCCCGGGCCGCAGATGGCCTGCACCACGCCCACCAGCAGCGCGATCCCATGACGGGACTGCCGCTGCAGCTCATCCACCGGGACGTGAGCCACGCCAACGTGCTGCTGAGTCGTCATGGCGACGTAAAGATCATCGATTTCGGCATCGCCCGGGCCAACGTGCGGCAGAGTCGGACGCGGATCGGAGTGGTCAAGGGCAAGCCCGGTTATCTCGCGCCGGAACAGCTGCAAGGACTCGATCAAGACGGGCGCGTAGACGTCTTTTCGCTTGGCGTGGTGCTCTGGGAGTTGCTCACGGGGCAGGTGCTGTTTCGGCGTAAGGCGCACACCGTGTCGATGGAGCGCACGCTCGACTACCAGCCGCCGCCGCCGTCGACGCTCAGGGCCGGGGTCAGCCGCCAGCTCGATGAGGTGGTGCTCGCCGCGCTGGAAAAGACGGCAGCAGATCGCATCGAGAGCGCCGACGCCCTGTCCCGCGCCTTGGAGCAGACCCTGCGCGGCGAGGCGACAGGCATCGCTTCACGGACGGGCCTCGGAGATTGGATCGAAGCGAGCCCCGCGTGGCCCCCCAAAGCCTTGCGTGCGCTCTTTGCCAAGCGCGCTGGCAAGTTGCCCGAAGGGCGGTCAGACAGAGGCGATCGCAGTACGCGCTCGCCCGTCCCCGCGCCAGCAGAGCCGCCGCCCGTACCGAACGCTGTGACGACAGCGACGGGAACAACGGCGACAGGCACCACAGCCACGAGTACCGCAGCCAGGGGCACTACAGGTATGGGCACCCCGACGACGGGCACCAAGCGCCACTCAAGTGGGCGGGCCGTACGCCGGACGGTAGCGCGCGTCTCTCCTGGCCTACAGGCTCACACCGAGCCGGCGCTCAAACCCAACCTCGCCAAACCAACGGCCCCCCGCCGCGACAATCTGATGGCCAACCAGTCGCGCTTTTTTGGCCGACACGTGCTGCTCCACGAGCTGCGCTGCGCGTTGCTCGCTGGCGATCGACTGGTCACGGTCACCGGGCGGCCAGGGGTCGGAAAGAGCCGGCTGGCCGGGGTTTTTGCGCGCCACCAAGCGCCGAAGTTTAGCCAATCGGGCGGCACCTGGAGCTGTCGCCTGACGGCATGCACACGGGTCGAAGATGTGTGCCGCGCGGTCTCGACCGTCTTGGGGTTGAGCTTGGCCAACGCCAGCTCCACCCAAGCCGCCATCGCGCAGACGGGCGCGGCCTTGGCTGGGCGCGGCCCGACGCTGCTGTGGCTCGACGACGCACCGGAGATGCCAGGGGTGGTGGCGCCAGCGGTCAAGCAGTGGCTGGCCGCATCGGCGACCCTGGTGGTGGTGGTCACCGCCCGAGATGCCCTTGAGCTAAAGGGTGAGCATGTCCTCGAAGTGCCACCGCTATCGACCACTGGTGGTGATCAGAGCGACGCATCTCAGCTGCTTCGCTACCGGGCAGGGACCGACGTCCAGGCCGAACCCGGTGTACTTGGGGCGATCGCCGCCAAGCTAGAGGGCGTGCCCCTGGCGCTGGAGCTAGCTGCGGCTGAGCTGGCGACCGTCGGGGCCGAGGCCCTGCTCGCGGAGCTGGAAAACGACGCACCGCCCCCGCTGGAGGTCCTCAGTGAGGAGCTCACGGAGCTGCCGCCGCCCTTGCCTGAGGGCAGCATCGAAGCGCAGCCGGCAGCGGCACCTGCGCCCGAGGCGCCGCGACCTGTGGCCAGCCCTGAACCGGCGGCCTCCGCGAGCAGTCAAGCGCCCGCTGAACAGCCGCCCGTCTTGCCCACGCGCACCCGGCGTCGGGCATCAAGGGCACGGCGCGACCGCGGCTTTGTGGCCCTCAGCACGGCCATGCGGGCCATCGGCCTCCCGACCTGGCAGCACGAAGCCCTGGTGCAGCTCTCCGTGTTGCGTGGCGGCATCAGCGCCGATAGCGCAACAGCGGTCTTGCAGCTCACAGAGAGCACCCAGCCAGCGCAGAAGCTGCTCAACGATCTGCGCGTTCGCTCGCTCTTGGTGCCGCTCCCAGGTGCGGACGACGAACGCTACGTACTGCACGACAGCGTGCGGGTCTGGCTGGCGGGCGAGGGCGACTTGCCTGAGGGGCCGACCCTCCGATCGGCGGCACGCTACAATCGCGATCAGTGGGGCGTTCGGTTGGCGGAGCGGTGTGCCTCTGCGGCGCGTGGGCACGATGGCGCCCGCGCCCGCGCATTGCTGGCCGCGGAGCTCGACAATCTGCTGCCGATTCATACCCAGGCCCTCGATCGCAAGAACACCGCGGACGTCGAGCGGGCACTTCGGCTGAGCAGCGCCTTGCTACCCTTGCTTCTCGATCGCGGCCCATTGGTGATGTTGTCGCGCCTGCTCGACGGTGCCATCGAGGCCGCAGACGAGCTCGCCGGGCGCCATCAAGACGACGAACAGCCGACGGCCAAGCAGGTGGCGGTGGGGCACCGCCTGATGATTCCCATCGCGACCGCGCTGGCTGCCCGGGCAGAGACCCGTGTGCGCGCCGGGGCGGCAGACGACGGCCTCATGGACGCAGAGCGCGCGCTGACGTACGCCCGAGAGGCCGATGATCTCAGGCTGCAAGCGCTGGCGCAGCTTCGACTCGGCAACTGCCATCGCCGCCTGGATCACAGCACACGAGCGATGCGTGCAGCGGTTCAAGCCAGAATTTTGGGCCAACAGGTGGCCGACTTGGCGCTCGAGACCGAAGCGATGCACCTCTTTGGCTGCGTCTACTACGATCTCTCCGACAGAGGCCCCGCGAGGCGTTGTTTCGAGACGAGTCTGCGCGGTGCCCAGCAGCTCGGCGACCGACATCTGGCAGCGAGAGCGCAGGCCAATCTCGGGTGTATTCAAGCCGACTTGGGCGAGCTCGACAAAGCCGAGTCCACCTTCGCCCACGCCCTGGCTGACGAGCGCGCCATCGGCAACCTGCGCGGCATGGCGGTGGATACCTGCTACCTCGCGTTGGTCGCCCAGGAGCGCGGGGACCATGAGCGCGCCGCCGACCTGTACCAGCGCGCCTTGGACCGACTCGAAGAGGTCGGGGACGCCTTTCGCAAGGCCTACGTCCAGGGCTTCGCTGCGTGGAATCTGCTGGAATCAAATGAGCTGGACGCGGCGCTCGACAGCCTCGAGCTCACGGTGGCCTTCTTTGTCGACAAGGGCGACCGCAAGCTGCGGGCGATGCACATGGCCGCCCTGGGCTACTGTCATCGCTGTCACGGCGATGCGGCCCAAGCGACCGACGCCCTGGATCGGGCCACCCAACTCGCCAGCGACAGCACCGATCCAGTGACCCAGATGGTGGTGATGATCTTGCGCGCAGCCAGCGACTTTCGAGCGGCCACGCAACTCGACGCGGAGCGGGCCGGAGTCGTTCGAGCGCGGGCACGCCTCGCGGTGGCGCAAGCTGAGAAAGAACGACCAGCCGACGGCCCGCACAGCAAACCCCGACCTGCGCTGGCGGCCATCTCATCGGAGGTGCGCTTCGCCCTCAGACTCGCTGAGGCTGCGGCGAAACTGTAGCTACCGCCTACCCGACTTGCTCTTGATACGTCAGTGCGGCTATGGCGTCACCGAGACCCTGAACCGGGCGACCTCGACGCGCCTCGGTGGCCAGCTT
>JAGSHB010000159.1 GCA_023954815.1 Myxococcales bacterium | reverse complement strand
CTCAACCGCCGCTTTCAGCAGCACCAAGAGATCATCTGGCGCGGCCGACCGGCCATCCAGGATCGCACCATCTACGAAGACGCGATCTTCGCGAAGATGCTCGCCGAGCAGGGCTTGCTCGACGAACGGGACTACCGCACCTACCTCGGCCTGTTTCGTCACATGAGTAACTTCATGTGTCGGCCCAGCGCGATCATCTACCTGGATGTGTCGCCTGAGAGCAGCATGGAACGCATCAAGCAGCGCAGCCGCGACGTGGAGTCCGGCGTGAGTCTGGAATACCTGAAGGCGCTGTACGCGGAATATGACCATTTCGTGAACGATGTCTCCCGGCGGATCCCGACGATTCGGGTGTGCTGGGAGGAGTATCGGGACGTCGAAGAGATGGCTGAGGTCATCCAGCGTGAGGTCATGAACGCCAACTTCCTTCGTGAAGTATCGGCCTGGGACGCAAGCTGAGCGGCTGCGCCGGCGATAATTTCATTGGCCGACCGCCCCGCTAGGCATCCCGGCTTGTCTCTGAGGCGCACAACGCTCACCATCGGCGTCTCACCTCCCATCGGAGCCGCCTATGAGCACTGTCGTTGCGACCCTTCCCAAAGTGGAACTCTACTGTCGCCTGACCGACGCCATGGACCTGTTTCAAGCCGGTGAACTGGCGAAAGAAGCGGGCTTGCCCGAGGGTGACGACGAAGCTGCGCTCAAGAAACGTATCGAGTTCAAGAGCCCGGACGAGTTGCTGGCCGCCTCTGCGTGGCAACGCGATCTGGTGAAGACCCCCCAACACCTCGAGCAGCTGGCCTGGCGAACGACCAAGCGGATGCTCTCCGACGCGGTGGTGCACGCAGAGCTGGCGATCGACATCTGCGCCCTGCCCTTTTCGGCCAAAGCGGCGATCGCCGCTATCGATGATGGGGTTGAAGACGCCCTCGAGGAGAGCGACGACGCATTTTTTTCGTGGAGTCTCGTTGGCGAGCTGCATCGCGGCTGTGATGGCGCGGCGGCATCGAAGGCGCTGGCGGCGTGGCACAAGGCGGGCGGCAACCGGCTGTGCGCAATCTCGATTGTAGGCGACGAGAGGACCCCGATCGGCGATCTGCGTGATGTCGTGGGCGAGGCACGCAAGCTAGGGCTGGCCCTGGCTGTTCAGGCTGGACTCACCGCGCGACCGCGGAACCTGGACGATGTGATCTCGTTGCGTGCGGATCGTGTGCTGCACGGGATCGGGCTCACCCGAAACGAAGAGGCGCTGTTGCACCTGCGTGCGCACCGCGTGCCGGTCATGGTGGCGCCCGAGCTCGAAGCCAAGATCGGTCGCGCCCGCAGTTTGGCGCAACATCCCATCGTTCGCATGCAGGACGCGGGCCTGTTCGTCACTGTGGCCTCAGTCTCTCCTGGTTTGCTCGACAGCGACCTCACGGGTCAGCTTGAAGCCCTGTCCAAGCACCTGGGCTGGCGTCTCGACAGGTTGCGCAATCTCTCGTTGCGTTCCGTTGAAGCGGCGTTCATGGCGCCCACCGCCCGATTCGTGGTCGCCCGTGCCGTCGAAAACTGGCAACACCGTCCCAAGCTGACGGCTACGGAAGATCCCGGATACGGCCTGTAGAGAAGTACAATAGGTCAAGGCCAAACGGGTGCTGGTCGCCCATTTTGCCGGGCTGTGCGCAGCCAGATGGCTCCTCGTGAGGCGTGTTGCATAGGGTCGACAGACCGATAAAGCGACCGCCTACGTACGCATAAGTCTGTGGAAACCTCGCTTTTTCTTGCGCACCGGACCGACATCCATACCCTCCATGGCAGCCCGGCTCTTAGAGACCGAACTTGGAGGTCATGATGCAGCGTGTGCCGATCGTGGAAGACAGCTACGAGAGCTTGCCCGTATTTCCACTGCCCAACTTTGTCCTGTTTCCGAACACGATGACCCGGCTGCACGTGTTTGAGCCGCGCTACCGCATGTTGACTGCCGACGCGCTGGCAGGTGAACGACTGGTCGTCTTGGTCGGGCTGAAGCCCGGGTGGGAAGAAGACTACTACGGCTCTCCGCCGGTTTTTGGCGTCGGCTCGCTGTGCAAGATCGTCAACGAGGAGCGCCTGGAAGACGGTCGCTACAACCTGTTCATGCACTGTGTCGGGCGTGTTCGCATTCGCACCATCCATCGGCTGACGCCCTATCGTACGGCCGAGGTCGAGGTCATCCCGGACCACCGCGAGGAAGACACAACCCAGGTCGACGAGGCCATGACGCGCTTGGTGGGCTGTGTTCGCGGCCTCATCTTGGAGATGGGTGAGCAAGGCGTCGTGTTGAGTTCCGTGCTCACGTCGACCCGCAAGCCCGATATTCTGACCAATCGCCTAGCGGCGGCCATCGCCACGGAGCCCGCGCAAAAGCAGTCGCTGTTGGAGACGACGTCCGTGCAGGCCCGCGCAGAACGGCTGACGGATCTGTCGGGTGAGTTGCTGCTGCGCTCCAGTGAGTTGGACCAGTCCAGCGGTGCGATGCTGGTCAACTAGTCCCTGACCACGGCGACCCGTCGGCATGTGCTGACTGACCACGCCCCCATTTGCACAACCTCTGGCCGCCGATGCAGTCTCGACCCGGTCACCGGCAGTCGGGTGAGGGGCGGCCACGCTGATCCGTGGGCGTGCGATAGGTGCGGCGTCATGGCCGTTTGCCACGAAACAGCGGGAGCGCATGCATGAACTTGAGCCCATCCAAACGACGCTGGATAGCCATGATAGGGCTGGCGGTCGGGCTCATTGCCGCGTGGTGGCAGACCGAACACAGTACGAGTGAACGACAGCTAGCCGTTGTGCTGACCCACGTTGAGGCGCGACTCGGGGACGTAGCCCTCGATCGCAAAGAGCTGACGCGGGTCGATCTGATGCTGGAGCCCGGCCACGTCAAGTCCCTGCACTTTGCGGCAAACCACGCCCCAAAGGCGACTGCAGCCCAGGAGCTGGCACTCCCAAGTGAGGCGACCACAGTGATGGTTCGGTGCCGCTTCACGTTACCCAGCGGCGCTCACGTACGGACCCAAGGCCACGCCCCATTACCGACGGAAACCGAGGGAGTCCAAGTGCTGGATATCGGAACCTGTGGGCGGGTCGTTCCCTAGCTGAATTCAGGCCACGAACCTGATCTTTCAGATGTTTCGCGCACGACAGTCTACTTGGTCGCAGGCTTAGCAGGCTTGGTGGCAGGCTTGGACGCACCCTTCTGAGCTGCCGTGTGCTTGCTGTATTCCTCTTTGTAGTACCGCTTCTTCTCAGCCTCGCTCATATTCTGCATGTCTTCGGTGTCGGCGTAGCGACTCGGGCACTTGACCGTGAGGTTCGTTGCCCGCAGCACACTGCCATCGAATTGCCCGGTGACGATCGCCTCGCGGCCCTCTTCGAACGGGTCCGGGAGCAGGCGTTTGTAGGCGATGGCGACCTTGTGCCCCTCGTCGTCTTCGAGGTCAAAACGAAAGCTGTCGCTCGCCGGCTCCCCGCGCACACTGCCCTTGGCAATACGCCCCGCGACCTTCACATCTTTGCCGGCTAGTTCGCCTTTACGGTCGGACAGGTCGGCAACCGAATAGTTGTACATTCCCGCACCGCCAGACGTGCTGCTGCCAATGACGGCAAATCCGATCGCGGCGATGACTGCGGTGATGATGAGCGGTGCAAAGGAACGCTTCTTGCGCTCGACGTGGGCGCCGCCCGTTGCGATCGTACTCGACATGAATCCTCCAGGCGCGCCGGTGGGTGTGGGCACGGCGCAGCCCGGGGACAGTCTAGTCGGATTTTGCAGGGGGGCCAGCCGAATTTGTCCCTGAACGTCTACCGCCTCGGCCCGCTTGTGGTGCTACTGCGGGATCACGCAGCGGAAACCGATGTTGATAGACGGCGTCTTGGCGTCCTGCTGTCCACGATAGGACAACCGAACGGTGGGTGCCTTCGACTTCCAATCACCGCCCTTGATGACGCGTGTCGCGTTCTGCTTCGGTCCAGTTGGGTTGTTGGGTGCTTTGGCGGCGTCCGCGTAGGCCGTGGCAGAGTAGGAGTCGCTCACCCATTCGGCGACATTGCCGGCGAGGTCGTTGATCCCATAGAGGCTCTCATCGCCTTTGAGCAGCGAGCCAACAGGTGCCGTGCCTGCGGTCCCGCAGCCCTCTCCCTGAGAGGACGAGTTGTGGATCGCACGGTAGCAGTCTGGGAGCGGACTATTGCCCCAAACATAGGTGTACCCCTCCGTCGCGCAGTTATTTGGTGTGTAGAGCTCGCACCCCCCGCGGGCTGCCTTGATCCACTCCGCCTCCGTGGGCAGACGACCCTTGGTTCCATTGGGATTGAGCGATTCGCAGTACTTGGCGGCCTGCGCCTCCGTGACGCAGTTTATCGGGTGGCCGTCCTTCTTGGGATCATTGTAGTTGCACCCTGCGGACGTGCCAGCTGCCGAACACTTCCCGGCTTTGACGCAAGCCGTGTACGCCTTCGTTGTGACCTCGAACCGTTGCATCCAAAATCCAGAGATTTTGCCGATAAAAGCTGGCTTTTCGTTCGAATTTGGACAGGTCTCTACCTTCTTGTTGCAGCCGATCGCCACGTCACCACCGGGTACGAATCGAAGCCCATCAATCGGCGGCGCGACGCAGACGCCAGCCTTATTGCACACGCCCTGCCCAGTCGATGAATCGATACACGCGACGCCTTCCGTCACCGGGGTATGGGTACACTTGTCGCCGGTGCACTCGTCCGCTGTGCAGGGCTTCTGGTCATCGCACTTCAATACGTTTGTTGATGTCGCACACTTGCCTGTTTTCGGGTTGCAGGCGTTCACAAGGCAGCTGTCCTTGCCTGTCGGGGAGCACACCACCTGCTTTCCATCGTTGAGCTTGCACTTCCCTCCATCGCAATACAGCGTGCCGTTACAGAGGTTTCCGTCGTCGAAGACGTCGCAGTCTTTGGCCGTCTTGCACTGACAGATGTTGGTCCCTGACTGACACTTCCCCTTGTCGGCTCCACCTTTCGCGCCATCGCATGTATCGCTGACGGTACACGTCTCTTTGTCATCGCACGGGGTGTACGTCGGTTTGGGAACGATGCCGCACTTCCCTGTCGACGGAATGCACTTGTAGTCATTGCACTGATCTCCAAGCGAGGAGAGGCAGAGCGGGACCGTCGCCGTATTGAGCTTGCAAGCGCCTTCCTTCTTGTCGCAATAGGCTTGCCCGATGCACTTGTTGTCACCAGTAATGTAGGCGCAGTCGGCATCAGCGGTGCAGGCACAGAGGTTCGTCCCACCCTTGCACGCTCCTTCGCTGCAGAACACGTTGGTGTAGCAGGGGTTGCCAAGCGTACATGGCACCTCACCGTCCACCGGTAACATCTGGCACTTGCCGGTCTTCTCGACGCACTGATTCTTCAAACATGCTGTATCGAGCGCTGACGAACAGTTGACCACGGTCGCCGGATTCAACTTGCAGGTAGGTACAATCTCGTCTTTGTCGTTCTTGTGCGTCTTGTCGCAGTACCCTTGCCCACCACAGAGCGTGTTGTCCTGCGTGCAGTCGGCGTCACTGGAACACGGACAAATCTCCGTACCCGACTTGCACTTGCCGTCCTTGCACTGATCGCTGTGTGTACATTGGTTGCCGTCAGAGCACAGCTTGAAATTCGACTCCGGGACGATGCCGCACTTGCCCGTCTTCTTGTCACACGTCGATTTTGCGCACTGATTATCCCCCGCATCCGGGCACTTCACCACTGTCGCCGGGTTGAGCACGCACTTTCCGATAGCGATGTTGCAATACATGGTCCCGTTGCAAACATTGCCGTCTTCGTTCTTCGCACAATCGGCATCTTTCGCGCAGTCACACGTGCTGATGTCGCTGGCCTGACAAGTTCCTTTGGCGCACTTGTCGTTGGGCGTACACAGGTTGCCATCGTCACAAAAGACGTCGATCTGCCCCTCAGGATAGATTTTGAGAATCTTGCCAATGACCTTGACCTCAATCTCTCCGGGCGGAGCGTTGGGCTTCTGGTACTGCTTCAGCACCTCTTTAAGGACGATATTCTCGCGAGGCGTCAGCTTGCACACACCCTTTGCCGGATAGCAGATGTTGGTCAGGCAGTCAGAATCGTTGAGCTGCGGACACTTCACGACGGTGGCAGGATTGACCACGCACTTCTTCGTCTTCGCATCGCAGTAGAGCGTGCCATTGCAGAGGTTGCCGTCCTCCTCCTTCTGACAGTCCGCGGTCTTGGCGCACGCACATACCGACAACTCGGCTTTGCATTGCCCCTTCTCGCACTTGTCATTGACCGTGCATGGGCTGCCATCGTCACAAACCGTCTTCCCCTCATTTACGTCTGTCATCAGGCACTTGCCAGTCTTTGGTTCGCACTTATTTTCGCGACAGGCCGTGTTGTTTGACGTTCCGCAATGAACGACCGTCGAGTTGTTCAGCGCGCACACATATTTTGATTCCTTGGTCTTTTCGTCGTAGGTCGTGGCGCAGTAGGGTTGCCCCAAACAAGGGTTGTCCTTGTCCAGATTGAGCTTGCCGTAGCACTTGTCGACCCCGATTTTCGGCCCGCACGAGCACAGGTTCACCGGGCCGACACATTGCCCCTCCGTGCAAGCGTCGTTTTTCGTGCAGCTGTTCCCGTCACTGCACTGCTTATTTTCGTTGATGGCCTTGAGCTTGCACTTGCCTTCGCCCGGATCACAGACGGACTGCAGGCATTCAGTGTCATTGGCCTTTGAACACGTCACCACCGTCGAGGGGTTAAGTGCGCATCGATATAGTTTCTGTGCACCAGCGGCGTAGGCCTCGCAATAGGGCTTGCCCGTGCACAGATTCTTCTCATCCAGATCCAGCTTCGCCCAGCAGGCTGAGATCTCCGCAGGGCTGCATGGGCAGATATCGACGGCCGATACGCACTTTCCCGCAGCGCAAGCGTCAGCTGTCGTACAGTCGCTCCCGTCGTCGCAGGTGCTTCCATCCGTCCGATTCGTCTGCTCGCAAGTGCCGTCCGTGGGATCGCAGACGCCCTTCGTGCAAGGATTTCCGTCGTCGCACAGCTGCTTCTTGCCAGCAACACAGGTGCCGTTGCTGCAGGAGTCACCAGACGTGCATGCATCGCTGTCGGCGTCGCACGCGCTCTTGTTCGGGGCGAGATCCAATTTGCATGAGCCTTGCGCACAAACAGCGATCCGGCAGGCCGGAATACTCTCCATCGCCTTGATGCACTCGTCGTCGCTGGTGCACGGAATTTTTCCCGCGTCATAGCCCGTATCGACAGGTGTCTGCGTGTCCACGCCGGACCCCACATCCCCACCGCCAATGAATCCAGTGTGAGCGGGAACGGCCTCTTCGACACACCCAAGCGATCCGGCGGTCAGCGCCAATAACGCCGCACAGGCCAAGCCACGTGAAACGTGCCGCGAGGGCCTTGCTGCAACAGCGACAAACTTCGCCATGTTGGTGCTCCTTCTGAGCGATGGAGTAGGCGTCATCATCAAAACCGCAGGCCGGCGGATACCGCTGCCCCACGCCCCGAGAGCGAGGGTGCCACCCACCAAGCAGACTTCTTCGCAGCGGTGTCCGAGCCACCCCGTACAATCGCCCAAACGAGGACAGCGGCACCAACGCCAGCAGCAACCCCACCTAGCAAATTCAAGACTTTAGCGCTATCCACATCCGTTTTGTAGGCGTCGTAGTCGCCCTTGTAGGTGCTCTGATCTTTCGGCAACGTCTCGTCGGCGACATAGGCATCCGTCGCCTCCTTTCCGTTCAGGTAGCCGAGGGCGCCGACGCCGGCACCGCCGACCAGCGCGACCCCGCCAACGATGTAGAGGATCGTTCCTAGCGAGTCCTCCTTGGGGTCGGGCTTCACGGGGGGAACGGGGACAACCGGCGCTGGCTTGATGGGCGGCGGATTCGCGGGTGTAACCGGCTTGGTCACCGGTTTGGCCACAGGCGTTGGGGCCGGCTTGTCCGCTGCGAGCAATTTACCGCGAAGGCGATCGAGTGCCGCTTCAACCTGGGCCTGCTTGGCCGGCGACGTCGCCCATAGGCGCGCGGTTTCGTACAGCTTGATGGCACGTTCATAGTCGGGTCGTGTGCCGAGCCTCTCCAGTGCGCGGGCCGCCTCAATCTCCAATTTGCCCTGCGGGTACTTAACGCTCGCGATGGCGAGTTGCTCCGCCTTCTGCCGGGCAGTCGCCGCTTTGAGTTGCGCAATCCGTGGCTGGATGGACAGCCTCAAATCCGGTTTTTTCTCCAACTGGGCATAGCGTTGCAGCAAGTTGAGCGCCCGCTCCCAGTGGCCAACCTCCTGCCACGCACGGCCGGCATAGCGTAGATTTCGCGCATCCACTGGGTTGAGTCGGTAGGCCTGTTCGAAGGCGCGAGCCGCATCCAAGAAACGCTTGGCCCTGAAATGGACGGCGCCCACTTTGGCTTGCGCGAGGGAATCGGAAGCGGGATCTGCGGATGCGGCGCTGGGCGTCGCGACCACGCCAGCGACGGCGACGACCGCCAGTGCGGCAACCGCGAACTGAACAACATGCATTCGAATCGAGCGCATACGAGACAACCTCCATGTCACCGTGCCGCAAGAACTGCACAGAGACTTGGGCCAAGGATTGACGTTGGGGAGAGTCTACGGCGCCTGCGGTCCGGCCTCAAGTCATGCCGACGACCGAGCGTTGTGCTAGGCCCAGTCAGCTAGTCGATGAGTAAGCTCTCGTCCTTCGGCTTCGGCTTCGGCTTCGGCTTCGGCTTGTGCCGTGGCTTCACAATGGGCTTGGCTGCAGGCTTGCCGCCATTGGCGACTGGACGGCGACGTGGGCGACGAGTGGGTTTCGGCTTCGTTGTTGGCTCCACCGGCGCGACCGGCTTGGCAGCGAGCTTCTTCAGCTGGATGGGCAACGCCATCGGCCCTGGCGTGGCCTGAATCTTCATCGTTAGGGGTTCATACCCTTCGGAAGAGGCCTTGACCTCATGCATGCCAGGCTTGAGCTCGTGGGTGTCTCCCAACACCGTGACGCCGTCGATCGTCACGACGGCCGTCGTAGGTTGGCGGGAGACCTTGACCTTGGCCACCGCAGGTGCCGCAGGCTTGACTGGAGCGGGTTTGACGGCCGCAGGCGGCGGGACGGGAACCGGCGCGGCGATTGAGGGAGGCGGCGGTTTCGGTTTGTCGCCGCCGAGCGTCACCAGCGCGATGCCTGCGAGGGTCGCGATGCCGACAAGCACGACGGCAATCAGCCCCACATTCGACTTCCTTGCCGGCGGGGCAACGCTAATGGGTGCGGCGCGAATGTCTGACGGCGGTTGCGTGCTCGGCGGAGCTGGAGCGGGCTTGGGCAGCGTCACCTCGGCTGTCGCCGGCTCTGCTTCGATGACTGTATCGGACGCATCAGCAGCCATCGACTCCGCCGCCGCGGCCAACTCGTCTGCCGAGGCAAACGCGGTCGCGTCGTCGAGTTTGCCAGGCGCGCTGGTGACAACGACGTGACTGTCTGAGTCGCCTGCGCCCGCCTCCATGGCAAAGGTGTCGTCACCGCCACCGATATCACCGTATGCGGCAGTGCCTGATCCAGCCTCGCCGGAACCGCCGCCGACCGTTTGTCCCGTCGGAAGGTGCAACGGTGACTTCATCGCTGCGGTCAACGCCGCGGCCATCTCATCGGCCGTTTCGTAGCGGTCATCGGGGTTGCGCGCCAGTGATTTAAGGATCGCGTCGCACAGGCCAATCGGTGTCGGTAGTGCGATATTGTCGTGCACCCGAGGCGGATCTTCGGTCACGCGGCGGAGGATCATCGCCAGCGGCGTCTCGGCCATGAACGGCGGCGTACCTGAGACTCCCTCAAACAGCATGATACCCAGTGAATATAGGTCAGTGCGCTGGTCGACGGTCTGCCCGCGGGCCTGCTCGGGGCTCATGTACTTCGGCGTGCCAATGACCGCGCCGGTCGACGTGATGTCCTGTTTGTCTGCGGTCAGACTCTTGGCGATGCCGAAGTCCAGCACGCGCACAAAATCAGGCTCGCCGTGGATGTTCTGAACGAAGATGTTGTCGGGCTTCAGATCGCGATGCACCAGCCCTTTGCTGTGGGCTTCAGACAGACTCTTGAGCACCTGCAGGCCAACGTGAACCAGCCGCTCGGGTTCCAAGGGGCCCTCTTTGCGCATGAGATCGGTCAGCGTGCGCCCGTCCAAAAACTCCATCGCGAGAAAGAGGTTGCCGTCGTCCATCTGGCCAAAGTCGAACACGCGGACAGTATTTGGATGCTTGAGCCGACTGGTCGCCTTCGCTTCCATCCTAAAGCGCGCCACAACGTCGAGATTGTCAGCCACATCGGTACGCAGCACTTTGATCGCCAGGGTGTCGCCGGTAGCGGTGTGAGTGCACTTGTAGACCGCACCAAATCCACCCTGACCGATGACGTGGGTCACGCGGTATCGACCACCGATGACCTTGCCGAGCATCTGGTCTTTGGACTCTTTTTGCTTAACAACCAGCGTCATCTCCCCATCGTTGGGGCAAGTGAGCTCTTCGGTCGTTGTGCCGCATTCAGGGCAGACGCGTTCCATAGTTGACCGTCATGGGGCGAGCGCTGTCGCCAAGTTGTGGGCCCATCGCCCAAGTGGAAGGCACCCGGTACAGATAGCCCCAACGGGGATCAAGCGCAACCATATCAGTGCCTCGGTGGCTCGGATGGGCGGTATCTCAAGCGTCGTCCGGTGCAGGATCGGTGAGCGCCAAGGACTCCTGCTCGCGCATACCCGACAGCGGCGCATCAGGGGCTGGCCCGTACCGCATCGTCACCGTGGCGTAGCGAAGGGTGTGCACGGAGACCGCCAAGGCGACGCAAGCCAACTCCACGCCTGTCAGTCGAGCGGAGAGCAAGGAGGTCGCCATGACCGTCGCCGGGGTGAGCACGCCAAAAAGGACGATGAGCATCGCAGAGCGCAACGACCCCCGGCTGGTGGGCCAACGACGCCCCGCTACTTTCTCCTGATGCAAAAAACGCTGGCTGCCGTGCAGAACCCGCCCAGCGGCGATGCTTGTCCAAAGAGCGACCATGGTCGTACCGACGCCCAATTCGTACGTCATTTCGGCGCTCAGCCCCCGAGAAAGCAGACCGACGAGCAGACAAACAGCTAGTCCGCCCAGCAACCCGTGACTCGTCGCGAGCAGCAAGTCCGCCAACGGCGTGCGTGAGCGGCCTTCGAGTGCCCCCACGGCGCGCAGGCAGGTCACCGCGAGCGTCACAACCGGCACGGGCAAGCTCGCGACGAGCACGTCCACTGCGCCGGCGGCATCTCCCCACCACACGATTACGACCATCAGGTGTAGCAGCGCGAGCGCCCCGCCAGCCGTTAGCGCGACGGGTAGTGAGCGCCAAAGTGGGTCGCTGGGTTGTGCGGAGCGTCCAAGGCGTAGATTGCGCACGAGAACGAGCCACCCAAGCCCCAATATTGCCATCGCGAGGGCCAGACGAATGCTGCCTTGTACAAAAGTCGCGACCACATCGGGCCGCTGGATGGCCCCGAGGATGAGGGCGAGGTGGATCGCCGATGCCATCCCGGTGGTCGTCGCTTCGGTCGCCACCACGGTCGCCCGGGTGCGCGTCAGGGTCGGCGACGCGAGAGCTTCGATGGCGCGATCGGGTTCCAACCTACTCACTCCTCGGATCCAGTGCGCCTCCCCACCAACGACCGAACGGCCAACTCGTCGGTGCGGCAGGCATTCAGAATAGCAACGACATCGCCCAAACCACGGCGCTGAAGGGCAGCAAGACCGTGCAGCTCGCGATGACGATCGACCTAGCGTTCATTCGGCCATCGAGTTGCGACATTTGGGTCTGCTTGGTGGCCACGGCTGCCCCTCGGTGTGGGTGAATCTCATGGGCATGGTGCACCGACGAGACACCCCGCGCCAGGGCGACCGTGCCTTGCATGTGGTCGGTACGGCGCACCGCGACGCCCGGCCGTCCGATGCACTCGTTGAGCTCGTATCGGCAATAGGCGACAACCTGTGCCATCCTTCGCTGGAGTGCCGCGCGGCGTAGTGAATAAGCGTCGCGGCTGAAGCGCTATACTTCCGGCACTGAGCGCATACCGGCGCAGCCCAATCGCCTCTTCGGAGATGGACATGCATCGACCTACAATCACGCGGCCCTCGCTGCGTTCAACTCGTCCGGCAACTGGCATCGCTCAACATCGGTTCAAGAGACCGTCGTCGGCCGTTACCTGTCGGCCATGGCTATTGGCGCTATGCGCCGCGCTGATCATGAGCGCTGCAGTGGCGTCCGCCAATCCCCGCGCTCCTGTTGCGTCCGCAAAGCCAGGTGTGGGTACCTGCGCCGCCGTTGGCCTCAAGATTGGTACGATGAGCACGTGTCGCTATGGCGTTCCCGTCGTCGTCGGGAAGGTCCTCTTTGTGCCCAAGGCGTGCAAGATACCGATTGGAAAACGAGTCATTACTCGGCACACCGTCGAACTCCGGGACCTCGCGACCGGCCGCAAACAGGGGCAGGCGTCCCTACCCGCCGTGCGTATCCCAGCTGCGAGCGCGGCAAAGACGGCGATCCCCAAACCTGGCGCGCTCATCGGCGGGCCTTACCCACTTTTTGTGCACGACCGCGCGATCGCGGCCATCGACGCTAGCTCCCGTCGTGCGCGGGTTGTGTTTGAAGCCACCGGAACCATCGCCGGCGTTGCCCGCTATGGCGAGTTGCTGGCCATCGTCGAGCGGCTCCCCAAGGCGGGCAAGCGGCCGGCCGGCGTGCTGGAGTGGACCGTACTCGACTTTGGCGCTGGCGAGATCTTGGGCCAGTCACACCTTGCCCCGACCCAACTGCTCGACGTCGGTCTCGGCAAAGAGGGCGGGCAGTTGGTGAGCTGGCTTGGAGTCAAGAGCGCCAAGGGCTCCGCAGATCTGGTCGCTCCGGTCCGCACCAAGGCCGGAAAGCCAGCCACGACGAACGGGCGCTTGGCGGCAGTCGCCAAGCGTCGGGGGCAACGGTTCATGGCTAACGGATCGCGCGCAAAATCAGGGACAAAGCCGGCCTGCGTCGTACTGACGGGCCGGGATTCAGTGCTGCCTTCTGCGGTGTGGGTTGATCTGGGCGCGAAGTCGGGCACATCGCCGGCAGCGGCCGCGCGCACGCTTCCGATCGCCGGCTGTTTGGCGGCGACGGGAGGCAGCGGGCGGGTGTGGGCGTGGCACAGATCGAGCGCTGGCAACCCGGAACTGCGGGCCTACCAATGCAAATAGGTCAACGTGCGGACTGCTAGATAAACACCTTGGTGGCGGTCCGCTTTGCGAGCTCAGCGACCTCGATATCAAAGCCGGGCGAGACCGACACGCCGTTGGGCGTCGAGGTGATACGGGCGTGCAGCGTCAAAGGCGCGCCGCTGCCGTCACGGCTGTCCTCATTGCGCAGGCCCTTGCGAAGGCGCAGGTGCAACATCGTCGACTTGCTCAATTTCTGACCGGGAGACACCTGGAGGGTCTTCTCGACCGGAGTCTCGTCGGTGAGGTGGTCGCAGAGCAGCAGGCGCGCGTCGTCCGTGAGGAAGGTCAGCTGCAGCTGGCGCGGCTGGTCGTCGGCGGCGACGTTGAGCGACCAAGTGGCCTTGAAGGGCTCGTTGGGCTTGACGATACCGGGCTCGACGGACTCGATGCGAATCATAGGCAAGTGCTCATTTGGCATAGTGGAGGACTCCAGGCAGGGCTTTCGTAGCAGCTCGGTCGGCGTGGGCCGTCGGCTGCGGGCACCCCGTGGGGTGGTGCGGTTTCGCACGACGAGAGGGCGGCTAATTGCCACGGAAGGTACCGACGGTCAAGCAAAATCTCGTGTAATGCCTACCGCGAGGCGGCCACAACGCGATCGAGAAGCTGCTGGTAGGTGCAATTCGCTGCAGCTGCTGCCTTGGGAAGCAGCGACGCTGGGGTGAGGCCCGGCAGCGTATTAATCTCCAACACCCAGAGCTTGCCATCCGCATCCAAGATGAGATCGGTACGTGAGATGGCCCGACAACCGAGCAGATTGTGCGCTAAAAGCCCGATTTCCCGGCACTTTTGCTCTACTTCAGCTGAGATCCGAGCGGGCACGATCTCATCGGTCAACGACGGATCGTACTTGGCTTCGTAGTCGAAGAAGCGTTCGCCAATGGGCGCGATCTCCACGATGGGCAGGGCTTCTAGGGACCCATCGCGCCGCGCCAACACGCCCGCAGTGAGCTCGACGCCAGCGACAAATCGTTCACACAACAGCAAAGTCGCGTCGTGGCGGAGCCGATCCAGGGTGTCTTCCAAAGCAGTGACGGTCTCCGGAATCTCGATGCCCAAGCTCGAGCCCCCGGCGGGTACTTTGACGACCACAGGCGTGCCGAGCAGACCGGCGATCGCTTCGGCGGTCTGCTTTCTGCCCTCGATCGTGGTCAGCCTGGCCGCGGCGATCTCCATGGCCTCGGGCACCGCGATGCCGGCGCTGGCCATCACGCGGCGTGTGAGGGGTTTGTCCATCGCGAGCGCTGTCGCTGTGACCCCAGAACCCGTGTACGGAATCCCGGCGAGCTCCAGCGCACCCTGCACGCGGCCGTCTTCGCCATACGTGCCGTGAAAAGCCAAGAAGCACTGGTCCACACCGCCTTCAGCGAGCGTAGCGAGGGCCGCCGGCACCGACTTGGGCGCCGCTACCGAGACGCCAGCGTCCGCATCCGAACCGGCAAAATGCCAAAGGCCGTCACGGTCGACCCAGACCGACAGCGCGGTATGACCGGCGTTGCGAAAGGACTGGATCACGCCGCGGGCGGT
>JAGSHB010000004.1 GCA_023954815.1 Myxococcales bacterium | reverse complement strand
GGCCGAGGCCGGCGTTGTGCCCTTTGTGCTGGCGTCGATTCGTCATCGCATCGATCGGCCGCTCATCATCGTGGTGCCGACCGTTGAACGGGTGCAGCAGCTGGTCGAGGGGCTCAGTACATTCGAAGAAGAGCAGTGGCCCGCCATGGAGCCGGTGCTGAGTTTTGAGCCGAATGACGTATCGGCCTACCACGAGATCTCGCCGGTGCGCGCGCTGGCCCAGAGCCGTGTCGCTGCCGCTTACCGCATCAGTCAGGGGTTCGGGGTCAGCGCCATCGTGCTGCCAGCCGAGGCCTTGCTGCTGCGTACCTTTGATGCCGCGACCCTCGACGAAGTCACCGCCATGGCCAGCCGCGGCGACGAGCTCGACCGCCTGGAGCTGGCTGAGCAGCTGGTGCGTGGTGGGTATGAGCGTGTGCCGGTCGTGGAAGATCCCGGCACGTTCTGCATCCGCGGCGGCGTGGTCGATGTGTGGAGTCCGCTGTACGACCAGCCGGCACGTCTCGACTTCTTCGGCGATGACATCGAGGAAATCAGGTTCTTTGATCCTGAAAACCAGAGCTCCGGTGGGCAGATCATCGACCTCATCATGCCGCCGGCGCGGGAGTTGATTCTCGATCCTGAGCGCATGGCGACGATCATCGACAAGGTCACCGATCTCGCCAATCACCAGGGCATCGGCAACATCGAGCTGCGCGCGTTGACCGACGAGCTCAAGGCTGGGCATCTGCTGCCCGGGCTCGAAGCGCTGTTGCCTGCCGTGGCGCCGGGGCTGTCGCCGCTGCTGGACCTCGTCGACGGCGGCCGTGAGGGGCCGGTGGTTGTGCTGGAAGGCCCGGACGCCTGCCAGAGCGCGATCGACCAAGCCTGGAAGACGGCACAGCGACACTACCGTGAGGCAAAAGCGGCGGGGCGACCTGCCTTCCCTCCCAGTGAGCTCTATGCCTCGCCAGTGACGGTGCGAAAGCGCCTCGACAAGATGGTCAAGCTGCTGGTGCGCCCGGTGATTTTGGCGGAGGACACGCGCGGGCCCAACGCTGCGCCAGCCTTTACGCTCGATGTGGGCAGCAACGCAGATGTGACCCGCGAAATCGAGCAGGGGCGCCGCGATGAGGAAGGGCTGCGCCCGCTCGCACGCCGGATTCGCGAGGCGCGCAGGCTAGGGACGCTTGTTGTTATCACCGCGCACAGCGAGGGCGGGCGGCAGCGGCTCGAGCAGATTTTGCAGCATTACGGCGTGGCGACGTGGATTTACGATGAGCCCCTGGTGCCGGCCAGGGTCGAGGAGCTGCGGGGCAACGCTGACCTCGGCGCGTTGTTGGTGCTGGGCGGTAGCGGGCAGGGTTTTGTCATCGAGCCGCTGCATCTGATGGTCATCGACGAAGAGGAGATCTTCGGCAGCAAGGGCCGGGCAGCGCGTCGCCGTCGCAATCGGAAGGACAAGAACACCACCGCTGGCCAGATCATCCGCGAGGTCAGCGAGCTGGGCGAGGGCGACTTTGTGGTCCACATCGACCACGGGCTCGGCCGTTACGTTCGTATGGTTCGCATGGAGGCCGCCGGGATCGAGCAGGACTTCTTGCTGATCTTGTACAAGGGCAACGAGAAGGTCTACGTGCCGGTCACCAGCCTCGAACGGGTACAGAAGTACGCCGGCGGGGACGCAAAGGCGCCGAGTCTCGACAGGTTAGGTGCCGAGCGATGGACCCGCGCCAAGGGCAAAGCCCGCAAAGCCGCCGCTGAGATCGCCGCTGAGTTGGTGCGCCTGTACGCCGAGCGCCAGGCGATGCCCGGCCACGCCTTCAACCAGCCCGATGAGCTCTACCGCGAGTGGGAAGCGACCTTTCCCTTCTCTGAGACCCGCGATCAGCAGCGCGCCATCGACGAGTGCATCGCCGATCTCTGTGCGCCGCGGCCTGCCTGGCGGCTGGTCTGTGGTGATGTGGGCTATGGCAAGACCGAGGTCGCCATTCGGGCGGCGGTCAAGGCGGCGGTGGACGGTAAACAGGTGGTGGTGCTGGTGCCGACGACGGTGCTAGCCGAGCAGCATCGGCTGACGTTTGAGCGCCGCTGCGTGGGGTTGCCCATCGAGATCGACAGCCTGTCGCGCTTTCGGACCAAGGCCGAGCAGACTGAGGTGATCGACAAATTGGGCAAGGGCCAGCTCGACATCGTCATCGGCACCCATCGCCTGCTCAGCAAAGACGTGAAATTCCGCGATTTGGGCTTGCTGATCATCGACGAGGAGCACCGTTTCGGGGTCAAGCACAAAGAGCAGATGCAGCGTTGGCGCGCGACGGTGGACTGTATTGTGCTCACGGCCACGCCGATCCCGCGAACGCTGCAGATGGCCACGCTCGGGTTGCGTGACCTGAGCCTCATCGCGACGCCACCTGAAAATCGAAAAGCGGTGCGTACCATCGTCTGCCGGGGCAGTGATGAGCTGATCACCGAGGCCTTGCAGCGCGAACTGAACCGCGGCGGGCAGGTCTTCTGGATTCGCAACCGGGTCGCTGATCTGGCGCCGATCGCCGAGCACCTGCAAAAACTCGTGCCGAGCGCGCGGCCGGTGATTGCCCACGGGCAGATGAACGAGATCGAGCTTGAAGCGGCCATGCTGGGGTTCATGCGCGGCGACTACAATGTGCTCGTGGCGACGACCATCGTGGAGAGTGGTCTCGATATCCCCAACGCGAACACGATGTTTATCGAGCGCGCGGATGCCTTTGGCTTGGCCCAGTTGTATCAGCTGAGAGGTCGGGTCGGCCGGGCGTCGCAGCGCGCCTATTGCTACCTGATGGTGCCGGAGCGTGACCGGCTCACCGATGACGGCGCCAAGCGTGTGGCGGTGCTCGAGCGCTTTAGCGAGCTGGGCTCGGGTGTGCACATCGCCACCCACGATCTCGAGATTCGCGGCGCGGGCAACATCTTGGGTGAGAAGCAGTCGGGGCATATCGCGGAGGTGGGCTACGATCTCTACGTCAAGATGCTCGAAGAGGCGGTGCGGGAGCTGCGCAGCGAAGAGCTCGGCGCGCCAGTCGATCCAGAGATCAAGGTCAGTGTGACGGCCTATCTGCCCGATACCTGGCTGCCCGACCCGAGCCAGCGCCTGATGGCCTACAAGCGGCTAGCGTCTGTGCGCACGCCCGATGAGCTCCGGCAGCAGGCGGACAGTCTCGTCGATCGTTTTGGTCGGATGCCGCCGGTGGCGCTGGCGCTGATTGCGACCCTGGAGTTGCGGGTGTTGGCCATCGAACTCGGTGTCAGCAAAGTCGAGCAAGGCCCAGCCGCTATTGCGCTGACGCTCCATGAAAAGGGCCTTTTGCAGGCCGATCAGCTTCTCCCCATCGTCAACCTGCGGGGTTCGCTCTATCGCCTGACACCCGAGATGGTGCTGGTGCGCAGCCTGCGTTCCGATGAGCGCGACGATCCCCTGGTGAGTACGCGGGAGATCTTGAATTACCTGCTCAAGCTCGCTCGCGGTGAAATTGGCGCGGTCATCGACGTGGTCGCGGAAGAGGTCGATCCGCTGAAGAACACCTCGGGCGGGGTGCGCGGGACGCGGCGCGGCAGGATCAGACGTATCACCCCACGCAAGCGGTAGCAGCGGCGGTTGGCCCTGGGGTATCCTGGCGTTCTTACGTCTATGTTGGAGTCGCCCATGATGCCATCCCGAACGATGGTTGTTCTCACGTCTGCGCTTGTCCTCTTCGCCGCCAGTTGTGCTGCCGAACCGGAGCCTGCAGCGGATAAGTGGGCCGTATGTGCCGCGGATGAACCGACTCACGTGACGTTGACCGATGTTGGCGAGCTGCGCGAGATGCACGTCGCCTGCCAGGGCAACAAGGGCCCGGGCATCGTCATGCTGCACGGCTTTCCTGAGTATTGGCGTGCGTACAAGGGCGTCATGGGGCTGCTCGCGGCGACCCACCAGACGGTGGTGCCTGACCAACGCGGCTACAACCTCACCGCCAAGCCCGATGGGATTTCCAGCTATCACATCGACAAGCTCGCCGCCGATATCAAGGCCCTGCTTGAGCGCCTGACCGATCCAGTAACCGGTACCCTAAAGCGCGGCGAAGTGACCCTCGTAGGCCACGATTGGGGCGGCGCTGTGGCGTGGGTAGTGGCGCATCGCTACCCCGAGTTGGTGGGCAGGTTGGTCATCGTCAATGGCCCGCACCCCGATGCGTTTCACCGCGAATACACCGAAAATCCAGCGCAAAAGTCGGCGAGCGGCTACATGTCGCTGTTTTCGACGGTCGGCATTGAGCCGACGCTCATGGCCAATGATTTCGGTCTGCTGATGGGCGCGCTTGGCAGCTCGCTGAGCAAAGAAGACAAAGCCGCCTATCTCGCGATGTTCAAGGCCGGCGGCGAGAGTGGCCTGACCAGCATGCTCAATTGGTACCGTGCCAACATCAACACGGATACGGGCCAGATGACGGTGAAGGACGTGACGGTGAAGGTGCCGACGCTGGTGGTCTGGGGGATGGATGATACGGCGCTGCTACCCGGTTGCATGGCTGGGCTGGAGACGTGGGTGAGCGACCTCAAGCGTCAGCGGATTCCGGGAGCGACCCACTGGGTGATGCACGAACGGCCGAAGACGGTCGCGCGGGCGATCGCCGATTTCACCGCCGGATTACCTATTCCGGCGACTGCCGCGGCCGAGTAGCTTCGTCTGAACTCCCGAGCGGCGGCGCTCTCTACAATGGCATGCCAAACCACAGCCCAGCCGCCCAGCCATCTGAGCCCACCCGGCCTTGCACACCGACGCGTAGCGGATGGGTGTTCATCCGCACACCACCGTAGAAGAAGGTGTCGCTCGACGCGTCGACCATGTCGCCTCCAACACCGATGAAGCCCCGAATATCCCGCGGCGCCGTCATGTCCGTGCCACCATCTCCCAGGCCGATGCCGAACGTTAGATCCGTCGGCCGCAGCTGCCAATTGCCATCGCCCAGCGCAGAGCGAAAGTGCACGTGCTGCGGTCCAAGACGCAGGGACATCGCAGGGATGATGACCGGCTCCGCGGAACGTCGATGGTTGAGATTGCGCGGCGTGAAGGAGCGACGCCCGCCAGCCGCGCCAACCTTGATCCCGAGCAGTGACCAGTCCAGACCGACCTGTGCCCGCAGCAGCAGCCACATCTCATCGCCCTCGCGGGAGCCTGCTTCATTGGCAGCATCGCTCTGGTCTGTTTTTCTCGCGGTGCTGCCGTACATGTCGACGTGAGACACGAACGTGCCGCCGAGCACTTGCCGCGTCTGGCCTCGGTGAGTCCACCGTAGTTGGGCCTCCGCGTGCCGCACTTGGAGCCGCTGACCGCTGCAGATCGGGGTGAAGATGTACTCGCCTCCCTGCCCGCTGACCTCGACTTGGTCTGATGGCGAGGCTGCCAACGCGCCCATCATCCACGGCCCAAGGGCGGCGCAGCAGAGCAGCGCAAAGATGCGCGCACGGGTCGATGCCGTAGGTGCGGTCATGAAGCCTCCAACACCAACATAGCCCTGTCGCTTGTTGAATCAAACGCATCAACTGCTGTCGTCGGGTCTCTGTGGCGAGCAACACAGCGGTGTCGATGGCCCCAAAACGCAGCGCGCCCCACGCTCTGTGCCCGGGTTTGCGGGCGAAAAGCGTGGGGCGCGCTCGTGACTAGCGCTGGTGGGGGCTACGCCCAGACCACCTTGCTCTTGGCGCCGTACCAGCCCTCGATGGCGCCCTTGTAGGCGTCTTCCACGGCTGAGCGGCGGATCTTCATGGTCGGCGTGAGCATGCCGCTCTCAATCGTCCACTCCTCGCTGATGACCGCGATGAACTGCAGGTGCTCGTGATGCTCGACTTTACCGTTGACCTCTCCAAGCAGACGCTCGAACTCGGCGCTCAGGCGATCGCGGGTGGCCTGATCGCTGCTCTGGCTCCGTAGGTCCTCGTTCAGCACGACCAACGCGCAGGGCTGCGGCTGACCAGAGCCCGTGACCATGGACGACTCGACCGCGTTGTCGACGTTGATCAGGTTCTCGATCGGTGCAGGAGCGACGTACTTGCCCTTGGAGGTCTTGAAGAGCTCCTTGGTGCGGCCTGTGATCTTGAGCATGCCGTTGGGCTTGCGCTCACCGCGGTCGCCGGTTTTGAAGAAGCCGTCTTCCGTGAAGGACTCAGCGGTCTTTTCAGGGGCCTCAAAGTAGCCCTGCATGCAGCCTGGGCTCTTGATGAGAATCTCGCCCTCGTCGCTGATCTTGACCTCGACGCCGTCGTACGGAATGCCGACGTAGCCGGGTTCCGAGAAGCCATCACGGGACAGGTGGGAGTACGCGAAGTCCTCGCTCATGGCGTAGCCCTCGATGAGGTTGAGGCCCAAGCGGCGGTACCAAGCGATGAGCTCAGCAGGAATCGGCGCCGAGCCACTGCCCGCCAAGCGCACCTGATCGAGGCCGAGCCCCGTCAGCACCTTCTTCTTGATGATGCCGCCGAGGATCGGGATCTTCATCAGGAACTCGAGCTTCTTCTCCGGCTGCTTCTTGAACACACCGAGCTGGAACTTGAGCCAGAGGCGCGGCACCGAGATGAACACGGTCGGGCGGCAACGGTTCAGGTCAGCCACGAACGTGGTCAGCGCCTCGGCGAAGAAGATGTGGGTACCGGCGACGAACGAGGCCGTCTCGATGTAGGCGCGCTCAAAGACGTGGGCCAGCGGCAGGTAGCTCAGGCAGCGATCTTCCTTGGTGATCTCCAAGGCCTTGACGATGCCCTCGGCAGCTTCCGACATCTGTCCAAAGCCGTGCATCACGCCCTTGGGCTGACCGGTCGACCCCGAGGTGTAGATCAGGATACCCAGGTCGTCCGGCGCACGCGCTGGCTTGCCTTCGAGGGGGTCGTTGTTGGCGACGATGTGATCCCAAGTGGTGAAATCAGTCTTTGGCGCCAGGGGCATGGCGACGCAAGGCAGGTCGTCTGGAATGCCCTTCTGGATTTCGTCCCAGGTGTCGAGCTTGCCGACGAACATCAGCTTGGCGCCGCTGTGGCCGATGATGTAGTCGACCGTCTCGGCGTTGATGGTGGGGTACAGCGCCACGGTGACGTAGCCAGCCATCCAAATCGCCAGCTCAGTCATGATGAAGTGCGCGCAATTCTTGCTGATGATGCCGACGCGATCACCCGGCTCCAAACCCTGGGCCTGCAAGTACGTCGCCATGCGGCGTGCGCGATCGAGGGCCTGCCCCCAGGTGTACTCTTTGACCTGACCGCCGCCGATGGGCTGCGTCATGTACACGCGATCTGCAAATTTCGTCTCGTTTTCGTACACATAGTCCAGCAACAGCTTCTGCGCGCTCATGGCTCCCTCCTGGTTAAGTGCGGCGGACTGTAGCGCCATATGGCTTCTAAGGCGAGCGCTACATTAGACAAATCTCCGAGCTAGAACAGTCTTGCGTTTGGCCCACGTTGTTCGGGCAAAATCCGCACCCGGACATGGCGGAAATTCAACACTTGACGCACTGCGTCATGGGCTCCAACCTGACCACTCAAATTGGAGGGTCGCCCTGATGTCTGCACCGAAAAATCGCTTGGCTACCATGGTCGGCAAGCTCGATCCGCTGCCCAAAGCCGTTCGTAGCCGTGCCCTCACGACGCTGTTTGGTGTGGCGGTACCCTACGTCGGAACGACCGGTATTCGGTTTGAGGTGTGCGAGCCAGATCGCTTCGAAGTATCCCTGAAAAACAAGCGTTCAGCGCGAAATCACATCGGCCAACTGCACGCCGGCGCCATGGTGCTGCTCGGCGAAACGGCGACGGGCATCATGGTTGGTCTCAATGTGCCGGATAGCTCGGTGCCGGTGATCAAGACGATCCGCGCCGACTTTGTTCGCCGTAGTAAGGGAGCCATGCGGGCCGTCGCGACCCTGACACCGGCGCAGCAAGAGCACATTCGTTCGGTTGAAAAGGGCGAGACCGTCGTCAGTGTGACGGTCACTGACGAGAGCGGCCGTGAGCCCATCGTGTGCGAGATGGTGTGGGCGTGGGTGCCGAAAAAACGCAAGGACAAGACCGCCGCCTAGCCAAGAGGTGGCCTACTGCGCCGGCTCCGGTTGCCTCGGCGGCCTACACTGCGGGAATAGGCGTAGCTCATCGTCACCTTGACAGCCAGGCACGCCCAGCACTTGATGCCGCTCGGCAGCTCGCCTCACCCACCGCTCCGCTGGAGAACTCAATCATGCACGTTGTTAAACGCTTGCTGCTAGCTACCGTCGCCCTGCTGTTGGCTGCGTCACTGAGCGCTTGCGCGGGGCCGCCGCTCGCTGGTGGGCATCCCGCTCAGACGACGATCTCGCTGCAGAACATCAACTGCAGCAACTGTGCGAACGGGTCCGCCGATGCGGTTAAGAAGACGCCCGGCGTGATGACAGTCGCGGTCAGTCGGCCCAAGGCGGAGCTGACCGTTCGGTACGACACCACGCAGACCTCGCCCGCAGCGCTGGTGGAGCGCATCAAGAAGGCCGGCTACGGCGCCGTGGTTGGCGCGGGTAAAGGCAGCTACAAAAAGCACACCACGTTCGCGCCCACGATGGATGTGAAACAGGTCACGGAGCTGCCTGTGGACCTGGACCCAGCGACGCTGGCGGTGGCTGGCAAGTACACCGTTGTGGACTATGGGGCCACTTGGTGCGGGCCTTGTCGGCAGGTCGACCGTGAGATGCACGCGCTGCTCATGAAGCGGAAAGACATCGCCCTGCGCCGCATCGACATCGGCGACTGGAGCACCGCGTTTGCCAAGCGGCAGCTGCGGGGGGTGGCGAACCTGCCTTACGTGTTGGTCTATGGGCCTGATCGCAAACAAATCGCCCGGATTGTCGGGCTGGATCTCGCTGCGCTGCGTCAGGCGCTCACGGTCAAATCCGACGCCAAATAACCGATCAACCGCCCGCTTCGCCGGTGGATAGGCACCGACCAAATCTGTGTCTTTTGCCGGTCGCAACTTCTTGCTCCGACGGGCGACAAGCCGTACAACCGCAGCCATGAGTACACGTACACTACGCATTGGATTGGTGGGCTGGCGCGGGATGGTGGGTTCCGTGCTGATGGATCGCATGGCGGCTGAGGGAGACCTCGCTGGTGCTGAGCCCGTGTTTTTCTCCACGTCGCAAGTTGGGCAAGCCGCTCCTGACGTTGGCCAGGGCGCAGCCGTGTTGCAGGACGCACACGATGCGGCGGCTTTCGCTGGGCTCGACATCATCGTGACCTGCCAGGGTGGTGCGTGGACCAAATCTATGTATCCCCAGATCCGCGCTGCGGGTTGGACGGGGCATTGGATCGACGCGGCGAGCGCGCTTCGGATGGCCGATGACGCCGTGATCGTGCTCGATCCGCTCAACCGCCACGTGATGGATGAGGCCTTCGCTGCCGGTACGAACACCTGGGTCGGCGGCAACTGCACTGTCAGTCTGATGCTGATGGGGTTGGGTACCCTTTTTCAGCGCGGCTGGGTCGAGTGGATGACGTCGATGACGTACCAAGCGGCATCCGGCGCCGGCGCCAAGAACATGGCCGAGCTCGTCAGCCAGATGCGCAAGATCGGTGGTGACGCTGCCGGTTTGCTGGACGCGCCGCGGACCGCCGCTCTGACGCTGGATCGACAGGTCAGCACGACCCTGAGCAGTGACGGCTTCCCGACCGCCAACTTCGGTGCGCCGCTCGCTGGTTCGGTGCTGCCGTGGATTGACACCCTGCAACCCGATGGTTCCACTCGCGAGGAGCTCAAGGGCCACGTGGAAGCCAACAAGATCTTGGGGTTGACGCCTGAAGTGCCTATCGATGGCATCTGCGTGCGCGTCGGGGCCATGCGCAGCCACGCCCAGGCCCTCACCATCAAGCTCACGCGCGACGTGCCGCTGGCCGATATCGAGGCCGCGATTGCAGACAGCACCGAGTGGACCGAGGTCATCACCAACGACAAGGCCGAGAGCCTCGCAAAGCTTACGCCAGCGGCGGTCAGTGGAACGCTAACTATCCCCGTCGGTCGGCTGCGCAAGCTGCGCATGGGACCGGAATACCTGACCGCGTTCACTGTCGGCGATCAGCTGCTCTGGGGCGCTGCCGAGCCGATTCGGCGGACGCTGAAGATCTTGCGTGAGCATCTCGGTGCCTGAGCGACTGCCGCCTCCTTTCCGCTTGTCTAGCTGTCGCCAAATCACCGGGATACGGTTGTGAGCCAGGCGATCGCCGTCATCGGCGCCACCGGTCGCGTCGGGCGGGCGCTGCAGCGCCGCTTTGGTACGGCGCGCCTCCGTGGTCTGGCCCGGACTGCCCCTATCGATCACGACCAGTGGGACAGCTTCATCGCCGCAGACAGATCTAACGTGCCGGCGCTGACCGCGTTGCTCGATGGCTGCGCTGTCGTCATCGATCTATGTGCGTTTGACGCATCCGATAGTGCGGTGTTGGCCAATGGGTGGGCTGCGTGCAAGCGGCCGCCGCACCGTCTGATCTTGGCCTCGTCCCTGGCGGAGCGAGCCGTGAGTTGCTGGCACCTGCCAATCGACCGAGATCATGGGCTGAAAGCGGAGCCCGGTCCCACAGACGCCTACGGCATGGGCAAACGCGCGGCTAGACTGCGCGCAGAGGCCGAGATTTCAGACTTCGGCGGGCAGGTCATCAGCCTGCTGTTGCCGCAGTTGGTGGCGCCCGACGACCCCCACGCGCGTGAGTTGACCTATCTCAAAGACGCGCAGTCTCGCGGTTTGGTACGGCTCCCAGGGAGCGGACAGCAGCAGGTCTGCGTCGTCAGCACGGATGATGTGGCGACGATCATCGCCAGCCTTGCAGGTGATGTGGACCTACCTCACCCCATCAGCCAGTGGCAGGTAGCGCCCTCGCAGCCATCCACTGTCATCGAACTGGTGGAGGCCTTGCTCGCTGGGGCCAACCTGAGCGCGAAGTTGGCGCCGATGAGCGATTTAGCCTGGCGCGGGCCCCATAGCGCCGGTGCGGAGGTTGTCGATGGCGCCCGGCTTCGGGCCTTGTTGCCAACGCTGACTTGGCAGCCCGCCCGTGCGGCCTATCTTGCCCTCGGCCGTCAACTGCAAAGCGCCATGTCTGATGCCGGCTCGCCGCAGTAGCAAAGCTGCGCGGTCGGGTGGGGATGGGACGACGCCCGGTATGCTTGCGCCCTGTTTGGGCACCGATAGGGTACGCTGCCGGTTGCGGCACGGCCCGCAGCGCCACGAAATTGGGCCCCACGGCCCCCATGGATCCCCATGACCCAAGACGAATCCAGCAAGGTCCGTTCCAGTCGCCTCGGCCGCGTTGCCATGCTCGGCGGGATGGCTGCGCGTTTGGCAGGTGACGCCGCCTCGGCTGCCGGCCGTCTGGCGTCGAGCGCTAGCTCGGATGCGGCTGCGAAGACGTTGCACAAGGGCGTCAGCAAGACCCTGGTTCGTCACCTCGGAGAGATGAAAGGCCTGCCGATGAAGCTGGGCCAAATGTTGAGCTACATCGACGACTGGGTGCCCGCTGAGCACCGAGAAACCTATCGCGAGACCCTGCAGGAGCTGCAAGTGCGCAGCCGGCCCATGCTGTGGGAGAGCATCGAGACGATGATGCGGGAAGATCTGGGCGCCAGCCCCGACGAGCTCTTCGCCAGTTTTGATCGCACGCCTATCGCCGCCGCGTCTATCGGCCAAGTCTATCGCGCGGCCCTGCACGACGGTCGCCAGGTCGCGGTCAAGGTCCAATATCCCGGCATCGCAGACGCCGTCGCCAGTGACCTGAAGAACATCGACAGCATCATCCGCGCCTTGAGCGTCGCCCTACCCAAGGTCGACGTTGAGCAGAGCCTGCGGGACGTCTCGTCGCGGCTGTTGGAAGAGTGCGATTACGCCGCAGAGTTGGCTCATCAGCAGGCCTTCGTCGCGGCGTGGGCGCACGATGACGACATGATCGTGCCCGATGTCGTGCCAGAGTTGTGCGGCGCCCGCGTGTTGACCACCGAGTTCATCGAAGGTCGCCGGTGGGACGACATGCTCACCGATTCCAGTCCGGCCGAGCGCTCTCAGTATGGGCTGGCCATCTTCCGCTTCGTATTCCACAGCATGTATGTGCACGGTCGCTTCAACGGCGATCCGCATCCTGGCAACTACCTCTTTTTGCCAGACGGCAAGGTCGCGTTCTTAGACTTCGGCTGCGTTCAGGCCTACGACAGAGACTCCCTTGAGCGATTCGCCCACGTCCGAAACCTCGCTCAGCGCAGCGTGCGGGGCTCGGACTTTCGCGCCGCGGCGATCTCGGCCTACGGGCTTCCAGCCGAAGCCGATGACGAAATGTGGGATGCCTTCGAGGACTATCTCTACCTGAGTTTCGAGCCGCTCCTGGCCGCGCAGCCCTACTTCTACGACCGTGACTACACGATGAGGTTGGCCAAACGCACAGCCGAAATGAAGCTGCTTGTGGCGAAGAAGCTCTTTAAAACCGGGATTTTTGACACAAAGCGGCCTGGCGCAGTGTTCTTGCACCGCATCAATTTTGGCCTCAACTCAATCCTGGCGCAGCTGGGGGCGGAGGCGGATTGGCCGGCAGAGGTGGACGCGATCTATCGCGCCGGCGGTTTTGAAGAATCCAACACGCGAACCGCTTCCGTGGACGTCTGAGGATCCCCCGCTATGCTCGCCGCTATGGATCCGCTGATCATCACCGTCTATCTGTTCATCTTGGCCTGGGGCGCGGTCTGGGGTTCATTTTTGAACGTGGTCATCTGGCGCGTGCCCAACGGCATGAGCGTCGTCAGCCCGCCGAGTCACTGCCCTAAATGCAGCCATGGTCTGTCGTGGTGGCAGAACGTCCCCGTCTTTGGATGGGTCTGGTTGGGCGGTCGCTGTCACTTTTGCAAGGTGCCGATCTCCCCTCGCTATCCGGCCGTCGAGGCGGTCACAGCGGTGCTCGCGGTGGCCGTGGCGATGCCTTGGGTGCAGGGCTGGCTGAGCGGCGACCTGGAGCCTTGGCGGGCAGGGCTCGGGATGGCGAGCGAGCACTTTTTTGTCTTCGCTTGCATCTCCATCGCGCTGATCGATGCCGACACCTTCATGATTCCCGACCCCCTCAGTTTGCCCCTGCCGCTGCTGGGCATCGCGCTGGCCGTCGTGTTGGGTGAGGAACGCGGCGTTCTCTGGCAGGAGGCGGCTGCGGCTGCGTTGGTCGCTGGCGGGGGACTCTTGGCGGTGCAGTGGGGTTACGCAGCGCTCACCGGCCGGGAGGGGCTGGGCACCGGTGACGTCAAACTGCTCGCCGGCCTGGGCGCCTGGCTCGGTCTTGGCGCGCTGCCCGCCGTCCTCCTCAGCGCGAGCTTGATGGGCCTGCTATTTGCAGCGAGTTCTGCGCTTTTGAGCCGGGGATCTGGCGGTACAGAGGGGATGGCAGCTTCGCGCGGGCTGGCCTCCATGCGTCACGTCGCCCTGCCTTTTGGTCCTTTCTTGGTCCTCGGCGGGCTCGGTGTGCTGCTGCTGCGTCGCCAACTCGCTCCTGTCCTCGCACCACTGTTTGGAGGCTAGGCGATGCGCCTGCGCCACCGCATTGCTCTGCTCCTCGGCGCCCTGGCGATCGGTTGCTTGGTGAGTCTCAGTGTGGTCGCCACCGGTTTGCTCGACGAGATCGCCGCCGCATCGCCGCATCAACTATCCGACACCCTCTCCGCCGCCCATCGCGTCATTTGGCTCGCTGCGGCCGCGATATGTGCGCTGGCCATTGGGGTGAGCATCGTCGCTTCAAGGCTCTGGGTCGTGGCGCCGATTGAGCACCTGGCGCGCGACGCGGGCGATAGCGATCCGCACGAGATCGCCACGCTGCAGCGCAGTCTGCAGACGCTCCGCAAGCAGGTGCGGGACGCTGAACTCGATCGCCACAGTCGTCTCGATGCGATCCAGGCACTCCTTGAGAAGTCGGCTGTGCGCCTCGCATCAGCCGACCGCCTCGCGCTGACCGGGCAGCTGGCGTTGGGCGCCGCCCATGAGCTCGGTTCGCCGTTGGCCATCGCGGTGGCCTGTGTCGATAGCCTGCGACTGACCTCACCTGATACGGGCACGGCCTATGTACAACAGATCGACGAGGCCCTGTCCCGACTCGACGCGATCGTGCGCGAGCTCAGCGAGTTTGGTCTGCCCGCACGCGGCGTCACCGAACCAGGGCAGGCCCACGTAGCCGAAGTGGTGGAAGCGACCTGCCGCTTGGCACGACTGCACAGCAAGTGTCGGCACACGAAGCTGATTATCAGCGGTCAGGCCGACCTTGCCGGGCAATTCGCGCAGATCAGCCCACGCCACCTGGAGCAGATCGTACTCAACCTGATCATCAACGCCGCCGACGCCACAGCCAATCAGGGGCACATCGATGTGCGGATGAAGGCAGACACTGGCTCTGTGCTGATCGCCATCAAAGATGATGGGCCGGGTCTCGATTCCACGCTCGCTGCGCGCATCTTCGAGCCTTTTTTTACGACCAAACCCGAGGGGGTAGGCTCGGGGCTGGGGCTGGCGGTGAGTCGTCGCCTCGCGCGCGGAGCTGGCGGGGACCTCAGCCTAGTGCCTCACGAAGGCCCAGGCGCCGAATTCCACCTCCGTGTGCCGTCTACGACTGCGCCTGATCGCGATAGGTAAGGCCTGGGATTCATTGACCCGCACGCGGGGGTCTGTTACAAGCCCATGCTCCACACCCAAAAGGCCCGCGCCCGATGGGTCGAAGTATAATGATTCCCGTCACTTGAGTTGGTCACTGACCAGGGCTCATCGTCGGGCACGGATCGTCGCAAAAGTTGGCGACCCGTGAATAGGAGAGTGCTGCCAATGAGCATGTGGATGACCAACCTGGGAGGCGCCTTGCTGCAGATCGCCCAGGCGGACCCAACGCCTGCCGGTAGCGGGGCTGCGGCTGCTGCTGCCGCTGCGGCGGGAGAAGCCTCCAAAAGCCCGGGTACGGGCGCCTTTGTTGAGCAGCTGCTCATCTTTGGTGCGATTTTCCTGGTGTTTTGGCTGTTGATCCTCCGTCCACAGCAGAAGAAGGCCAAAGAGCACAAGGGCTTCCTCGATACGCTGAACGTTGGCACCAAAGTGGTCACCGCCAGCGGCATCTACGGCAAGATCACCGCCCTCGAAGACAAGACTGTGAAGCTAGAGATCGCCCCCAAGGTGGTCATCAAGGTGCTGAAGAGTCAGGTCGCGGGAGTGGAAGGCCAAGCCGCGGAAGCGGTGGCCAACGCGACGGCGCGCTAGCGCATCTGCTCGCTGCCTGCTACTCGGCAGCTAGCGAGACCGAACACAGCCCCTCGGGGGCGACTTTCCGCTGACGACTTTATCGCCAGCGACATCGAAACTGGGAGACTCCCTCGATGAACAACAAGCGTGACTGGAAGACCTGGATGGTCATTGGCCTCGCGGTACTCGCGGTGCTGCAGGTTCTACCCACCTTCGTGCCCGGACTGCCGAGCGCCTACACGTCGATCTTCAGCAATCAGCTGAACTACGGCTTGGACCTCAAAGGTGGTCTCGAGCTGAAGTACACGGTCGACTACAAGAAGGCGATCAGCGACAACACCAACAAGCTGCGCGACACCCTGCGCAGCCGTTTGGTGGAAAAGTGGGCCGAAAAGCAGGGCAAGGACGCCGCTGCGTTGACGGATGCCGAGCGCAAGGCCGCCCGGGCCCGCTTCGTCGTCAAGCGCACGTTGTTCACGACGCTTGAGGTGACCTTCACGGACCCAGCCGACGCTGCGCTGCTCGATGACGACTTGGTCGACACCATCGATCTGCGCTTTGAGCTGCGGAAAGAGGCCGGCAAGGCGACCCTATTTCTCGCTGACAAGGCTGTCGCTGAGATCAAGGACGAGGTCGTCAACCAGACCTTGGACGTGATTCGTAAGCGTGTTGATGCGTTCGGCTTGGTCGAGCCCGATGTGCGCCGCAGCGGTGATGCCGACGTGGACGTGCAGATGCCCGGCCTGAACGAGCGTCAGATGAAGACGGTGCGCGAGAAAATCGGCCAGGCCGCTCAGTTGACCTTCCGCATGGTGGTCGTTGAGTCGAAGGTGTTCGACGGTCAGCGCGACGCGGTCGAGCAGTACAAGAAAGCCAACGTCTCGAAGGCCAAGACCCTCGAGTGGGTGACGGACAGCCGCGGCGCCTACCTGCGTTCGCAGCGCAAGAGCGAGATCATCGGCTTCGTCAAGACGATGAAGATCGCTGACGAGGTCATGATTGGCTACGAGTTCGTCGAGGACAAAGACCCGTCGACCGGTGAGGTCAAAGACCGCTACTACCGGACGTACAACCTGCAGTCCACGGCGCCCCTGACCGGCGACAACCTCACCCGCGCCAACGTCGGCTATGGCGACAAGGGCGAGCCCGTCGTCAACCTCGAGTTCGACAGCCGCGGCGCCACGATCTTCGGCGATTTGACCGAAAAGAACGTCGGCAACTTGATGGCCATTATGCTCGACGGTGACGTCTCTAGCGCACCGCGCATCAACGAGCGCATCGGTGGCGGTCGCGCGCAGATCACCCTCGGCGGTGGCCAGAGCGTCGCTCAGCAGATGGAAGAGGCCCGCGCCCTGGTGACGGTGCTGAACAACGGTGCGTACAAGGCGCCGGTCATCAAGGTGCACGACATCGAGGTCGGCCCGAGCCTTGGCCGTGACGCCGTTCGCAGTGGCTTCCTCTCGATTGCCCTCGGCTTCATCTTGGCGTTCCTCTTTATGATCGCCTACTACCGCCAGGCTGGCATCATCGCCAACGTCGCCCTGCTGTTCAACCTCGTGCTGGTGCTCGCCTGCTTGGTGAGCTTCAACGCGGCGCTGACCTTGCCCGGCATGGCCGGCATCGTGCTGACTGTTGGTATGGCCTTGGACGCCAACGTGCTCATCTTCGAGCGCGTCCGTGAAGAGATTCGCAGCGGCAAGAGCGTGCGCAACGCCCTTGACCTCGGCTACGGCAAAGCCTTCTGGACCATCTTCGATGCCCAGTTGACCACCGCCATCGCCGGCTTCGTGCTCATGCAGTACGCCACGGGCCCGATTTACGGCTTCGCGGTCACCATGCTCATCGGCATCGGCTGCTCGATGTTCACGTCCATTGTGGTCACCCGCATGATCTACACGTGGATGCTCGAGAGCGGCAAGATCTCGAATGAGCTGTCCATCTAATATTCCTGCCGAGCGCACTACCAGCGCCGGTACCCAGTCGCCCACGGGCGCATGTGAGCTGCGAGCTCACGAAGTGATACAGGAGACGCGAGATGGAGTTCATCAAGCCAGGTCTGACCATTGATTTCATCGGTCGCCGCCAGCTGTTTTTCGGTCTGAGCGCGACGGTGGTGCTAATCGCCCTGATTTCGGTCGCCGTGCTCGGTTTCAACCGCGGCATCGACTTCAAAGGCGGCACCAAGATCGTGGTCGCCTTCAAGCCCGACGCTGAAGTGAAGCGTTCGGAGCTTCGTCAGGTGCTCAACGACTTTGTCACCAAAGAGACGGGCAAAAGTGACGCCGGCCAAATCGAAGTCCAGGACTTCTCGGCTGGTTCGGGTGCATCGGGAGACCGCAAGGACTTCCTGCTGCTGACCGAGCTCACTTCGCTCGTCAATGACGCGAAGAAAAAAGAGCTGATCGGCAAATTGCAGGCCGAATTTCCGGGCGCTCAGGTCGACGTCGCAAAAGAGGGTGAGGATCGCTTCTTCATCGTCCTGAAGGAAGAGGCGAAGATCATCGAGACCTACGCCAAAATTGACGCGCTGTTCAAGGCCGCGGGCTACCCAAAGTTCAAGCGTAGCTCGGACATGCAGCGCCAGATCGAGGTCAACAACTTCCGCGCTCTGCAGATGTTCCAGGACGAAGAGGGCGACGTCGCCGACGACGTCATCAAGCAGCGTGAGGCCAACGCCGCAGCGCAGATGGAAAAAGAGCTCTCCAAGCGCTCCGACGAGCGCTACTCGGTCACCATCGAGGAGTTCAAGACCAAGCTCGAAGCCGTCATGAAGGTGAAGTACGGCGAGAAGTTCATCGCTGTGCAGTCGTCGACCTCGGTGAGCCCGTCGGTCGCTGGCAACATGCTCAACCAGGGTCTCGTCGCCATCCTGTACGCGCTGCTCGGCATCGTCATCTACATCACGATGCGGTTTGACGTGCGCTACGCGCCGGGTGCCATCGTCGCGTTGACCCACGATGTGCTCATCGTTGTCGGCTGCTTCTCGATCGCGCAGATCAAGTTCACCATGCCCATCATCGCCGCCGTGCTGACCATCGCTGGTTACTCCATCAATGACACCATCGTTGTCTTTGACCGGATTCGCGAGACGATTACCAAGTACCCGCGCGCACCCATGCCTGCGGTCATCAACCACGCCATCAGCAACACCCTGAGCCGTACGATCTTGACGTCTGTCACGACCTTGCTCGCCGTGCTGAGCATCTTCTTCTTAGGTGGTGGTCTGATTCGCGACTTCGCCTTCGCCATGTGCGTCGGTGTTGTGGTCGGTACCTACTCGTCGATCTTCGTCGCGAGCCCCTTGTTCCTCACGCTTCACCAGACCTTTGAGAAGCGGAAGGAAGAGGCGTCTGCTGCCGACGGTACGCTCGCTCGTACCTAGGGTTCGCACCTACAAACGCATCGCTGGCCGGCTCCTCATGGGGTCGGCCAGTTGCGCTTTTGGGCCGAATTTCCGGGTGATTTTCACGAGAGGCAGGGGCGAGCCAGTCAGAACCTGTCCTAGCTGTGTCATAGCGTGAAAGCTGGAGGAGATATGTGGACCGTTCTTGAGCCGAACGAAGAGGTGGTGAGCGCCCTGGCGGCGGGTTGTCAGATTTCGCCCTTCGCCGCTCGTTTGCTGGTCAATCGCGGGCTGACCGATGTCGACGAGGCTGCGGCCTTCTTGAAGCCCTCGTTGGCCTCGCTGCCCGATCCCTGGCTGATGGCCGACGCACAGGTCGCAGCTGAGCGAATCGCCCAAGCGGTGATGGCTGGCGAGCAGATCTGTGTTTACGGCGACTACGACGTCGACTGTGTGAGCGCGACGGCGCTGATGCACGATTTTCTGAGTCGGGTAGGCGCGAAACCCATGGTCTTCCTGCCTGACCGATTCCGTGACGGCTACGGTCTGCATCCCGAGCGGCTGATGGAGCTCTGCGACGAGGGCGTGCAGCTCTTTATCAGCGTGGACTGCGGTTCCAAGGCGGTGGAGGCCATCGGGCGGGTGCGTGAGCGCGGGGTCGATTTTATCGTGGTCGATCATCACTTGCTGGGCGAAACCTCACCCAATGCCACGGCGCTCCTCAACCCCCGGCGTCCCGACTGCACCTATCCAGACGAAGGCCTGTGTGCGGTGGGTGTCGCGTTGGTGCTGGTGCAGGGGCTGCGCCGGTCACTCGTCGCTGCGGGTCATTGCACGCGCCAAACTGCTCCTGGGATCGGCGATCTATTGCAATTGGCCGCGCTCGGCACGATCGCAGACATGGTGCCGCTCCGGCATATCAACCGCGTCCTGGCATGGCATGGTTTGCGGCGGCTGGGTAGCTCCACGCGCCCAGGGGTACGTGCCCTCGCCGAAAAGGCCCGGCTGACGGGCAAGGTCGCAGCCGATCACGTCGGGTTTGCCTTAGGCCCCCGCATCAACGCCGCCGGTCGTGTCGCGAGCGCTCAGGCAGCGTTTGATCTGCTCACCACCGAAGATCCCGGAGTGGCCACCGAGCTCGCTGAGCGCGTCGAGCTCGAAAACGGTCGTCGTCGCCGTATCCAAGGCGAGGTAGTCGAAGCTGCCTTGGTCGCCGCAGAAGCGCAGCCGGGCCGTGAGCACGCCATCGTGGTGGCCGGTGAGGGCTGGCACAGTGGGGTGGTCGGGATTGTCGCCGCTCGGTTGAAGGATCGCTACAACGTGCCGACTTTTGTGCTCTCGCTGCAGGACGGCGTGGCGCGCGGCTCTGGACGGTCGATTCCGGGCTACGACTTGGTCGCTGGTCTCGACGCGCTGCAGTCGAGCGCCCTTCCAACAGATGCGCTGTTTTCGCGCTACGGCGGCCACTACTTCGCCGCCGGGGTCACCCTGCCGGGCGACCACATCACCGCCTTTCGGGAGGGGATGGTCGCCCACGTAGCCAGCACCTTGCCTGTCTCTGACCGCGTGCGGGAACTACAGGTGGACGCGGAGCTCGACGTCGCCGCGCTGCAGCTCGGGCTGGTCGACGAGCTCCACGCCCTGGAGCCCTTCGGCAAGGGCAATCGGAAGCCGCTGTTCCTGGTGCGTGGTTCGGTGCTCGCTGAGGCGCGGCGTGTTGGCCAAGACGGGGCCTGGCTCAAGGCCAAGCTGGTCGAGGGGGATAGCGACCGGCCCATGTGGGGCCGCCGTGGTGTCGGGGCGTTTGGCAGCGCTGCCTTGCTCGATGCCACGGGTCATGACGGGCAACCGCATATCCTCCAGGCCGGGGATCGGGTCGACGCAGTCTGTCGGCTGGAAGCCAATCACTTTCGTGGTCAGACGAGCCTGCAGGCGACGCTCGTTGCCTTGGCTGTCGCCGATACGGTCACAGTCGGCCGCCGCGCTCCGGGCGTCCACGCGCCGCGCAGCGGTTGATTGTCTCTGCTCGTCGTCGAAGAACTCCGCGATCCAAGTGAGCCTGTCTCAGCCAAACGACGTGGAAGAGCGCAGTCTGTTGGGGCTCGCCGATGGGTTTTGGGGCGCAAGATCGCATTGCTGGGAGACTGCGGTAGAATGCGCGGCCCACACCGTGCGTTGTGGTGTTGGTGGGGCGTCGCAGAAGCTGCCGTGGGGCAGTCCATCCGTGACAACCGACAAGCTCGGAGCTGGCAAATGACCCGAAAAATCGCCCTGATAGGGACTTTTATCGCTGCACTCTGTGGCCTTGCTCCCGTGACTTCCTTCGCGGCCGTCCAGGCACCAGCAAAGGTCGACAACAGCCCCGTACCCAGCGCTGTCAAACTGAAACAGATCCTCACCAGCGCCAGGAAGCCCTTTGTCGCCTTTGGCACCGTGCTCGATCTGGATACGGGCAAAGTTGTCTTCGACCACAACGGTCAACGCGGGCTCACACCGGCATCGGTCAGCAAGCTCTTCGCCACTGCGGCTGCGGCACGTGCGGTGCATCTATCGGACCGGTTGGTCACGCGGGTGGTGGCGGATGGGGTGACCAAAGGCCGTGCCAAGAAGCTCTATCTCATCGGCGGTGGCGATCCGTCGCTCAGTAAACGAGATCTGGGAAAGCTGGCCGACAAAGTGGTCAGCGCTAAGGTGACGCGCGTCCGCCAGCTCGTGATCGACAGCACCTTATTCGACAACAAGTTGCCCCGCGGCTTCCGCGAAAAGACCACGGATGCGAGCTATCGTGCGCCCATCGATGCGCTCAACGTCGACCGGGGCACGATCGTCATCAGCGTCGAGCGTGGGCCAAAAGTGGGGGCCAAACCCGTCGTGGTCATCTCTCCGCCCAGCGCAGCCATCGCTGTGGACAACCGAGCGAAGATGGTGAAGGGCAAGCGCCGTGGCCTGACCGTGGCGACCAAGGACGGACCGGGTAGGAAGACCACTGTGGTCGTGCGCGGCATCATGGGAATGGGTCGTAAGCGCATCGTTGCGGGCCGCCGTCGGGTCGCCAATGCGGCTTTCCATGCAGCCCACGCGTTTGCGCAAATGCTCCGCGATCGCGGCGTGAAGGTCGGTAAGGTCTCCTTTGGTAAAGCGCCTGCGGAGTCGCGGAAATCCCTGCGTCAGATAGGCTCACATCGGTCGAAGCCGGTCTTCGACCTGATGAGTTTTTGTAACAAGTTTAGCCATAACGGATACGCGGAGACGTTTTTCAAGCTGGCGGGCGAACGCGTCATGGGCGCGCCAGGCACATGCGCAAAGGGGGAAGCGGCCGTCCGCAAGACGTTCGCCGACTCCGGCATCGACTGGGCGACGGTAAAATTGGGCAATGGCTCCGGCCTGTACCATGCCAACCGGGTGACCACGACTGCGGTCGTACGCCTGCTCGTCGCCATGAGCGGCAAAGAACCCAAGAGTCGGCAGTGGCGCCGCACGCTCGCAGTTGGAGGGGTCGACGGCACATTGCGACGGCGCATGAAGTTGCCCGCCACGCGCGGCAAGATCTTCGCCAAGACCGGCACGCTCGACGATGTGACCGCGCTGGCAGGTTTCGCATTTGGCGGCGGACATCGCTATGCTTTCGCCTTGTTTTACAACGGTGTCCGGCAGCCAGCCTACCTCTATCGTCGGGTACATGACCGTTTTCTGACCTACTTGCTCGACCCAACGGGCAAGTTGACGCCGCCGCCAGTCGTCAAGAAGAAGCCGGTACGCTCGAAAGTGAAAAAGCGGAAGAAGTCGAAGCGGCGCCGTGCCCGCAAACGCGCCAAGACCCGAAAAAAGGCGCATAAATAGCGCTGGCCATGATCTGCCGGGAGAGAGATTTGATGGATGTGATCGACCGCCCAAGCCGCGTACTGCTGGCGCTACTGCTTGTGAGTTCGTTCAGTGGCTGCACGGGTCAGCCCGATGATGGTCAGGACACCTACAATCCGTGGGCAAACATCGACGTGCCCAGTTTTCAGCCGGATACCGGAGCTGCTCAAGATAGTGGTCTTGTCGACGGCGGCGCCGTGGATGTGCCGCTAGATGGCGTGGGCGCTGACGTGGCTGGCCCGTGCTCGCCCAACCCCTGCACGGAGGACCACAAGACGGTCTGCACGGTTGGGGGGCCGGCCGGCTTCTCTTGCGCATGTGACGACAACTGGGTCACTGGCGCGGGCGGCGCTTGCGTGCCGGGCTGCGTGGCCACGGGCAATCCGCCGACTCCCCAAGCGGACCTGCAGCCGGGCGATCTCATCGTTACCGAGCTGATGATCAATCCGTCCGCGGCGGCAGATAGCACTGGAGAGTGGATCGAACTGCGCAACATGAGCACAAAGGTGCTCAACCTGGGGGGAATCACCCTGACGGAGACCGCAGGTGTCGATAGCCACGTCATCCATCCCTGCAAACCGCTGACCGTGCCGCCCAAAGGCGTCATCGTGCTTGGAAATAACGGCGAAAAGTCGAAAAACGGCGGCGTGTCGATCGACTATGTCTACAAGAAAGTAGGGCTCAACAACTTCTCTGATTCCATCGTCATTAAGGCTGGAGCCGTGGTGCTCGATACGGTGACGTGGGACGCCGCCTGGGACATCAACGGCGCGTCGGGGCACTCCATGAGTCTCGATGCTACCCAGACCACGGCGGCAGGTAACGACAGCCGCGCGAACTACTGCCTCGGAGATGCGCCGCTACCTGGTGGAGACAAGGGCTCGCCCGGGCAGGTCAACCTGCCGTGCAAGGCGCCTGCCGATGCGGACAGCGACGGCGTGATCGACAGCAAAGACAACTGCCCAAAGGTGGCCAATAAGGATCAGATCGACGGCGACAAGGACACCGTTGGTGACGCGTGTGACAACTGCAAACTGCTTAGCAATACCGACCAAAAAGACAGCGACGATGACGGCTCCGGCGATGTGTGCGACCCGGCGGTGTGCGGAGATGGGGAGCTCGATCTGTCCGAGACCTGCGATGACGGCAATCTGCTGAGCGGCGACGGCTGCGAAAACTGCAAAGCAGCGCCGCCCAAACCCGGCAAGGTCGTCATCAGCGAGGTGATGATTTGGTCGAGTGCAGCGACGCCGCAGTGGATCGAATTGCACAATCCCGGTTCTTTCGACGTGAACATCGGTGGATGGCAGGTCAAGGTCGACAAAGCCAGCGGCGGCGCGGGCGTGCTGCACACCATCTCAGGCGCCGTGTTGGTGCCGGCGAAGGGCTACCTGGTGTTGGCCAATACCAGCAACGCAGCGAGCAATGGCGGCGTACAACCGGGCTATGCGTTCACGACGGGCGGCAATCCACAGGTGACTTTTGACCTGACAAAGGATGCGCTCAGCCTCATCGACCCGACGAACAATCTCGTCGTCGATCGGGTGACCTGGACGTGGAATGCGACCACCCAAAAAGGGCTGGGCTGGCAGTTGGACCCGTCGAAGCTGCACACCCTCGCCAACGACGACACCAACCACTGGTGCGACGCGCAAACCGCCATCGCAGGAAGCCCGGGGCTCTTTGGTACCCCGGGTAAGGCCAACATCAGCTGCGTTCCAACGACGGGTGACAAAGATGACGACAAGATCATCAACGCCAGTGACAACTGTCCATTTGTGAGCAATCCACAGCAGACAGACGGCGATGGCGACAAGGTCGGCGACGCCTGTGATGTGTGTCCGAAACTGGCTGATCCGAGCCAGAGTGACGGCGACTACGACGGCGTGGGCGATGCGTGCGACAACTGCCCGCAAGTGCCGAATCCTACGCAAAAAGACTCCGATAAGAACGGCTTTGGTGATGCGTGCGACAGCCAAGACTGCGGCAATGGCAAGCTCGACGCCTTCGAGGCCTGCGACGACGGCAATAAGGTGCCCGGCGATGGCTGCACAGCGCAGTGCAAGAAGGAGTTCTACGCCTCTGGCTCGGTGGTCATCAGTGAGTTGATGATGAGTCCGACCAAGGCGAGCGGGCTCATGGGGCAGTGGATCGAGCTGTACAACCCTGGGACGACCCCTATCGATATCAACGGCTGGACGCTGAAAAATAGCGGTATCGAGCAGCACAAGATCACCAACAAGGGCGGTCTGCTCGTCCCTGCCAAGGGGTTCTTGGTGCTGGCGTATTCGGCCGATAGCACCGCCAACGGTGGCGTCACGGCGGCCTATGGCTACAAAGGGGCGGTCGCCAGCCAGGACATCAATCTGTCGCCTAGCTTTGGTGACGATCTCTCACTGCTGTGGGCAGGAGCGGTGATCGACGAGGTGAAGTGGGACCCGAAGACGCATCCCCTCACGACGGGTAAGTCGATGAGCCTAGCACCCGTGACCATGACCGCGATTGCCAACGACCAAGCCGCCGCGTGGTGTGCCGCCAAGACTGTCTATGGCTTCGGTGACCTCGGATCGCCAGGCAAGGCCAATCCGAGCTGCGTTAACCCGTGCAAGGGCAAGCCGAACAACACGGTGTGCGGCAACGGGCCGACGGGTATGTGGTGCCAGAGCGGCCAGTGCGTTGCCAAGCCCGGCTGCGGCAACCACATCGTCGAGGCGAACCTGGGCGAGCAGTGCGACGACGGCAACAAACAGTCCGGCGACGGCTGCAGTGACAAGTGTAAGAAAGAGGCCTTGCCGCCGCCGGTCGGAACGGTGCTCTTTAGCGAGATACAGCCCGATTCTACGGCTTTAAAGGATGGAAACGGCCAGTGGTTTGAGCTCTACAATCCGACAAACCTACCCGTCGATTTGGCGGGATGGACCCTCGTCAGCGGCGCCAAGAGTCACAAGATCACCGCTGGAGGCGCCTTCGCCAAGATTGTGGTCCCCTCGAAGGGCTACGTGGTCATCGCCGCTCGGGCTGCGCCAAGTCAGAGCAACAGCATCGGCGCCATCTACGGCTACAAGGACGTCGCGGCTGGCGGCGCCTTCGACATCACCGCCAAGGTGGGAACGCCGATTTCCCTGTTGAATGCCACGGGCAAAATGGTCGACTCTGTCACACTCAACGGGCCCTGGGTCGCCGGCGGGTCCATGATGCTCAAGAGCACCTGTCTCAAGACGGCTGACAACGACAAGGCCGATTGCTGGATCAGTGCCACGTGCGCCTACGGCACGCTCGCGAGCCAGAGCAACCTCGACTCGAGCAAGACCGACTGGGGCCAGAAAAACTGCGCCTCAAACGCCGACTGCAAGTCGTGGTCGGGGTCGACGTGCCAGCATGTCTCGCTGGTCTACGAGGGCGGCTTTCAGTTCAAGATTGGCAAGGTGACCAACCAGAGCCACCCCAAGTGCGTATTGCGGGAAAAGGGCACGCCTGCCAAGGCCAACGTCTGCAAGTAGCCCAGCGTTTGGTGCCGATTTTACAGAAGCAGCCAGTTCACAGCGACGACGCTGACGATGGCGCCGACGATGTCCGCCGTCAGGCCAGCTGCCAAGGCGTAGCGCGCGCGTGTGACCCCGACCGAGCCGAAATACACAGCCAGCACGTAGAAGGTGGTCTCCGTTGAGCCGTTCATGGTGGTGGCGATGAGCCCGATGGCGCTGTCGGCTCCGTGGGTCTTGGCGAGCTCGGCGGTGATAGCGAACGCGCCGGAACCTGTCAGCGGGCGGAGCAGGGCGAGCGGCAGCACCTCAGCCGGCATACCCACCGCGCTGAAGATCCCGCCCACAGCGTCCACGAGGGCAGCGATACCACCCGATGCGCGCAGCATGGACACCACCGCCAACACGGCGACCAGGTAGGGGATGATGCCGAGAGCGAGCTGAAAGCCCTCCTTCGCGCCGACCATGAAGGCCTCGTAGACCTTGACCCCGCGCAAGGCACCGAACCCGACCATGCCGGCGACGAGGGCCGGCAAGATCCATGCGCTCGCCGCTTGGCCCCACGCTTGGACCGCCCAGACCAGCCCGCCGAGCGCAAAGATCAGCCCAATGAGGGGCCAGAGGGAGCCGACGGGTTCGGGCTCCGTCACGTCAGCTTGCGTCTCATCGCTTGGGTTTTCGGCACTTTTGCTGGGATTCAGCGGGAGACTGGCGGTATCTGCATCACCTTGGGTTTCGTCGGGCGCGCTCTCGTCACCCGGCGGATCTATGACTTGCCCCGGCGCGAACATCGGTAGCCTGCGCAGGAGCAGCGCGGCGGTGACGCCAGCTATCGTCGAGGCGCCAGTGGCCAGCAGCGTGGTGGGTAAGATCGCCGCTGGATCGGTGGACCCCAGCCCGGCGCGCAGGGCGATGATGCCCGTCGGCAAGATCGCCAGGCCGCTGGTGTTGATGGCGAGAAAGAGACACATCGCGTCGCTGGCTTCGCCCTTGTGCGGCGCCACGGTGCTGAGTTCCTTCATGGCCTTGAGACCAAAGGGTGTCGCCGCGTTGCCGAGACCTAGCGCGTTGGCAGCCAGGTTCATGACCATGGCGCCCATGGCGGGGTGGTCGGCCGGGATCTCGGGGAAGAGCTTAACCAGCACGGGGCGGATGATCTTGGCCATCATCGCCAGCCCACCGCCCGCTTCGACGATGGAGACCAATCCCAAGAAGAAGGTGATCGAGCCCGCCAGTGAGAGCACCAACTCAACCGCGGTCTTGGCGCCATTGAGCGCTGCCAGCCCGACGGCGTCGGCCGTGCCTGTGAGGGCAGCGAAGAGGACGGAAGCCATGACGATGACGATGAAGGCGACGTTCATGGGCCGAGCATGCCGTCGACGGCCTGCCCTGTCGATTTACCACGTCACGAGCTGTGCAGAGGTCCGGGTTGTGGCTCTACGTAGACCTCTAACCCTGTGATGGACCGTGAGTTGTCGTCGCTATCCGCGTGGTTGACCGCGACCTTGGGTAGCGGAGCCCTACAGCGTCTTGGATGCCCCGATCTGTGGGCGTCGCGCTGCATCGATTCGCTCGCCTGAAGGTCGGGCTGCGACGTCCACAAAAAGCCAACAGCCGCCTCCCACAGGGGTGGAAGCCGGCCGATGACAATGATTGGGCAACTGCAGTTGGCGCGCTACACGGCGACGGCCTCACCGTCAGCGTTGTGCGCCGTTTCCTGGAACATGAAGCGGTTGCAGTAGGGGCACTGAATCAAGCTCGATCCGCGCATGATCGCTTCGATCAACCGGGGCGGTGCGTTCATGTTGCAGCCGCCGCAAGAGCTGTCGAGCATGGCGACGACAGCGACACCATCGCGGGCCTTGAAGATCTTTTCGTAGCGCCGCACCAGCCGATTTTCGAGCTTGTCGGTGATCTTGGCGCGCCGCACATTGACGGCTTCGATTTTGCCGTCCATCTCGGCGAGCGCGTCGCGGCTGTTGGCGTCTTCCGCCTCCGCCATGGCGCGCAGGTCTTTGACCTTCTCGTTTTCGGACTCGATGGTGCTCCGGAACTCTTCGATCGCGGTGTTGAGGCGCTCGACCTCGTCCTCGCGATGCCCGATATTCTTACGAATATTGTCGAGCTCACGGTTGACCGCGACGTACTCGCGACTGCGGGAGACCGCGCTCATCTTGGTCTTGGCTTTCTGCAGCTTTTCACGCTCGATCTCGAGATCGCTCGCCTTCTTGGCGTACCAGGTCTCAGCCTCGCTGAGCTTGCCGCGCATCTCACCGAGCTGCTCGTCGCGCTGCTCGAGGACTGCGGTGAGGCGGGTCAGGTTGCTGACCATACCATCGCGACTTTCGCGCACATCTTTGATCTCGTCATCAATGGCCTGCAGCTTGCGCAAGGTATCCAGAATCTGACGTGGATCGGTGACAACAGCCATAGTGCACTCCGCCGCTTGTAAAGGGTAAATGGGCGAGATCTAGCGCCTTGTCCCTCGCTTACAGCTCCGAAGAGTCGTTCGCAAGGGGCCTGGCGTGCCCCAAGGTGGGGCGTGGTGGGCCCACCTGGGTTCGAACCAGGGACCAGCCGGTTATGAGCCGGCAGCTCTAACCGCTGAGCTATAGGCCCTTTTCGCCTGGATCTCAGCGCGGGAGCGGCAGGGCCCTGCGGAGTGATCCGCTGGACGTTTTGGGCTCCCTGCCTGCGCTTGTCAAGCTTGCGACCTTGGAAAAGCGGTCGTCATAGCGTTGCGTGACTGTGAAGGTCCGCCGTCTTGCCGCGGTGCTACTTGCCGGTCTCGTTGAACGGCTTGAGGATCTTGGCTCGTGTGGCGTGCCGCAGCTTGCGCAGCGCCTTGGCTTCGATCTGCCGGATACGCTCGCGGGTCACGCCGAACTGCTGTCCGACCTCCTCCAACGTGTGATCGCTCCGCTCGCCGATACCAAAGCGCATGCGGATGACCTTCTCCTCACGCGGGGCGAGGCAGGCCAGGCTTTTCCGTACCTTCTCTTCGAGCGCCGCCATGGTGACCGCGTCGACCGGGCTGACGGCCTTTTCATCCTTGATGAAGTCGCCGAGATGGCTGTCCTCTTCCTCGCCGATGGGCGTCTCAAGGCTGATCGGCTCTTTGGCGATCTTGAGCACCTTGCGCACCTTGTCGATGGGCATCTCCATCTTGGCGGCCACCTCTTCCGGCGTCGGCTCGCGGGCGAGCTCCTGCTGGAGGTAGCGGCTGGTGCGGATGAGCTTGTTGATCGTCTCGATCATGTGGACCGGAATACGAATGGTCCGGGCCTGATCGGCGATGGCGCGGGTGATGGCCTGACGGATCCACCAGGTCGCATACGTCGAGAACTTATAGCCCCGGCGATACTCGAATTTGTCGACCGCTTTCATCAGGCCGATGTTGCCTTCCTGAATCAGATCGAGGAACTGCAGACCACGGTTGGTGTACTTTTTGGCGATCGACACCACGAGGCGCAGGTTGGCCTCCACCAGCTCGCTCTTGGCCTTGTTGGCGATGCGCTCGCCATGGGAGATCATCTCGTTGCGCCGACGCAGCTCGTCCGCCTTGTGACCGGCCGCCTTACAAGCGTCATCGAGGATCTTCTTGTTGGTCTTGATGATCTTCTGGGCTTCGAGCAACTCCGCCTTGAGCACACCGAGCTTGCGCTCCATCCGACGCAGGGTCGTGGCGTCCGCCTTGCGGTAATCCCGGGCCAAGCTGATGACCGTCTTGTAGTCGAAACAAGGCTCTGGTTTGCGTTTCCCGGCGGCTTTTAGGCGTTTTAGCGCCAATTCAGCTAGGCGCATCTCCTGGCGTTGGATCTGGTAGTCCGCGTCGAGCATGTCGCGAATGATCGACTTGCCGTCTTCGATGACACGGTCGTACTGCTTACGGTGCAGGCCGACGTCGAGCAGGCGCTCCAAGATGGCGCGGCGGCCGATCGTCTCGACCAGCTTGTACGATATGGGCAGCTCATTGAGGATCTGAGCCACGGCCACAAACACGCACTCCTGCAGCCAAGCCGGCGAGATCGTCACGTAATCGTGGTGCCCACCATCCTCGACGGGCAGCAGGCGATCGTTGTCCTCAGCCATCTCGCGCTCAAAGCGGGGCGGCAGGTCGCCAGCCTTTTTCGGCAGCTTGCGGACAACCCACGTCAGCGCGTCGACGATCTGGTGCTGGAGTTCGGCTTCCCGCTCGTCGCGCTCACCGACGTCCGCGTGAAACTCGGCATCCTTCGGCGAACCCATGAGGACTTTGGCGCGAACCTTGATCAGCGCTTTCAATGGCGCCTTGATCGACTGGAACGTCGCTGCAGCAGAGGCACGGTATTGCGCGCGCTGCGCTTTGGTCACCTTCTTGGGCAAGCCGTCGATCAAATCAGACAGCGGGGCGGAATCGTCTTCCGGGTCGAAAGCGTCGAGCTGCTTGAGCAGCGCGCGGATGGCCACTTCGTCGTCGAAAATGGCGCGCATCAAGTCCGGAACCTGCCGAATCCGCTTCTTGCGGGCCAAGTCGTCGCGTGCAGCCTCGGCCGGATCGTCGCTGCGAATCCGCTTGCGGTACAGACGCACCACACGCACGAGCGCCGACATCCCGTCCATGTTCTCAATGATCGACGGCACCCGCCGCGACTTTGCTGGCGACAGGGCCTGCACATCGCGCAGGTGGGCCCGCATCATGGTCATCTTCTCGAGGGTGTCGTTGCAGACCTCGGTGAAGTAGGGCTGCCGCACCTGCTCTTCCAAGAAGGCGTGCACGAGCTTGCGCTTGCCGCCTTCCGTCCGCGTCGTCGACACCTGCTTGAGGAACTTCACGATCTCGTCGTTGTAGCTCTCGAGCGTATCGAGATCGTCGATCACGTTCTTGCAGATGACGATTTCGTCGGTACCGCCGATGCGATCGTCGATGCTCTTGACCAAGTCTTTCAGCGAAAATGGCGGGCGTTCACCACCACGCTTGCTGCACCTGAGGCTGGTCTCTTTACCCGCCACCTCGGCCTCGGCGATCTTCTTGCGGATGCCGCGATCCTTCTTGACGAAGACGATCATCTCCTGGGCCCGCTCGCGCAGCTCCAGGAACGCAGCCAGGTTGCGCTTGGTCATCAGCATCGCGCCCAAGACCTCGTGCTCGCCGGTCTCGATACGCTTGGCGATCTCGATCTCGCCCTCACGGGTAAGCAGCGCCACCGAGCCCATCTTGCGCAGGTACATCCGCACAGGGTCGTTGGTGCGCAAGTAGGGCTCGTCGGTGTATTCGTCGTCCTTGTCGGACTGCGTCAACGCGGCGGCCAGGTTGAAGCTCCGCAGCTGATTGAGCGTGCCTTCACGCAGACCAACCCGGTTTTCGACCAGCACGATGTTGTTGGCGGTCAACAGCTCGACGACCTCGTCGACCAACGGACGATTGCAATCGGCACCGATGACGGCTTCGACTTCGTCAAAAGACAGGGAGCCGCGGGCATGGCCTCTTTCGACCAGGGCCTTTAGCGCTGTCTCGTCGATATGCTCAAACATGGACACTTCCTTTCTGGGCGACACCATCAGCGGGCGGCGTGGCGTTAGGCCCCGCTTGCTGTGTCTGGATCAAATGGCGATTGAGTTCGCGGATGCGGCGCGCAGCCTCAGTCATCTCGCGAGCGAGTTGTAGTTGTTCGGTTTCGTCGGTTGCCAGCTGGGCACGCTCGGTGAGGGCAGCTTTATGGGTGCGCCACGCGGCGATCTCCAGCTGATCGATGATGTGCTCGAGGTAGGGCACGCAGTCGTCTTGTCCAACCTTGGCCGGTTCGGTGAGGGCAGCGAGCAACCCCCGACGCGCGGCGTCATCGGGCACCTGGGCGAGCCAGCCGGGCAGATCGCTGGGATGCACCTCACCCTGGGCTTTCGCGTGACCGATGAGATGCAATAGCGCCTGTCGCAGCGAGTCGTGGGTGACGTATTCCAACGCACCCGTGGTCTCCAAGTCGGGCAGCAGATGCGGATGCCACATCATGGTGCGCGCGAGGTTCAACTCGCCGGGTGGAATCGCTGGACCCAAGGCGACACGCGGTTGCTCCGTGTCCTGCTCGTGACGGCGCCGCGGCGCCTTCGACAGGTAATTATTGAGCGGCCGGCGATTGTCTTCGATCCGGTCTCCGAGCAGGCGCGTACCGAGATAATCCTTGGCCATATCGTGGCTAATCGGGTCGGAAATCGTAGCCAAGATCGGCGCTACCGCCTTGAGAATCTCGCTCTTTCCGCGAATTGTGCCGTCCCATTGGGCCACCATGGCGTCGATCCAGCCATGGATCAGATTCTTGCCTTTGGCGAAGACCTCATCCCACGCATCGATGCCGCCTGCGCGCAGTAGGGTATCGGGATCGTCTCCCTCGGGCAGGAGTACATAGACCCCGTCGAGACCGGCTTCCAAGCACTTGGGTACCGACTTCATCATGGCTGCGCGGCCGGCCTTGTCGCCGTCGAACACCAGGGCTACACGATCGGTGAAGCGCTTGATCTCACCGAGCTGCTGGACCGTCAGGGCAGTGCCCATGGGACAGACCGCGTTGGTGATGCCGTGCTGGTGCATCATCATCACGTCGAGGTTGCCTTCCACCAAAATCGCGATGCCGCTGGTGCGAATGCCCTTTCTCGCGGTGCTCAGCCCGAAGACCACGTGGCTCTTCTTGTAGAACTTCTGTTGGCGGCTCTGCAGCTCGCTCTCCGGCGAGTTCATGTACTTGGCTTGGCTGGTGCCGCTGAGATCACGACCGCCAAAAGCGACCGGATCACCCATCGCCGTGTAGACCGGGAACATCAGACGATCACGAAAGCGGTCGTAGAGCCCCTGGCCACTGCGCCGTTGCGCCGCTAGGCCCAATTGCAACAGCTCGCGCTCCTCAAATCCGCGCTCGATGAGATCACGGGTCAGCGCATCCCAGCTATCGGGCGCACAGCCGACACCGAAGGTCTGTACGGTCTCTTCACTGAGGCCGCGTTCCCGCAGGTAAGCGCGGGCAGAGGCGCCTGCAGGTCCCATGAGCTGCCGCTGAAAACAGGCCAGCGCCGCGCGGTTCAAATCGAGCAATCGGGCCCGTTCACTGCGCTCTTGGCGCCGTTTCCGCTGCTCGGCTGGGGAGAGCTCTTCCCGTTCGATCTGAATGCCGACGCGATCGGCGAGCCACTCGACAGCCTCGCCAAAGTTCAGCCCGCGGGTCTCGCGCACAAAGGAGATCACATCACCGCCAGCGCCGCAGCCGTGGCAGTAGTAGACCTTCTGGCCAACGTTGATCGTGAACGAGGGGGTCTTTTCGTTGTGAAAGGGGCACAGGCCCTTGAGCGACCCGCCGCCAGCTTTCGACAGACGCACCACATCACCAACCACCGCGCGCATATCCGTGCGTGCGGTGATCTCGCGGATGACATTCTGCGCGATTCTGCCGGCCATGCTGCTCACAGAAGAACGTGAAATCCCGACCCGAGTGCCCCTCGGATCGTTCGTTCAAACCTCTCGACGACGAGAGCCTTCTTCGCATCCCTGGCACGAAGACCGCCCTTTGGACGCCGTCGTTGCGTGCTGTGGTTGTGCGAACCGGCCATGCCTTTGCCCTACTTTCGGGCGAAGGGCAGGTGTTTTATAGGTCGCGCCGAAGCGGTGTCAAGGCAATGAGCCCGTACAAAGATGAAAAAAGCGGTCAAAGTTTTGCGCAGTTGGGATCAGGTTCGAGGCAATCTTCGTCCCAACACGCAAAGACAAGGCCTCCTTGCCCCATCCGGCGCTTCTGCTAGGGTCTCGCGCCCTTGAGTTCGCCTGGGAGACAATGACCCGGGGTTGGAGATCGTCGCTCATGATCCGCTTGTTGCATGTACTCGCTGCTGTGGCCTTGCTGTCGCTCGTCGTTTTGCCCGGTCTCGGTGGCAGCGGCTTGCTTGACCCGTGGGAGATGGACAGGGCGCAGGTGGCGCGCCAAATCGCTGGCAATCCACAGATCTTGATCGTGGACGATGACAAGAAACTGCTCCGGCCCTTGGAAAAAGCGACGGACGGCCTGGCGCTGCGCCGGGTAGATGCGCGGCCGGCTCAGGCGCTGCGGGTTGCGGCGAGCCAGATGGATGATCGGCTCACGCACGGGCTCGTTGTCGACCTCGATGCCGCCATTGGCGCGCGCGATCTCGATGCATCCTGGAACGGCGCAGCGACCCATTTGGACAACATCACCGATCGCAATCGCGGCGCGCTGATCGTGCTCGTGAGCAAGCGTTGGTCCACCGAGATCGTGCGTGACAAGCTGGCCGCCGCCCGCGCTCGCACCGTTCAGCGGGGGCTGCTCGGCGGCTTCTGGAAGCACGTCATGCCCACAGACAAGCCGGGGTCATTCGCGCCGCTGTTCGTTGGATCCGAGCAGATCACGGCCCCCGACAAACTGGCGGGTGTGCTGACGGCTGGTGCGCCATCGCCGTGGTTTCGGGTGCAGCACAAGGTCGACAAACGCTCGGTCCAGGCGCCGCTGCTCGACACCTGGCTCGTCGCGGTCAGCCTCGATCTATTGGGCGCCAGCGAGACCGCCGCGCGGCTGCCAGGGGCGTTGCTCGCGATCTTGACTGGCCTGCTGCTATTTATCGCCATGGCCCGTCTTTTCGGCCTAGAAGCCGCCTGGATGGCCGTCATTGTCTACGCCACGCTGCCCATGATGACCGGGTCCGCCAGGCTGGTGACGTTGGCGCAGACGGGACCGCTCGGCGTGGCGTTGACCACCTTTGGTCTGGCCCAGGGGCTCTCTCAGAAGGCGCGCCTGTGGCCGCTGTGGATCGCAGCTGGCCTGGCGATCTTGTTTTTCGGTCTCGGTCTCGGCGGTCTGACCATGGGGGCCGCCATCTGCGTTGGGTACGTCGTCGTGGCTGCAGATTGGCGCCCGGGTCCGTTGCTCAGCGCCGTGGTCAGCGCGGTGCTCCTCGCAGGGTGCGCCTGGTGGGTGCTCGGCGACGATCAGAGTGCTTTCCTGCGCAGCTTTCGCTTCACGCAGATGCCCTTTGGCGGCGGAATTCCTGAGAGTCACCGTGATTTTTCGGAAATCGTCGGCATGGTCGGATTTTCGCTGTACCCGTGGGGCGCGATCTTCCTGTTGGCCATGGGTCGCCTGCTCGTCGCTCAGGCCGGCAAGTCCGATCAGCCTGACGATGCACAGCGCACGCGTATCGTATTGGCCATGGGGTTTGGCGCGCCGTTGGTCGCGGTCGTCACCTTGATGCCAGAGTTTCATCAGGTGGCCGTGCCGGTGGCGGCCATCGTCGCTGCGGTCACGGCCACGCTGCTGCTCGACATTCGCCAAGGCAAAGCGGGCGGGCCTGTGCTGACGCTGCTCATCGTCGTGCCGACCCTGTTGCTGCATCGTGAGATCGGCAAGGAAGCGTCGACGCTGGTTCGTTGGTTGGCCTGGGATCCGCCTTTCGGTGGCGATTCGGCTGTCTACCAGTGGCCGCAGGAGCTCAAAGTCCACCGCGGCTTGCGGGCCATTGTGTTCTTGAGCATGGGCGCCTTCGCCCTGGGTCTGGCTCGGCCCGTGGGTTGGCTGCGGCGCACCATGACCACCCTGCAAGGCGCGGCTGCAAGCGCCTGGCTGTTGGGCGGCGTCGCGCTGATCTGGCTGCTGGATGTCTTGATCAGCATGGGCGCGCGGGCAGATGGGTTGTCCAGGGCCAACGCCACCCGCACCGGCTACACCTACGATCGCATTTGGACCACGATTCAAACCACCCGCCCTGAGGTGATCGCCGGGGCCGCTTGTGGCGTCGCACTCATCGCTGGCGCTGCCCTGGCGCACCCCAGCCGCCGCGATCGCGCACCGTGGTCGTGGCTGGCAAAAGCAAGCGGATGGACGGCGAGTAAGCCCGTCGCGCTGGGCCTGATTGCTGCGTTGGCGCTTGCCCAGGCCATCGCCGGTCTCTGGGTGGCTGCTGCACAGATGGGTTGGGGCGGCGCGCTGGTCGCTGGCCTGTCATCGGCGCCATTCATCGCACCCTTGCTGTTGGCAGCCATCGCCGCCGTCCTTTCTTGGCTAGCGGGCCGCCGCGGCGCTGCAAATGACCCGTCTTCGCCGTCCATGGTCGACGGCGTTCTCAACGCCTTGGGTGGCTCCAGCGTCATGACCACGGCCGTCCTCGTGCTCATCGCGCTCGGTGGTCTGGGCGTCGGCGGCAGTCAGGTCGCGGGCACATGGAGCTACGGCTATTTGGCAGCCACCTGGGGATTTGCCATCGCGTTGGCCCTGGTCGTCGGGCACCGCGCTGGAACCAACCGAGCAGCGTGGGCTTTGGGCGCCCTCAGCGCCGCGCTGGTCGTCGGCAGCAGTCTGTTTGTGGTGCTCGCTGGCCGCATTGTTTGGCTCGCACCGGAAGGCGCCCGCTATCTCGCCCGCGTCCTGCTGACCGCCCCCGATACGGCGCTGCTCGTCGGGTTGATGGTGCTGGTCATCGGCAACCACGCCGCTCGCACCTATCGCTGGGTGGAGCTCGCCCGCTACGTCGGCTTGGAGCTCACCGCCCTCATCGAACGGCCGCGCATCGCCACCGCCTTGCCCCTGATGGCGGCGCTATTGATGACTGGCGGTTACGCTTTTGGTCTCCTGCCTGAACTCAGCCTGCACTTCTCGCAAAAACACCTACTGGAGCGCACCGGGCAGGCCTCTCAACAGGCCGATGGCGAGCCGCCGCGGGTGTTCAAGTATGCACCCGGTGGTCGCCACACCATCGCCAGCAACTTCTATACCCAGACCATGCCCACGCTCGGTGATCGCCGCGCCACCCTGCGCCTGCTCGCTGGGCGCAATGTCGCCACGCGGGTGTCTGATTTTGGTCCCAACGGTCGCTCGCTGGATCTCGCCATCGCCGGCTGGAAGGACATCAACGACAAGAACGGCGACGGCATCCGCGACCACAAGGCGTGGTTTGGCATCGCCCATCGCACAGGTGGCAAGCGTGTGCAGATCGAGGCTGGCAAAGAAGGTGCCGGACCCACTGCCGCGAAGAGTTGGAAACCAGACGGTTGGAAGGGCGCGACGCTGTACAACGGCCACGGCCAGAAGGCCCGCGTGGTCAGCAACGACAAGACATCCCTCTTGATCGACAACGCGGTGTCCCTCGTCGCGGGCGATCCATCTCGCGGCCACTTTGCGCTCGACACTGCAGAGCCCGCTGCGGTCGCCAGCGGCAAGTACAACGCCGAGGCTTCCGCGATGAGCCGTGAGCAGCGCTTTGTCGTCGTGCCGAAGGACCACTTCTCCGAGCTTAACTTCAACTTCCGCCGGGCGAATAAAGGGCGCCACATCACGGTGGTCGATGCCCGTTCGTCCAGGTTGGTGCTGACCGCGACGCACTTGGCTAAGGGTCAAAAAGACGACTCTTGGTTGAAGAAGCACGTATTGGACCGCAAGCAGTTTGACGCACTGAAAGGCATCAACAAAACCGAGGTCAATTTCGACAATAAGCTCTACATCGTGGGCTACAAGCTGGCGGAGCGCTCTGTTCGGCGGGCGAAGAAGTACAAGCTCACGCTGTATTTCGAGGTGCGGCAGGGCCTGGCGTCGAGCTACATGATCTTCATGCACCCCCACCCGTTGCACCGCGATCTCTGGCCGCTGGCGATCCACCCGCACAGCAAGCGCGAGGGCAAGCGCTGCACCGGCTGTTTTCAGACCAACCACTGGCTCAAGGGCGACATCATCAGTGTGCTCATCGAGCAGGAGGTGCCGCTGGGAACGACCGCCGGCGCGCACGACATCATCATGGGGCTGTTCAATCCGCTCAACGACAAGCGCCTCATTATCAAGAGCGCAACGGGGCCGGGCGTGGTCCGCCACAACGACAACCGCGTCACATTGGGCAAACTCATTGTTCGTTGAGTCACCCTGCTGCCCATCGCCACAAGAGGGCGTCACCGCAGCAGCACGTCTCCCGCACACAGGATCACGACCATGGAAGCGACTACCCAAATCGAAGCGGTCACCTGTCAGGCCTTGGATAACGGCCAGCTCATCGTTCGGCTCATCGACCAGCGCCTGCTGCCGGAGCAGGAGGTGTGGCGCGAACTCAGTGACCCAGAGGAGGTCGCCCAGGCCATCACCGACATGGTGGTGCGCGGGGCGCCTGCCATCGGTGTGACCGCCGCCTACGGACTCGCCCAGGCCATGGCCCTCGCGCCCGCCGATGATTGGGATGCCGCTTGGGACAAGTGGTGCGCTCGCTTTGCCGCCACGCGGCCGACGGCGGTCAATCTATTTTGGGCGATCGATCGACTCAGCCGCCGGGCCGAGCGTGACCACGCCGCGGGACAGCGATCGGCAGCGGCGCTGTTTGAAGAAGCGACAGCTGTCCACGATGAAGATCGCGCTGCGTGCGCTGCGATGGGCCGGCACGGTGCCGCGCTGCTCCCCGACAGCGGCGGTGTGCTGCATCATTGCAACACGGGCGCGCTGGCGACGGGCGGAATCGGTACCGCGCTCGGCGTGTTGCGCGCGGGCGTGGCAGCCGGCAAGGACCTGCACATCTGGGTCGACGAAACCCGGCCCTACCTCCAGGGCGCGCGCCTGACAGCCTGGGAGTGCGTCCAAGACAACCTGCCGGCCACCCTCATCACCGACAACATGGCTGGCTGGATGATGCAGCAAGGTAAGATCGCCGCCGCCATCGTCGGCTCCGATCGCATCGCGGCCAACGGCGACGTCGCCAACAAGATCGGCACCTACGCGGTCGCCGTGCTGTGCAAGCACCACGGCATCCCATTTTACGTCGCCGCACCTACCTCAACCGTCGATTTGGCTTGCCCAACTGGCGCTGAAATCCCGATTGAACAGCGCACAAAGCGCGAAGTCAGCCATGTCGGCGGCTGGGCGCCCGCTGAGCTTGTGCCGCCCTTGCAGGTCGCGCCGGCGGGTATCGGCATCGAGAACCCGGCCTTCGACGTCACCCCTGCCGAGTTGGTCACCGCGATCATCACCGAACAAGGCGTGGCACAGGCCCCTTATGCGGATGCGCTGTCCCAGATGGTCGCCGCTGCCACTCGCACGACCTAGCTGCTGCCAGATAAAGACGCAGGGACGCTCCGTGGCTTGACCATTGGGCGTCCCTTTGTGCTATTGGGGGGCCGATAGAACAAGACTCGACCGATCAGTCGCATTTTGGAGCAACCCCATGGCCACCAAAGTCGCTCGCCCCATCGATCCTCAGGCAGCCCCTAAGAACCTTGAAGTCATCGCGATTTCGCCGCCCGAGGTCGTTCAACGTCGCCAGCGCCAAGCGGAGTTCGCCGCCGACGGTGAAAAACGCAACCGCTATCACCTACCGGCCAGTCTAGCGTCGGGCTCGCCCGTCGGTTATCGCACCCGCGTTGGGTTGACCCAGTCTGAAGCGGCTGACGCCCTGAAGTTGCTGGCGTTAGATCGGCCCACAGCCTTCGAGCCAGCCGAGCCAGTGTTGGAGCGTGAACTCTTTGACGAACTCAGCCTCGGCGTCCTCTCCGCGCGGCAGTCGACCAACTTTCGTGGTCAGAAACAGGTCACACTCGGGCCAGAGGACAGCCGCCGAGCAGCGCATCTGCTGCGAGGACTCGACCAGCGCGAGGCCGATGTGCTCGACGGCGCCCTGATGACCCACATCGTCATGACCCGCCCGTACCGCACGCCCTTCACCGCCCTGCTGACCATCGTCGGCCACCAGCCCTTCGCCAGCTTGGTAACTGTCCCTTGGCGGCTGTGGAACAAGCGCACGCGCCACGTCGACGACATCCCGACCATCGGCTACTTGCGGCACCTCCACCTCGGTATTTTGGCCGACTCCATGGAGCGGGCGGCGGTGCTCGCCTCGGTCGGAAAGCGCCGGGCACAGGTCTTCATGGCGCCCTTCTGTGGCAAGCCGCGCGCGGGCAATCGGCCCATGATTCGGGGCTTGGAGGAGCTGTGCGGCCTCAAATTGGAGGACAAGGCCCTAGGTTGGCGCATCAGTTTGGTGGCGCAGGTCGGTCAGGTTCCACAAGCGAACCGTATCGACATGAGCGTGCAGACCGCCCGTAAAATCGGCGCCAATCTGTTGGCGTTTCGATCCGAGCGGGTGCAGCCCGGCGTCAACGCGGAGGCCAAGGCACCACCGCAGTACCAAGAGCGCCAGGACATGGACGTGCCGGATGAGCTGACGGTGCAGGCAGGTCGCGCCGGCTATAACGCCTTCGCCCACTGGACGGGGCTGTCGCGTGAGGTGGCCAAGGACGTGCTGCTCATCGATCGCATCGACGTGCTCTCGCCCGGTGGTAAGGCCCGGATCAGACAGCTGCGCACCATGCTCGAGTCGGTGACCGATGAGGTCGTCAAGCGCATGCCCAAGTGGATCGACCTGCCATCCGGCCGGGTGTTTTCGCGCAACGCCGAAAAAAGCCGCAAGGCCTTCGCGCTGGTGGGTCAGCGGGTCTACATCACTGGTGTGTCACGGAGCGCGCTGAGCCGGTTGGGCCTCGACTGGGAGCTCGCACTGCAGGCATGCGGTGCATCGGCCGCCCGCGGCGCGCTCTACGCTGAACTCATGGGCGTCGTCGACTTGCCGGAAGATTGCGACTTGCTCGCGGGCATTTGCCTCATGGCTGGGCCGGTCAATCAAAACGACATCGGCAAGCAGTTCTACGGTCACGACGACCTACTCGCGACCCATTTTGGCGATCAGGCACCGACCAGCCTGCTCATCTGGACGCTGAAGGCCAAAACCATCGCTGACCCCATCGGCAATGAAGAACAGCTGATGAATGCGGCTCGCAAGGGCGCGCTCGTCGACCTGCGCGCGGCGCCTCACGAGGTGGTGAAGGTGCGTGTCGGTGGCCAGCTCAGTGGCTTTCGGCAGCGCGGCGATCGTACGTCAACCGAGCGCGCATTCAGTGATGTGGGCAATTTCGTGACGGCAGGTGATGGCACCGAGATTCCGGGCAATCGCGGCGAAGCTTGGCCAGATGCTTGGAAAGACGGGCCAGTCTGGTAGCGCAAGCCGATGTCGAACCGATGCGATATCGAGCTTTTCTCTCGGAAATCCAGCATTTTAGCTGCCCGTCACGCAGCCAGCTAGCTCCACATAGGCCAGCCCTTTGACGTCTCCCGTCACGGTCGATGCGCCTTCCCAGTAGCTCTGCTCGGGCGTCTTCGGGTTGAAGACCTCCTGCGCCGCGATGACCGGGTTCAGCGCGAGCTTGGCGCCATCGACGCTGACCTCCCAGCCGATGTTCCAGCGGCACTTCGACTCCGGGCTGATCCACTGGCCCAGCGATTTTACCTTGAACTCACCTGGCTTTAGCTCACGGGTCACGCAGTCTGAACCGGTGACGCTGCCGCCTACCATCAAGTCTCCGCCTTTCGCGTGCACCACAAACGCCATGATGTCACGACCATCGTCGAGGTTGATGGCAAACCAATCCCAGCCCAACTCGGTCGCCAACTCCAGGTCGCCCCATTGGTGGTCGAACCAGCTGCTGCCCGACACTTGCCGGGTCTCACCACCGACTTTGAGCGTGCCCTTGGCCTGCATCCGCGGGCGGCTGTAGTAGTAGGTGTAGCCGCCAAAATCGTAGGCTTGGTAGCCGTTGGTGTGCTGCAACACCGCCCGGCGCGTCGTGTCGATTTTGAGATCCAGGGTGTAGGTGTCCATCTCCGCGTGCACCACATCGTGTCCCCCGCCGCCCTTGGCCGTCTGGGCGCCGAGGGCGAATTCAAAGCCGTCGGTGATCTTGGTGGCCTTACCAAACTGAAACTTCGCCGCGCTGTGGTGCTGCTTGGTCTCGATGTCGACGATGGCCACATTGGCCAGCTGCGCTCGGAACGCCGCATCACCAAAGAGGAAAAACGTCACCTGAAAGCCGTAGTGACGACCTTTTTCGTCCGTCAGGTGGCCGGTCCAGTACCACCACTCGACCAGCTCGTCGTGCACGCCATCATCCGCTGGCAGGGTGACTGTGCCTGCGGCCGGCAATCCACAGGCGCCGGCATCCGCTCCACTGGCGTCCGATTGACCATCGACAGCGACGGCGTCAGCGGTCTGTGGATCTTGGGATTCGGCGCCGCATGCTGTAAAAAGCCCGAGAAATAGAGAGATTAGCAGGATCGACAGGCGAGTGGGTCTGGGTTTGGGACGGGTCGGTTGGCTGCGGCTCATCAAGGTTCTCCAACGGGTTCATCGGGTCGATGCGCCGCGCAGTCTGCCACGGATCTTGCAGCTTAAAAGGACGATGACAGGGGTGGTCGTCTGCGCTCCAAGCGTCTAGCTTGCTCGCTCGCGCGCCTGAGTTGTGCGTTAGGAGGACCACCCATGAGTGCCAGCAAGCCATTTGTCTACGAGCCGCTGTTTCAAATCGGTCACCACGATGACGTGCCCATGCGCCATGTCGGCTCTGAAGGGGTCGAGACGGTCTCATTGGCTGGCGAGACCTTCCTCAAAGTGAGCCCGGAGGCCATCAGCCAGCTCGCATTTGAAGCCATGGGCGACGTGAGCTTCTTGCTGCGGCCGAAACACCTCGAGCAGCTCAGCGGCATCTTGCGCGACCCCGAGGCCACCGATAACGACCGCTTCGTCGCCAACGAGCTGATGCAAAACGCCATCATCGCCGCCGATCGGGTGTTTCCCTCCTGTCAGGACACGGGCACCGCTTCGATCATCGCCAAGCGCGGCGACCGCGTGTTGGTGAGCGGTGACGACGCCGAGGCCCTGTCCCGCGGGGTGTACGAGCGCTATCGGCAGAGCAACCTGCGCTACAGCCAGGTGGCGCCGCTGAGCATGTACGAGGAAAAGAACACCGGTACCAACCTGCCGGCGCAGATTGATGTTTTCGCGCAGAAAGGGCCGCGCTACGACTTTCTCTTCGTCGCCAAAGGTGGCGGTAGCGCCAATAAGTTCAAGCTCTTTCAGGAGACCAAGGCGCTGCTGCGGCCCGACCGTATGCGCGAGTTCCTGTGGCAGAAGATCCACGGTATCGGCACGGCCGCCTGCCCGCCGTACCACCTCTCCATCGTCATTGGCGGCCTCAGCGCTGAGATGACGATGAAAGCGACCAAATTGCTCAGCACGGGCTACTACGATGACCTGCCGACCAGCGGCAACGCCCACGGCCGCGCCTTCCGCGACACGGAGCTTGAGGCCGAAGTCCTGGAGATGACCCGCAAGGCAGGAATTGGCGCGCAATTTGGCGGCAAGTACTTCTGTCACGACGTGCGGGTCCTGCGCCTGCCGCGCCACGGCGCCTCCTGCCCAGTCGGGCTCGGTGTCAGCTGCTCCGCAGACCGCAACATCCTCGCCAGAATCGACAAGGACGGTCTCTGGGTGGAGCAGCTCGAGACCAACCCAGCCCGGTTGCTGCCAGAGGTGGTCGACGGCCTGAAGCAAGAGCCCACGGCGATCGATCTCGATCAGCCGATGAGCGGTATTTTGGCCCAGCTGACCGAGCGGAAAGTTGGCGATGCGCTGCTGCTCAACGGTACTGTGATTGTCGCCCGGGACATCGCGCACGCCAAACTGCTGGCCTTGCTAGAAGAGACCGGCGAGCTGCCCGACTACATCAAGAATCACCCCGTCTACTACGCGGGCCCAGCCAAGACGCCAGCCGGACACGCCTCTGGTTCGTTTGGGCCGACGACCGCACAGCGCATGGACCCGTATGTGCCGCCGTTCCAGGCTATCGGTGCGTCGCTCGTCATGCTCGCCAAGGGCAATCGTGCAGCTTCTGTCGCTGCGTCGTGCAAGGAGTTTGGCGGATTTTACCTCGGCTCCATCGGCGGCCCCGCAGCGCGGCTTGGTCAGGACTTCATCAAGAAGGTCGAGGTCTTGGATTACCCTGAGCTCGGCATGGAGGCCGTGTGGCGCATCGAGGTCAAGGACTTCCCCGCCTTTGTGGTGTCCGATGACAAGGGCAACGACTTCTTCGAGAAGTTCAACAAGCCCTCGCCGTTCGCCAAGGTTGGCATCCGCTAGACGCTGCGAGTATTACGGCCCATACCCGCTAAAACGTTGAGTTTTCAGTCTATAAGCGGATTGGGACGGCTCTCGGCGGCGAGCCTAGCTCATAAAATAGCCGGTCGGGTCCGCCAATAGACAGGGCCGTCAGATGGCAGGGTTCGCCGACGACAAGCGCGCCGCTCCAGCCCAACGGTCCGGTCTTGCCACCCAACGCAGCGGCACCGCCCAACGTCACAGCGCGCACCGCCTCTTGCGGCGTCAGGTGACCACCGAGGACCGCCATCTGCATGGCGAGGTGCAGGTTGGTGCTCATGGCAGAGCCCGGGTTGCAGTCTGTCGCCAGCGCCACGAGGCAGCCGGCGTCGACCAGCTGTCGCATGGGCGCAAAGCCCTCTCTCAGAAAGACGCTCGTGAGCGGTAGGCACACGGCGACGGTATCGCTACCAGCGAGTGCTTTGATGCCGCTGTCTCCTGTGACCAACAGATGCTCCACGCTGACGGCGCCGCGTTTCACAGCCCAGCTCACCCCACCCGTGTCGACAAACTCATCGACATGGGCCTTGAGCGCCATGCCGAGGCGTTGTGCTGCGTCCGCGATGCGGTCGGCTTGGGTGACGTCGAAGTACCCCTGCTCGACAAAGACATCCACGAACGGGCACGGCACACCGGTCTGAGCCATGGCCGGCAAGATGTGCTCGCAGACCTCGTCGACGTAGCGATCTGGCGCTTGGCGGTGATTTGGCGGGATGGCGTGGGCGGGCATGGCGGTGGCGATGATGGTGAGCTCGCCTGCGAGCTGCGTCTGCAGCTGACCAATGGCCTGCAACAGGCGGACTTCACTGTCGAGGTCGAGACCGTAGCCCGTCTTGATCTCGACGACTGCCGTGCCCCAGGCAGCCATCTCGCGCAGACGCGGCAACGCGCTGGCGACGAGCTCATCGACGCTAGCTGAGCGCGTCGCCGCCATGGTGCGCAGGATACCGCCGCCTTCCGCCGCGATTTCGGCATAGCTGCGACCGGCCAGCCGTTGGTTGAACTCCGCAGCCCGATCGCCTGCAAAAACGGCGTGGGTATGCGCATCTACCCAACCCGGCGTGACACCTACCCCACCCAAATCAACCGTCCGCTGCGCTGCCCACGGTCCCGGTTGGTCGGCATCGCTGATCGCCGCCAACAGCCAGGGCGCCGAGCCATGGTCACGCTCCAGCCAGAGCTTTGACGGGCCACGCAGCCCCAATTGCTGCCAATCGGTCAGTCCGAGTCGCGCCGGGCCATCGCAGGTCAGCAGCCAGTCGATACCGGTGAGACAAATACGCTCCATATCGCTCACCTGGCCTGGTCGACGCCGCGGGTCTCCGCAACGTGTTGGGCGAGCTCGTACCCAGCATCCGCATGACGAATCACCCCGAGGGTGGGGTCGTTGGTGAGCACGCGCTCCAGTCGCCGGGCCGCCGCGTCCGTGCCGTCGGCGACAATGACGACGCCCGAGTGTTGCGAATAGCCCATGCCCACGCCGCCGCCGTGGTGCAGGCTGACCCAGGTCGCACCGCTCACGGCGTTGGTCAGCGCGTTGAGGAACACCCAGTCGCTGACCGCGTCGGAGCCATCTTTCATCGCCTCGGTTTCGCGATTGGGCGAAGCGACGCTGCCGGTGTCGAGGTGATCTCTACCGATGGCGATCGGTGCCTTCAACTCACCGCTGCGCACCATCTCGTTGAACTTCAGCCCCGCCTTCGCGCGCTCGCCGAGCCCCAGCCAGCAGATTCGCGCTGGCAGGCCCTGAAAAGCGATGCGCGGCGCACCCTCGCTAAGCCATTGCAGTACGCCGGGGTTATTGGGAAACAGCGCTGCGATGGCGCGATCGGTCGCGGCGATGTCAGCGGGATCGCCGCTCAATGCCACCCAACGAAACGGCCCCTCTCCGCGGCAGAAGCGCGGCCGGATGTAGGCAGGCACGAAGCCTGGAAAGGAAAACGCCACCGCACGGGCCAGCCCGCCGAGCACAGCCTCGCCGCGTAGGTTGTTGCCGTAATCCACCACATGAACGCCGCGCTTCGTCGCTTCGGCCATCATCTTCACGTGGGCCACAATGTCGGCGCGCACACGGGCGACAAAGCTGGTCGGATTGGTGCGCCGGGCCTGCTCCGCTTCAGTCAGGGTCATGCCCTGGGGGTGATAGCCGACCATGGGGTCGTGCGCCGAGGTCTGGTCCGTCAGCAGATCAGCGTCGATACCGCGCTCGGCCATGCGCCGCAGTAAATCGAGGGCTGTGCAGCAAACCGCCACACTCTTGCCCTCCCCAGCTGTCTTGAATGCGAGCGCGCGGTCGATGGCTTCGTCGATGGTGTCGGCGACTTCATCCAGATAGCGGGTCTCCAGCCGCCGCTGCAGCCGCACGGGATCCACTTCAGCCGCCAGAAATGCGGCGCCTGCCAGCGCCGCAGCTAGCGGTTGTGCCCCGCCCATACCACCTAAGCCAGCCGTCACCACCAGCTTGTGTCGGAGCGGTTTTCGCGCGTCGAAGCCGGATTCCTGGCCATAATGTACGCGCCCGGCTTCAGCAAAGGTCTCGTAGGTGCCCTGCACGATCCCCTGGGTACCGATGTAGATCCACGAGCCAGCGGTCATCTGGCCGAACATGATCAGCCCCTTGGCCTCCAGCTCGCGGAAGTGCTCCCAAGTCGCCCATTTCGGCACCAGATTGGAGTTGGCGATGAGCACCCTGGGGGCGTCTTCATGGGTTTTCACAATCCCCTGGGCGCGCCCGGATTGCACCAGCAGGGTCTCGTCGGCCTCCAGACGCTCCAGCGCGCTGACGATACGATGAAAATCAGGCCATGAACGAGCCGCTCGACCAATGCCGCCGTACACCACCAAGTCTTGCCAATCCTCTGCCATGTCCGGTTGCAAATTGTTGATAAGACAGCGAAGTGGCGCCTCTTGCAGCCAGCCCTTGGTGCGCAGTTTCGTTCCCACCGGCAGCGGCAAGGGTTCGCTGGGGCAGGCGGGATGGTCACGGTGGCTGGGGCTAGCGATCGACGGCTCGGTCATGTCGGCTCCTTGGGGCGGCATCTACCGCTGCGCGCGGCGATGATAGCCGTGGACTCTCTCGGCTGGAAGCCTGTCAGTCTCTCGAATACCGCACCTCATGGCGATTTTCGCTGCCCCTCTCGGGACCGACGAAGCTGCCGCGGCGCCGCAATCGGAGCTTCCCGATGGCGCGGCTGTTGTGATCAGCGCGGCGAGATTGGCTGCACCCTGGGTCGACCCGTCTTTCGCGCGGTGTCTCCTACCTGCGACGACCCCTACAACTCCGGTAGCTTGGACTCAAATTATCGCGCCAAACCGACACCGGATCGATCCATTGTGGGACACAGAGCCCTAGAAAGTGCTTGGATTTCCGCTCTCGCCACGACACCCTGAGATCCCCCCGTGACGTGCACATTTCTGGACGGCTCGTGTAACCCGCGATAGCAATCAAAGGGATACGCAACGAGCCGCGTCGTGTCTTCGACGCCAAAATCGATGTGTACTATAGGGGGCGTTTCATGGATGGGATGCAACAAGATTCAGCTGCTTTTTCGCCTGAGACAGTGGTCGCAAGCGATAGGCCGGCTGTGCGCGACGACAAGCACGACTACGCAGGTTTTGATGGCGCCTCTGGGCGCGCTGTGTTCTTCCGGCCCGAGCGCGTCTCGGCTGCTGAGCTCGCGCCGCTGAGTTTTGAAGTCACTTTTCGGCACGACGGCAGTTCGTTGCCAGTGACCTTTCGAGACATCTCTCAGGGTGGCGTCGGCTTGCTTCTGCCGTTTGAAGTGGAAGCGCCGCCGATCGGTTCCGAGGTCGAAGATCTCTGCATTTCGGCTGGTCGACTCGAGGTCTACCGCGGCAAGGCCTGCGTGGTGACCACCCGCCGGATTGTCGACGGCGTCGTGATTGGCGCTGAGCTCGTCGGCGGCGTGGTCAAGATGGATGCCCTACGGTCGGTCTGTGCGATCGAACGTTGGAACGCCGAGGGCAATACCCCCCTGCTGGCAAGCGGCAGTCCATGGTCCGTGTCTGGCCACAGCGAGTTCAAGGCCGCCTTGCTTGAGCTGAGGGTGTTCCTGGAGGACGCCAAATCCAACCTCGCCGCACTTGAGAGCAAGCTACCGTGGGACGTCTTGCACAGCACAGAAAGTTCGCTGGCGAGACGGGCGATCGTCGATCTGGTCGACCGCGAGTTCAAAGATGAGTTCATCAACCGCAACAACGCGTTATTCGATCTGATCGCGCATTGCGACCGGGAGGAGAACAAGCCTCTGGTCGCGCTGTCGCGCAACGTGCTCGATCCATTGTTCATGGAAGCGCCGTGGATGCATCGCGCCCGCTTTAAGCCGCTCGGCTATGCCGGCGACTACGAGATCATGAACCACATCTATCGCCGCGGGTTTGAGGGACCGACGTTGTTTGCCAAGTCGATTCACTACGCAGGACTTCACTCTCCGGCCGGTTTTGCTGTTCACAATCGAAAGGACATGAGTCGCGGGGACATGATGGCGCTCCTCGAGCGTGGCTCGCCTGACGGTGGCCCCGTCAAGGTGCTCTCTGTGGCGGCGGGACCAGCCCAGGAAGTCTACGAGTTGTTGGCACAAGCGGAAGACCTGCCCAGCGACCTGCAGATACTCCTATTTGATCAAGATGCGGGCGCTTTGTCGTACGCTCATGCGCGCCTGCAGCCACTTGTTGAGCGGCGTTGGGCTGGCCGTGTGCGCATCGTCTATCTCCACGATTCAATCAAACAGCTGATCAGAAACCCAGCTATTTTTGAACAGTTTGCCCCGTTTGATGCGATCATCTGCGCAGGTCTCTACGACTATTTAAAGAAGCCAACGGCCGTGCGCCTGTCCCGCAAGCTCTTCCGTCTCTTGCGAGATGGAGGCTTCCTCAACATTGGCAACATGGTTCACGGAAGCCAGAGTCGTTGGCTCATGGAGCACATGCTAGACTGGTGGCTGTTGTATCGTAGTCACGAAGAGATGATCGAGTTTGCGACCGAAGCAGATCCGTCTGCACGTATCGAGTTGCGGACCGAGTCCACTGGTGTGAACCCCTTCGTGGTCATGCATAAATAGCGGCGGCCGAACGTGGTAATTGACTTCGAAGATCCCAGGTGGCTCAGCGGGTTGCGTGAGCACAACCGGCGGGGCGCTCGCATCGCGCTCTCCATGGTCATCATCCTCTATCCGACCTTCGCCGTCTTGGATTACCTGACGGCACCTGTGGAAGTGTTGGGCTTGCTATGGGGAAGTCGGGTCGTTGTCACAACGTGGACCCTGATCATGTTCGCGCTGCTCAAGCGCCCGGTCTTCGACAAGTACAGCAACGCCCTTTCGTCGTCGTACATGTACATCGCAGCGCTGGGCATCTGCATCATGATTGTGGTCATGGGCGGGCTAGCCTCTCATTATTATGCGGGCCTCAGCCTCGTCATGATCGCCAGTGGCTTGCTCTATCTGTGGCCGCCTGTCGTCGTGATTCGAACCCACGGCGCCATCGTCGTGAGCTACCTCGCTTCAAATCTGTTGTTGGGGACGATCGGTGATCCCCAGATCGCTATTTCCAATGGATTCTTTCTCGTTTCGACGGCTGGGACTGTCGCCGCCGGACAGATCTTTAACTATCGCCGCGCCGCCGAACGGCATGCCACCTATTTGGAGCTTGAGCTCGCCCGGCATCAAGTCGAAAAGGCCCACGAGACGTTGCAGGAGCGGGAGGCGTTCAAGAGTCAGTTCTTCGCGAACATCACCCACGAACTGAAGACTCCGTTAGCGATGATTCTGTCTCCCGTCGAGTTGATGGAGCAGGGCGATATGGGGCCGATCAGCGACATTCAGGGCAAGACGTTACGTTCGATGATGCGAAGCGGAACCAAACTCCTGAAATTAATCAATGATCTACTCGATATGTCTAAACTGGAGGAGTCCGCTCTCCAGCTCCATGTTGAAGAGCATGACTTTCTCCCTTGGCTGCGTGGTCTTGTCGCTGAGATCGAGCCGCTTGCGGTTCGCAAGTACATCGCGCTGAAGTTTCACACCGATCTGGAGACGCTACCGGTCTGGGTCGATATCGAGCGCATCGAACGCGTGGTCATCAACCTGCTGTCGAATGCGACCAAGTTTACCCCGTCGGATGGCGAGATCAACGTCACGCTGTCAGCCACGAGCGACAAATTTACCGTAGAGATTACAGATACGGGCTGCGGATTCCCCTCAGAGCACGCAAAGGCGCTTTTTGAGCGGTTTTACCAAGTCGACATGGCTGGTACCCGCGCCCACGGTGGCACCGGGATCGGGTTGGCGTTGGCTCACGAGTTGGTCTTGCTGCACGGCGGCCAAATTTGGGCTTCTAGCGCCGAGGGTGCGGGAGCTTCTTTTTACTTCGAGCTCCCATTGGGTAAGGCGCACTTTACGGCCGCGCAGCTCTCCGAAGGCGCAGCGCCCAATCAACGGGATATCGACGAGGCGACGATTCTAGGTGCAACCGCCATTATGCCGCAGAGTAACTCCTATCGGATGCTCGACATCGCCGAAGTCACCGAGCGCCGTGTTGTTGAGCGTGATCCAGACGAGCATACCCGCCCCTACACGGTGCTCATCGTCGAGGACACGCCGGACATCATTCGTATCATCCACATGGCTTTGCGTCGTCACTTCAAGGTGATGGCGGCGCCGGATGGCTTGAAAGGGCTGGAGCTCGCACAGCGGGAGCGACCTGATCTGATCGTGACCGACCTGATGATGCCTGGTATCGATGGCCTAGAGCTGACACGGCGCCTTCGGGAGGACTCCGACCTATCGCACATCCCCATCGTTATGTTGACCGCCCGCGGTGCGCTAGAGGACCGAGTGGCCGGTATTGAGACAGGCGTGAACGCCTATCTCCAGAAGCCATTCTCTGCCCGTGAATTGCTTAGCACCGTGCGTAGTTTGCTGGATCTGCAGGCGGAGCAGGCAGGCCGACTGTTGGCCGGGCGTATGGATAGCCTGGAGACGATCACCGCCGGTCTCGCTCACGAGATCAACAACCCGCTCAACTACATCAAGAACGGCATGGAAGTGATCGAGGCCGACGTGAAGCGCGTGCAGGAGGCCTACGGCAAACTCGCTGCCGGGGAGCAGCTATCGCCGCATGATGCCCGTCGTCTCAAGCGCATCCCGGCTAGGCTAGAGCGCATGTTCGATAGCGCACAGGCTGGCGTGACACGCATCGGCGGCGCCGTCACGTTGATGCGCCGCTACAGTCGTGAAGGGTATGCCCGGGTACTGCGGCCAACGGAGCTGTGGGGCGCAACACGTGATGTGGTCGAACTTCTGACCCGGACCGTGCACGGCGACGTCGAGGTCCACACATCATTTGCCGGTGATGCGCAGGTTGTATCCGTGCCTGAGGAGCTCAACCAGGTCCTGAGCAACCTCATTCAAAACGCCATCGAAGCAGCCCGCGACAACGCGCTGGCGTCCGCGTCAGAAAAGGCGCCGGACACCGCCGCAAAGGGCGGTGACCAGCCCAGCGGTGCTCACGTCTGGATTGAAGGTACGGTGACCCACTCTGAAGCGGTACTAAAGGTGCGGGACACCGGGGCGGGAATCTCGGAGCGGGATCGCAATCGCATCTTCACGGCGTTTTACACCACCAAGGGGCCCGGCAGCGGCATGGGCATGGGTCTGACGATAACCTGGCGCGTGGTACAGGCCATGGGTGGGCGTATCGACGTGAGTGGCCAGCCGGGAGAAGGCGCCTGCTTCACTGTCAGGCTGCCGCTGGCGTTGACCGTTCGTCCTGAGACAGGTGAGTCCGTAGCCTAGAATAGCCCCGTTTTAGCGGGCTCGGGAGAGCCGAGTTGTGGTCAGGCTGCGTTTGCGACCCAACGACTTGAAGCTTATGCTGGCGAGCCTAAGCCGGAGCTTTCCATGCCTCGTATTCCGATCGAACTTTCACGTGCGCTCGTCATTGTTGCGGCCTTGTGGATGACTGGCTGTGGAAACAACCCGGCTCCGCAGCCGACCTACATTTGCAACAACAGCTTCACCGGGCTCTGTGAGCCGTGCCCTGGCGTGTCGGTGTGCGTCGATCCGGAGACATGCGAGATCGTGAGTTGCGGCGGTGAGGGCGACGTCCCACTTTTTCATGCCGATTCGTCGAGCGGGGACGTGCCCGAGAGCAGTGACGTGGTGGCCGATAGCAGCCAAGACGTCGAACTGGTGGACACGGGCACGCCGGACACGGGGCCAACTGACACAGGAACGCCAGACACGGGCACGCCAGACACGGGACAAGTTGATACGGGACCAAGTGACACGGCCGCGTGCACCGAGGGCGCAAAGACCTGTGTCGACGGCACGACGCCGCAGTTTTGCTTCCAAGGTCAGTGGATGAAGCTGGCCGCCTGCGGCTCCGGTTACGCGTGTAAGGCAGGCGGTTGTACCTGCAAGGGTGAATGCCTCGCCCTAGGACAAGTATCCTGTATTTCCGGGGTTTCAGCGTTCAAAACCTGCCAACTCGATGGTAGCTGCCTGCGCTGGGGCGTGCCGCTCGCTTGCCAACCGGGGCAGGTCTGCGAGCAGGGTCAGTGCAAATCCAAGTCCGGTTGTTCGCCCGCCTGCACCGGCGGCAAAGTGTGCCAAAGCGGCCAGTGCGTGACGCCGACGTGTGCGCCCGCCTGCACCGGTGGTCAGGTCTGTGAAAACGGTAAGTGCGTGACGCCAACGTGTACCCCCGCGTGCCCCAGCGGGCAGGTGTGTACGGCTGGCAAGTGCCAGCCCGTGGCGAGCGGCACGCTCAGTTGTGGCCAGATCATGGCGTGTGTCAGCCAGTTCTCTCAGGGTCCCAAAGACACCATCAACATCGACGCTTGCGTGGCCAAAGGCACCGCCACTGCCCAGGCTGAGTACAACAAGCGCAAGGCCTGTATCGCGCTCAGCTGTCAGAAGCTCATCGATGCCGGCAAGGCCAATGAGGCCATGCTGTGCGTCTACACGTACTGCCCCAAAGAGCAGTCTGGCTGCTTGGGATCGGGCACCAAGACGTGCGACCAGTTTGGCGGTTGTCTGACCGGTTGCGGCACGAGTCAGATCTGCCTGGTGAACTGCCACGCAGACGCCAGTATAGACGCTCTCAAAGCTTGGTATTTATTAGGGACCTGCGGCGAGCAGAAATGCGCGGGCAAGACCGGCAACGACTATGGAACGTGCGCGGCGCAGCAATGCGGGCCGTCTTTTCAAGGGTGCTTCGGCAGCACGGGTGGCGGCGGGTACTCGTGCGCCCAGGTGCTGCAGTGCGCGGGTCAATGCGGCAACAGCAAGGCCTGCGCCCAGGACTGTAAGGCCAAGGCCTCGGCCCAAGGGCTGTCGGACCTCAACGCGCTACTGACCTGCAGCAATGGCGTCTGCAAGTCCTTCTGTTCGACAGGAACGCAGGCGCAGTGCAATGCCTGTTTGGATATCTACTGCAAGAAAGAGCAGGCCGCCTGCAAGTGAGCATTGGCCCATCTGGCGAATCCGATAGGGATGCAGCGGTGTTGTGGCGTCCGACAGGGAAAGCAACAACTTGCGCCGAACCTCAACAGATCCTAAATTGGGCTCCGATGAGAGGACTCTCCGCCATCTTCGCCGCCGTCCTGTTCGCCCAGTCACTCGGGTTGTCGGCGCCGTGCATGTGCGACGTCGATGCACAAAGCGCGGTCGAGACAGCTGCGGCGTCCGATCACAGCTGCTGCCATGGCGGCACTGAAAGCGATGCAGCCTCGCCGACCGCCGCCAGCGATTCCGATGTGGCCGGTACAATCGCCCGCAACTGCGGAGATGCCTGCCAGTGCGACGCCTCGCTGACGCCAGCGGTTCTTCCGGAGTTCACAGTTGGGCAGGTCAACGACGACGCCTCAAAAATAAGCACCTTTGTTACATCTGCCCAGCAATTACAGTCGGTTGGGGCTCAGGTAGCCTCGTCCCATGTCCGGCGATGGACCCCGCCGCCGTGTGAAAGCGCCCCCGCTCGGCGGCTGTCACGGTTACAAGTCTGGCGCTGCTAAATCCCTTGTTTTCGTTTGTGAATCGACGGCTTTCGTCACCCATCAGCGGTTGACGTAGCGGTCTTCCGGTCGCGCGGTGTTGCGCGCGCTCCCAACTGAGTCAGGGAACTCTCATGAATGCCATTTCCCGGCGGCGCGCTGCGCTGTTGTGGTTCGTTGCTGCGACCGCTCCGTCCATGGTGCTTGCGGCACCACCCATGGATCTCGCCGCATTGCTTGGGCGTGCGGCGGAACACAACCCCGAGCTGAAAGCGGCGCGTGCGCGTTGGCAGGCGGTGCGTCACCAGGCCGTCGCCGCTAGAAAATGGCCTGAGCCGGTCGTCTCAGGCGGCGTCTTTGTGCGCCCAGTGGAGACCCGTGTTGGCCCGCAGCGCGCCCGCGTTGGTATCCGCATGCCGATCCCGTGGCCTCACAAGCTGCAGCTCAAGGGGGACGCGGTCCTGGCACGCGCCGATGTCGCGCGCCGTAGAATCGATGCGCGACTCGCGCGCTTGGAGGCGCAGATTCGGCGGCCCTGGGTCCAACGCACCTGGCTGTTGCAGGTAGCGAGTCTGTACGAGGCGCAGCGCACCCTCCTGGTCAATTTGGAGCCTTCCCTGTTGACGCGCTTGCGCGTGGGGAAAGCGACGTTCGCCGACGCGCAGCGGCTTCGCTTGATGATCGACGCCTTGGCCGAGCGGGCCGCCAGCGCGCGCGATGCCGTCAGCGCCACCGAGGCGCAGCTGCGCGCCCTGGCCAACGTGCCGGCAGATGTACCCCTAGCCCCTGGCGGCTTTGAGTCCGATCCCTTCGCCGGAGCGGCGCCGCCTCCCGCCTCTGCGTTCACCGCCGCGCTCGCCAAACAACCGGACGTGCTGGTGGGAGATGCGGCCGTCGCCGCTGCGGTCGCTCGTACCCGCGCCGCCCAGCAAAAAACGAAGCCAGACTTTGGTGTTGGGCTCGACTGGGTCATGGTCGGCGCCGCCCGGATGGATGGCGTCTCCGACAGCGGCAACGACGCGTTGATGCTGAATGTTTCTGCGAAACTACCGGTCTGGCGACGGGCCTATACCGCCGAGGTCGACGCGGCCCGGGCCACCCACCGGGCGGCGACTGCGACCCGCGAAGCTGCGCTGCGCCGCGCTGAGGCCCGTGTGGCGAAGCTGCTCTTCCGGCTCCGCGACGCTCGCCGCAAGCGTGCGCTCTACGCTGGCCAGCTCGTTCCGAGGGCGAAGTCGGCCCTACAGACCGTTGTGCGTGCGTACGCCACCGGTCGTGCAGGTTTTCAATCGGTCATCGAATTGCAGCGCCAACTGCTGCGCTACCAGGTGCGTCTCAGCACGGCACGCCGTCGCCGGGTGCAAGCCCAAGCCGACCTAGAAGCCCTGATTGCCGGGCCACTTGCGCCATTTGCGCTTCGCCAGCGCCCGGTCAAGACGTCGCCCGGCAAGGCTGCCAATCCGCCGGTTCAGGCACGCCCCAAGAAGGAGACCCCATGAAGAACATCGATCTTCGCATCCTGCTGTCTCCCGCGCTGTCAGCCGCCGTCACCCTGGCGTTGGGCCTCGTGGTGGGTGTGTGGATGGCGTCGCCACCTGTCGACAGCGCCAAGCGACCCGCCGCTACTGGCGCCGCCGCTGCCCACCAACATGGCGCTTCGTCAGCTGCCACCGGAGGCGCGGCGGAGGCCGAATCGGCCAGCAAGACCCTGTGGACCTGCTCGATGCACCCGCAGATCAAGCTGCCCGAAGCGGGGCTGTGCCCGATCTGCAACATGGATCTGATCCCGCTGAAGAAGAAGAAAGGTGGCGGCGATGGCCTGCGGGTCGAGATGTCGGAAGCCGCTCGGGCAGCCGCCCGCATCGAGACCACCGTGGTCAAGCGCGAGGCTGTCACTGTGCCGGTGCCCATGGTCGGCAAGGTCGCCTACGACGAGACGCGGGTCGCGCGCATCACCGCTTGGTTTGGCGGTCGTATCGAGCGCGCCTACGTCGATTTTACGGGTACCCGGGTGCGCAAGGGCGACCATCTGGTCTCCATCTACAGTCCTGAGCTGTTGGTCGCCCAAGCCGAGCTGATTCAAGCGAGCAAGGATGCGGCCCGCGCGCCGGCTGGTCCCCTTGGGCAGGCCGCTCGCACGACTAAGCGCGCCGCGAAAGACAAGTTGCGCCTGTGGGGGCTCATGGACTGGCAGGTCCGCCAGATTATTCGCCGCGGTCGGCCGCTCAAGCAGGTCACCATCTACGCGCCCATGGGCGGCATCGTGGTGCACAAGAACGCGCTGGAGGGTGCGTGGGTCAAGACCGGCACGCCGCTGTACACCATCGCCGACCTGAGCCACGTCTGGGTGGAGCTCAACGCCTACGAGAGCGACCTGGCCTGGCTGCGCTACGATCAGACGACGCGCTTCGAAGTGGCCGCGTTTCCGGGGGAAAAGTTCAAAGGCCGCATCGCTTTTGTGAACCCGACCATGGACGCCCGCACGCGCACGGTGAAGGTCCGCGTGGACGTCGCCAACCCCGACTTGCGCCTCAAACCCGAGATGTTTGTGCGTGCACACGCCGATGTGCACGTCGGCGCGGGGCAGGGGCCGGCGGCCAACGATTTGAAGGGCAAGTTCATCTGCCCGATGCACCCGAGCGAGGTCCGGCCCAAGGCGATGCGGTGCAGCATTTGCGGGATGAAGTTGGTGCCCGCCGAGCGGCATTGGCTGGTGGGCGCGACCACGGCCGACGGCAAGCGGGAGGCGCCGCTGGTCATCCCGGCGTCGGCGCCGCTCTTTACCGGCAAGCGGGTCGTCGTCTTTGTCGAACAGGAGGGGGCCAAGGAGCCGACGTACCTGGTGCGCGAAGTGCAGCTGGGTGCGCGCGCTGGCGACAAGTACTTGGTTCGAAAGGGGCTGATGGCCGGCGAGCGGGTCGTGAGTCGCGGCGCGTTCCGGCTCGATTCGTCCATGCAGATCATGGGTGAGCCGTCGATCATGAATCACCAGGCGGGCGAGGAGACAGGCGCCGCGGCCAAACCGACTCAGCGTCAGCTCGCCAAGGAGATCGTCAAGCACATTCGCCACATCCAGTTTGCCCTCAAGGGCAAGAAGCTGCGGAGTGTCGCCGATGGCGTAGATGCATTGACTGAGGCCACAGCGGCGTACAAAGGCGCCCGCGGGCTGCAGCAAGCCGTAAGGTGGCTTTCGGCCAGCAAATCCAGCCTGAAAGCGGCCAGAACGGCTTTCGATGACGTCTGGACCATTGCAGCGCGGAGCGTGACGGGCGGCGACGTGCTCAAGGCCAAGAAACGGGCCTTTGATGCGACCTTCACCAATCGATTCCAACAGGTACTCACCCACACCCTCGCGATCTCCTCGGCCCTCTCCGCGGATGAGCCAGACAAGGCCCGCAAGGCGGCACAGCGCTTGGTGCCAGCGGCGAAGGCGCTCGTGGAAGGGAAACGGCCCGTCAATCCTCTCCTCTTGTCCGGTGCCCAGGCGCTGGCCGCCGCTGACGCCACCATCACGGCACAGCGAGCTGCCTTCGAAGACATCAACACCGCCTTGATTCCGCTGACGGTGGTTCACGCCGACTTGCTGGCGGGCCAGTTCGAGCAGGTCTACTGCCCCATGGCCTTCGGCGACAAAGGCGCCCATTGGCTGCAGGCTCCTGGGAAAGTTCATAACCCCTACTACGGCGCGAAGATGCTGCGTTGCGGCGAGAAAGTGACTGCTGTGAAGGCCGACGCGCTTGAGCACCTGGACCAGCAGCCCAAGGTCCCCGCTTCCGCAGGCACGGCTCCCGAAGGCACGGCTCCCAAAGGCACGGCTCCCAAAGGCACGGCTCCCAAGGCGACAGCGCCTAAAGGAAAAGCCGACAAGCCAAGCGCTCCCCACGCCGGTCACAACCACGGAGGGCACTGATGAAGTCCCTCTTTCGGGTTCTTCTACGCAATCGCCTCGTCGTCCTGTTGCTGACGGTCGTGGCGGTGGGCTGGGGCGTCGCCGTGGCGCCCTTTGGCTGGCAAGTTGGCGGCGTGGAGACGGCGCGGGTGCCGGTCGACGCGATCCCCGACATCGGCGAAAACCAGCAGATCGTGTTCACCAAATGGGCCGGCCGCAGCCCGCAGGATGTGGAAGATCAGCTCACCTATCCACTGACTGTGGCCCTGCTCGGCATCCCCGGTGTACGCACCATCCGCTCCAACTCGATGTTCGGCTTTTCGTCGGTCAACGTGATCTTCGAAGACGACGTCGAGTTCTATTGGAGCCGCAGCCGGTTGCTCGAAAAGCTGGCGTCCTTGCCGCCCGGCACCCTGCCCGGTGACGTCAAACCGCAGCTCGGCCCCGACGCCACCGCGCTGGGCCAAGTCTACTGGTACACGCTGGAGGGGCGCTCCCCCGACGGCAAGCCGACGCCGGGCTGGAGCCTTGAAGAGCTGCGGAGTTTGCAGGATTTCTACGTCAAACCGGCGCTCAACGCGGCCAAGGGCATCAGCGAGGTCGCCACCACCGGCGGCATGCTGCGCGAGTACCAGATCGACGTCGATCCAGACGCCATGCGCGCCTACGGGGTCAAACTCGGCGAGGTGGTCCGCGCCATCAAACGCTCCAATCGCGACGTCGGCGCGCGCACCATCGAGGTCAACCGCATCGAATACGTCATGCGGGGCATCGGCTTTGTGCGCGGCGTCTCCGACCTGGAAAAAGTGGTCATCCGAGCGCGAGACGGCGTGCCGGTGCGGGTCAAGGACGTCGCCAAGGTGCACACCGGCCCAGCGATGCGGCGCGGCATGCTCGACAAGGGCGGCGCGGACGTCGTCGGCGGTGTGGCGGTGGTCAGATACGGCGCCAACCCCATGGAGTCCATCGCCGCGCTCAAAGCCAAGGTCACCGAGCTCAGTCGCGGCCTGCCGTCGAAGACCTTGGCCGACGGCACGGTGAGCAAGGTCACGGTGGTGCCGTTTTACGACCGCACACAGCTGATCCAAGAGACCATCGGCACCCTCGAAGATGCCCTGTTTGACGAGGTGCTCATCGCCGCGCTGGTGGTGTTGGTGATGCTGCTCCACCTGCGCGCGTCGGTGCTGATCAGCGGCCTGCTGCCCATCGCGGTGCTGCTCGCCTTTGTCGCCATGAAGGCCCTGCACGTTGACGCCAACGTGGTCGCGCTGTCGGGTATCGCCATCGCCATCGGCACCATGGTCGATATGGGCATTGTGGTGACGGAGAACATCGTCAGTCATATCGAGCGCTATCCAGACAAGTTGCGTCTGACTGTCATCCGAGATGCCACCGCCGAAGTTGCTGGCGCCGTGCTGACCGCCGTGGCCACGACCGTCGCCAGCTTCCTGCCGGTTTTTGGCCTGCAGGCCGCCGAGGGCAAGCTCTTCACCCCGCTGGCGTGGACGAAGACGTTTTCGTTGGTGATGGCTGTGGTGGTCGCGTTGACGGTGTTGCCGGCAGTCGCTGTGCTGCTTTTTCCCCAGGCGCCCGGGTGGCTCAAGGATAAATGGGCTGCATTCATCGCGCGCCTTCCATGGGCTCCGACGGTTGCGCCTTCAGCGGTAGTGCCCACGCCGACAGATGCGCCGACCGATGCGCAGTCAGATGCCCCGAGTGAGGCGTCAGTCGGCGCGTCCACAGCGCTGGCGCGCGGCAAACAGATCGCCAAGGTGACCCTCAACCTCGCCGTGGCCTTGGTGTGCGCTTGGTATCTCGCACGGCATTGGATGCCGCTCGGCAAGGGCGAGCCCGTGATGGACAACTTCGTCTTTGTGGTCCTGGTGACCGGCTCATTGCTCGGCTTGTTTTGGCTCTTTCAGGCGTTTTACAGTCAGCTCCTTCAGGCTTTTTTGGCCCGCAAGCTGGCGTTTATCGCCGTGCCCCTCTTTGTGTTGATGCTGGGGCTCTCGGTGTGGCTGGGCGCTGACCGTGTCTTTGGTTGGCTGCCCGACAAGGCCACCGCTGGTGTGCGCGCGCGCTTTCCAGGGCTCAGCGAAGAGTTCATGCCCAAGTTGGACGAAGGCAGCTACCTCTGGATGCCCACCATCATGCCCCACGGCGGCATCTCGGCCGGCACGGAGATCATCGCGCAGATGGACAGGGCCATCAGCGCTATCCCTGAGGTCAAAAGCGCGGTCGGCAAGCTGGGGCGAGCCGAGTCAGCGCTCGATCCAGCGCCGCTGTCGATGATTGAGACCATCGTCACCCTCAAGCCCGAGTTCACCACCTTGGCCGATGGCACCCGCAAGCGAAATTGGCGCCCGAAGATGAAGCGGCAGTCGGACATTTGGGCTGAGATCACAAGGGTTGCGCAGGTCCCTGGCGCTACGAGCGCCCCTGAGCTGCAGCCGATCGCGGGCCGGATCGTGATGCTGGCGACCGGCATGCGCGCGCCCATGGGCATCAAGGTGAAGGGCCCCGACCTGAAGACCCTCGGCGACTTTGCGCTCAAGCTCGAAGCGTTGGTCAAGGCGGTGCCAGAGGTGCAGCCGGCGGCGGTGTTGGCAGATCGGGTCATCGGCAAGCCGTACCTCGAGATCCAAATCGACCGAGAGGCCATCGCTCGCTATGGGGCGCGTATCGAGGATGTGCAGCAGGTCATCGAGGTCGCCATCGGCGGCATGCCCATCACCATGACGGTCGAGGGCCGGGAGCGCTATCCCGTCCGCGTGCGCTACCCCAGGGAGCAGCGGGATAACCTCGAGGCCCTCGGCGGCATCATCGTACCCACGCCGTCGGGCGCGCAGCTGCCCCTGCGTCTCATGGCGAAAGTTGCGTATTCGCGCGGTCCGCAAGCGATCAAGAGCGAGGACACCTTCCTGACGGCCTACGTGGTCTTCGACGGCCAAAAAGGCCAGAGCGAAATCGATGTGGTGAACGCTGTGCGGGCGGCGGTAGACAAGGCCGTCGCCGACAAGACGCTGAAGGTGCCCCAGGGTGTGTCGTGGCGTTTTGCGGGCAACTACGAGAGCAAGCTGCGCTCCGACGCCAGGCTGAAGATCTTGATTCCACTCGCCTTGGTGCTCGTCTTCATCCTGCTCTACCTACAGTTTCGCTCCGTCGCGACCACCGCCATGGTCTTCACCGGCGTCGCCGTGGCCATGGGCGGCGGCTTCTTGGCGCTGTGGGCCTGGGGCGAGCCGTGGTTCCTCGACGCGTCGGTGCTGGGCCACAACCTGCGGGACATCTTCGGTGTGCGACAGATCAACCTCTCCGTCGCCGTTTGGGTGGGCTTTATCGCGCTCATTGGCATCGCGACGGACGACGGGGTGGTCATGGCCACCTACCTCGACCAGAGCTTCGCCAAGCACAGACCGAGGACGCGCGAGGCGATTCGTGCCGCCGTGGTGGAGGCGGGTTCCAGGCGGATTCGGCCCTGTCTGATGACGACGGCGACGACCGTGCTCGCCCTGCTGCCGATCCTGACCAGCACGGGCAGGGGCAGCGACGTGATGATCCCCATGTCGATCCCGGCCTTCGGCGGCATGGCGCTGGAGCTCATCACCCTATTTGTGGTGCCAGTGCTGTATTGCGGCTGGCAGGAGTTGAAATTGGCCGTCGGCGCGGTGCCGTCGGACCCTGAGCAGAGACAGGAACAAGGAGTACAAGCATGAAGATGAATCACTGGACGATGGGCATTGCAGCGATGGCGATGGCGATGATGACGTTGACCGCGTGCGGCAAGGACAAAGCTGCAGGAGACAACGCTGCAGGAGAACACGCCGGACACGACAAGGCCGCCGCCGCGAAACCCGGCGCTGCTGCCAAAACCGCCGCCGCAAAGCCTGGCGCTGCCGAGGCCAAAGGTGGGGGACAAGCCACCGCCGCCCGCACCGCCTTGGAAGGCTACGAAGGCGTGCGTAAGGGCTTGGCAGCCGACGACTACGCCGCCACCAAAGCCGCCGCAGCCAAGCTCGCCGCTGGTGGTTCCGCTTTGGCTGCATCGGCAAAGACCATCGCGGCTGCTGCTGAGCTAGAGGCTGCCCGTGCGGCGTTTGGACCGCTGGCCAAGGCGGCGCTGACCCTCGCGAAGGCGCATCCATCGGCGGTGAAGGGTGGGCAGGCGTACCTCTGCCCCATGGCCAAGGGTTACCAGAAGTGGCTGCAGCTCGATGCAGACATGGCCAACCCCTACATGGGTAAGCGCATGCTCAAGTGCGGCACGAAAGAAGCGATGACGCCGTAATAGGGGTCAGATCTTACCTTTTAACTTTTCATGCCAAAACCAGCGTGCTGAGTTGGGGACAGATCTTATCTTTTCGGTCCAAGATCCGAATCCGGAGCCGGAATTCGAGCTGTCGCAACCCCCAAAACGCCCGCAAAGGCCCCTGGAAGGCCGCTACAGCCGTTGTCCGTGAGGGCGGGCACCCTAGTGGGGACCCCAGCCCGATCGGCCACTGGAAGCGAATTCGCGCCAACTACGCGTCGCTCAAACCCATGCGATTGCGCACCAAGATGACCGACAGCGTCGCCGTGCCGATCGCCGCAGTGCCCAGCAGCACATACAAGATCTGCGACAAATCCCCGCCGCCGGACGCGTACAACTTGCCGATGATCAGCTCCTGGGCCACCGAGCCAATTGAGCCGACGCCGTTGATGATGCCAGCGGCCATGATGGCGCCGCGCTTGCTGCCGACGTCCATGGCGCCAGCGCCGCTCATCAGGGCGTCGGGGCCGTACAAGCAGAAGCCAATCGCACCCATGCAGACCGCGAAGACCGTGACGGACGAGGTGCCGATCGTCGCCAAGGCAAAGCACGAGCCCAGCAGCGCGACCATGAGATAAAAGCTGATGCGCGCGCGGCGTCCGTTGAAGAAGCGGTCGCTCAAAAAGCCAGCGATAACCACGCCGCCGATGCCCATAAAGTCGAAGATGGTGGAGATGTAGCCAGCGTCATCGCCGTCGAGACCGAAGTTGCGCGATAGGAAAAACGGCGCCCAGGACCACAGGGCGTAGCGGATGAACTTGATGGAGAAGTAAAAAGCGCCGACGAGCAGGACCGTGGTCCATGTGTTGCGGCTCCACTTCGGGTCGCCTTCTTGTTCGGAGCCCGTCGCCTCGTCGCTGTCTGTTCCTGCCTCTGCCGCGTCTGCTGCGGCGACGGCTTCATCTTCATCGGTGACGATGGCCTCAAAACCCAAGTCTTCGGGTTTGTTGGCGTGGTTGCCCAAGAAGAACAGGAAAACCGCCGCCAAGACCGCTGCGCCGCCGTAAAAGGCTGCTGCGTAGCCGTATCGGGCCAAGAGCCACGCCCCTAGGCCCGCCGCTGCGACGCCGCCGACCTGATAGCACGTCGCCCAAAATCCCATGACCGTGCCGCGTTCATTGCGCTTGAACCACTGGGCCATGCTGCCGACCGTGCCGCTCCAGCCGGTCGCTTGGGACAGACCCAGGCCGACCATCAACACCGAAAAAGCGAGCAGGCTCTCGACGAGGCCAAAGGCGGCGCAGCTGACGATCGATAGCGCCATGCCGCCGAGCAACATCGTCCGGGCGCCGATGCGTTGACCGATGCCTGCCGCCATGAATTGGCCGACGGTGTAGGCCGCGAGGTAGGTGGTGCCGATCCAGCTTAGGGCCTCAGCGTCGAAGGCCAAGGCCTCACCGACTGCGCTCTTGGTGATGAAAAACGGCTTCCTGCAGAAGTAAAAACCGGCGTAGCAGAGCCATGTGCTGGCGAAGATGCGCCACCGCCAAGCCTTGGGGGTTTGCCACGATTGCGGTGAGGAGGACGCTGGAGTGGCAGCCGGCAAATCGGACCCTTAGCCGCGTGTGCACGGCGGACTGCCCGGGGGAGGGAAGGGGGCGGCGCGAGGCCGGGACGGGCGGTCGCTGCGAGTTTGCCAGGGTGAACGAGGTGGGACAACCGGGGTCGGATTCAAGACACCCGCGGAGCGCTGTGACCGGAGGCTATACGGATCGCCGATGGTTCGTATTAGGAGCCCCAGCCGTGGGTACGGGCGACTGCGGCTTGGGTCGTCATCATCCAGGGCCGCGGCGTCAGCTCCGGCCGCTGCACCCCAGCGCTGGTGAACAGGGGATTGCGAACGCGCCCATCCGTCTGCAGTTCCCGGCGACCGAGGTGACTGGTCGGCGGCTGCGGCGGCGTCAGTTGTGGCCTGCCCATGGCTGCTCTCACCGCAGTGCGCACCCCGGCAGGACCGGTGGACAGCGCGATCATCGGCAACCCGAGCGGCGCATCGAAGTCGTCGGGATCCACAGACACCAGCATATTGGGGACCCGGGCCCGCGCAGACAGGGTGAGCTGCCCCAGCAGCCAACTATCTCGCCGGGCGCTATGAGACCAGAGCGTCACAACCAAGGAGCTGTGGGTCAGCCGGGCGTTGACGGCGCGAATGTTGCTGTCGTCGCCACAGACCATGCCCACCATTCTGCCCAGGGGCATGAGGAGATTGCGCACCCGCCTCGCTGCGGCGGCGTCGTTGTCGTTATGCAAGATAGTGATGTGCCCGGTCATGCCAAACTCCTGATGAGGTGGATACAAAGAAGACGGGCCGCGCTGAAAACTCTGACAGCCGCGCGGAGACTTTTGTCGTAAACGCTGCACGTGACCTGATCTCGCCAGGGTTCGCCGGCTGTGCGAGCCTCTGCACCGCCAATCGCCTTTGCCTTATGCCCGCTGGAGACGCCGTGCCCGCCTTGAATCTCGTCCGCCGCGCGCTTGCAGTCCTGTTGTGCACCCTCGCTTTGGGGGCGAGTCCTGCCGCGGCGAGCCCGAATTTTCAGCTTCCTGGCGGCCTCAGCCAAAGCGACAGGGTTCCGCTGGGCAGCGTCCAACCAAACGGCGCCGCACAATTTCACGGCGTGCGGCTTCCTGAGTCGGTCGCCACCGGCGGTTCTTGGCAGCTGGAGCTGTGGTTTAGCGCCGACAAACCGTTGCCGAAAGGCACATGGATCTTCGTGCACGTCGAGTCGGCGACGTCGACCTGTCGGGTGGTGCAGGACGCCCCTGCCCCCGCCGCCAAGGACGGCTTGATCCACCACACACTGACCCTGCAGATGCCGAAGTCTGACGCCTGCAAACCGCAACGCATGGAAGTGCGCGTCGGCCTCTACAATCGCGGTACCGGCAAGCGCCTGGCCGTCAAACAGCAGCCCGATGACCGTATCCACGGCGGCTACTTCCATATCGCCGACGGCGGCGCGACCGACTTGCGCACCCTGTCGCCCTCTCAAATGAGTCGGCAGCGCTTCATCTCGGCGGCTCACCCGTGGCGTTGGTGGGGGCTGGGGCTCCTGCTGGCGCTGGTGTTACTCGCCGTGGTGCGCCGCAAGTTGCTGCCAGCTGGGGGCGCGTCCGATGGGCCAGATGGTGACGAAACGGCTGACCAAGAAGCATCCGACACCAAGCGCGGCATCGTGCACTACCTCTTGGCGGTGGTGACGGCGGTGACTTCCGTGGTCTCCATCTTGATGGCCATCGATTTCGTCAAAGATGATGCCTACATCTCCTTTCGCTATGCCCACAACGTGGTCCGCGGCGAGGGGCTGGTCTTCAACGCACATGACAAGCTCGAGGGCATCACCAACTTCCTGTGGACCGTGGTGCTGGTGCCCTTTGAAGCCCTGGGTCTCGATCTCTTTCAGGTCACTGAAGTGCTCGGCAGCCTCCTCATCCTGGGGCTGCTGGCCGCCATGGTTCGCCTCAGCGAGGTGTTCATCGGTCGTCAGCGCTCGGGCAGTGCCTATTGGGCGGCGCTGATCATCGCGTCGAGCTCCAGTGTTGGGCTGTGGACGACGAGCGGCATGGAACAACCGCTGGCGATGATCTTGCCCTACGCCGGCGCCCTGTGGCTGTGGCGGAGCTGGCGCAAGCCCCATGAGCCCGCGGCGGCACGGGATGCGCTCATCGCTGGCATATTGGTGGGCTTGGGCTGCATGACCCGGCCGGATATCCACCTCATCGGCGTGCTGCTGGCCGTGCCGCTGATCATCCGCGCGCTGAAGACCCGGCAGCTCGATCCGGTGCTGGTGCGCTTTGCCATGGGCGGCTTGCTCGTCACCGTGCCGGGGCACCTGTGGCGCTACCTCTACTATGGCGCGTTGATGCCCAACACCTACTACGTCAAGACCGGCGGGGGGGTGATGGTCTGGCTCAAGGGCGCCGAGGCCCTGTGGGAGATGTGGGCGTTCAACGGCATCGGCGTGCTGGCGATCTTGAGCCCACTGGCCTTCATTCACCGCAAATTTACCGCCGAAAAGCTGGTGTTGGCCTTCATCGCGGCGGGCAACATGGCCTACATCATCAAGGTCGGCCGCGACGAGATGCATTGGCACCGGCTGTACCTGCCTGCGCTGCCTTTCCTGGCGACCCTGGCGGCCTTGGGGCTCCACGGCGGGGCTAGCGTTATCGGTCGCCTGCTGCGGCCGCTGGGCCCGCGGGTTCAGCGCGCGCTACCAGCTGCGATTGGCTGGGCGCTGGTACTGCTGATGGTCGCGATGAGTCTGCGCTTTACCTACCGCGAGATGAACGGTTTTAACGGCCGTGGGGACCTGTCGGGCAACTACCATCCGGATATGGGTAAGTTCGTCACCCGCCACGCGCGGCCTGGTGCCTTGGTCGCCTTTCAAGACATGGGTTCGACGCCCTATCACGCGCCTGATCTCGACTTTTTCGACTTCATCGGCCTGACAGATCGGGTCATCGCGCGCACCCGCCACCGCTATGGCCTGCACGCGTTCTTGGAGACCGCAGCGCAGCGCAATCAGGGTGCCTACGACTCGGAGATGCGGGACTACTTCTACAAGCAGCGCCCGGAGTGGGTGATCTTGACTAGCTACATCCATGGCAGCGCTCGGATGAATCAGCTGGCCAATACCTTCGCCAAAGCGCCGGTGCCGGAGAGCCTGGGGTGGTCCGTTGGTGGCAATCGCTATCAGCTGGGCGTCTACAGGCAAAAGTTCAAAGACACCTACGCCCATGTGCGCACCTGGCCGCGGTCGCGCGGGTATTACCTGAGTCTGTTTTACCGCAAAGATCTGTGGGACAAGACACCGGGTGAGGTCGTCCTCGACAAGCTTCCAGCGCAGATTTCCGGGGCAAAAGCGCAATTTGAGCGTGGCGTAAAGCTGCTCGGCAGTGATCTGCCCGCTGAGGTGACGGAGAAATACGGCGTCTATCTGACCCTGTGGCTGGAGGTCACTGAGGCCTTGGAAAAGGACTGGTGGGTCTTTGTGCACATCGAGGGCGCGGGCGGCAGGCATCCGGCGGACCACGTGCCGGGGGACTTCATGTGGCCGGCGGATCGTTGGCAAAAAGGCCAGATCATCGAAGACCGCACGCTCGTTCAGCTACCGCCGACGCTCCGACCGGGGACGTACGACGTCTGGATTGGCTTGTACCGCCGCAGCAATGGGGAGCGGCTCAAGGTCACCCAAGGCGCGCACGATGGTCAGCATCGCATCAAGGTCGGTCAGCTGCAGATCAACGCACAACGGCCCTTTATCGATCACCTCATCCGTCCGACGCAGCTCAGCATCGACCGCAAGTATCCCGAGCGCATCATCTCGCACGGTCGCAAACCTACGGACTACGCCGAGCGGGCGACCTTGCCCGCCCACAGCAAGCCAGTGCCGGTTGAAGGCAAGTAGACGGTCAGGCGTTCAATCGGACGGCAGCGGTAGGGTGAGGTGCAGGCCTGGGCGCGATGGATGCACCAGCCCATCGGCTCGCAGCTCCCGCTCCATCTGATGGCGCTCATCGCGGCGGTGATGGATTCCGAATACACGCGTCTCGGGTTGGCCCCGGGCCAGCTGCGTCAGGTCTCCGATGGTCGTGTGCCCCATGCCGCGGCGCTGGCTGTCGTGACACTCGTGCACCAGCACGCTGACGCCTGAAAACAGCGCCCGACTCTCGGCTGTCATGCCGCCGTCGCCACTGTAGGCCACAGACCAGCTCGGCGTATCGATGCGCACGGCGTGATTGCTGACGCTGTGGCTGGTCTGGGCGTGGCTCAGCTGCCAGGTGTGCAGCTGCCGGGGACCCGCCTGCCAGATGAGCTCGAAGCACTTTTCAGGCGCAAAGGAGCCCGGATAGCCAAGCTCTAAGACCTGCTTCAGATGGGGTTGCACATCGCCGGCAGACAGCACATGCAGCGGTTTGGTTCGGCCGCTGGTGCGCATCCACAGGAGCAGCCCAGGTAGGCCAAAACAGTGGTCTGCGTGGCCGTGACTGAGCCAAATTCCGTCGAGTCGGTTGGGATCTGTGCAGTGCTGCCAGAACGCTTGCGGAACGCTGTAGCCGCAGTCAAGCAACAGCGAGTGGGCGCCATCGAGCCACAGCGAGGTGTTGGGGTGCTGTGGATCTGTCGCGTCGCCGACCCCGACAAAGACAAGGCTCGCCTGGTCCGATTGCGCGCTGGCCTCGCCTGGGATCTCGTTTTTCATTACCTAGAACTGCGCTTTAAGGCCGAGGGAGGGGATGATCGGCAGGCCGACGCCAAACGTGTGCTGGCTGGCGTCGAAGTTGTAGCGAATGAACTCCGCGTTTTCGCGATTGTAGACGTTCTGCACATCCAGGTAGACGCGCAGCATCCACCGATCGAAGACAAAGGCCCGGTCCAAGCGCACATCGAGCTGATGAAAGGCGGGCAGGCGGGCGCAGTTGCTGCAGGTCGACAGGGCGCGGGTGTAGCTGTCGGTCTTTTCGTTGTAGACGGCCGTGCTGAGCGGCGTGTAGGGGTTGCCCGAGGTCAGGCGGAAGCGGAATCCGGCCTCGAAATTACCCGGCAATTTCCAGGAGCCAACGGCGGTCATGATGTGGGTCTGGTCCCAGCCGAATAGGCGCTCGGGACCGCCCGGCTGATCGACTCTAGTGGCGCGCTGCAGGGTGTAGCTCAGCCAGCCAAAGAACCGCCCTTTGGACTTGTGGCGCAGCAGCAACTCGAGGCCCTTGATGCTGCCGGTGGCGTCATTGTGATAGCGCGTCGCGGGAAAAAGGCCCGGAGTGACGCCGATGACGCCGGAAAGCCGCTTATAAAACCCGCTCATGTCCAGGTCGATGGCGTCGGTGATTTGCCACTCCACACCGGCGGCGGTCTCCCAGCTGCGTTGCGGCAGCAGGCCCGGCGTACCGAAGGGCGGCAGCACCTGCGGCGGTTGCGGCGGCTGGCTGGTCAGGCCCGTGGCTGCCTTGAGGGTCAGGCCCTTGCGCACCCGGTAGCGGGCGTTGATGCGCGGAGTGAACGTCTGGCCGGTGTCGATACCGCGGAAGAGATCGACACGAATACCCGGTACCACCTCCAGGCGCGGATGCATGCGGAACACGGCGTCGATCCAGAAGCCTGGCAAGATCTCCTTGTCGGCCGAGGACAGATAGGCGTTGCCCTGACTCGGTGGGTTGCCGCCCGTGGTGCCGCGCTCACCCGAGGTTTGAAAGAGCGGCGCGAGCAGCTCGATGGCGTAGGGCCGCAGCGAGAGATCCAACCCGGTCCGCAGCTGCACTGGCCCCTTACCAAAGGTGAACTCCTGCCGCGCCGTTGCGTCGAGGCCTACCCCTTCGCCGCGGAATTGGTCGCCCAAGCTCATGTTGAAGAAGCCAGCCAGCGCGCCGACCATCGTACGGCTGGTCCACTGACCGCCGTCGTGACGCAGCACACCGACGAAGGCGTGAAAGTCGGTCGATGTATCCAAGTCACCCCGGGCATCGGGGAACGCAGCCGGCGGCTCATCAACCTTGGTCGACACCGCGTCACTCGCGCCGAAGACAAAGAGCGTCATGTTGGTGCGCGGCGAGGCGATGTGGTCGAGTTTGATCTGGTAATCGTAATACCGCGGCGCCCGAGTGAAGGGCAGCACACCATCGGGCACCACCGCATCGAGCACGTAGTCGACGTAACTACGCCGGGCGGCCACCGTCAGCCAAGTGGACTCGCCGATGGGCGCTTGCAGCAAGAAGCCGGTGTGAAAGACGTTGCTCTCGATGGTGCCGCGCCATTTGTCCTTGGTCTTGGGCAGCGCGAGGTTGGCCGCCAGGATGCCGCCCGTGCCGCGACCATAGCGCACCGCATAGCCGCCCGGCAGAAAGTCGATGCCGCTGAGCACGTCGGTGTTGAACACCGAGTAGAGCCCGCCGAAGTGATACAGCAGGGGCACGCGCAGGCCTTCGACCATGACCTGGGTGTCTTGCGGCGCCGAACCACGCACCACCAGCGCGCCGCCCACAGAGCGAGACACACCCGGCAGGTTCTGCACCACCTTGAACGCGTCGCCGTAGACCCCTGGTACGCGCTGAATCTCCTCCATGGTCAGCGAGCGCCGCGTCATCTCACCAGGGGCGGGCGGCGCCTCGGCGGTGGCGCGGTAGATCACATAGCTGCGCCGCTCGGGGCGCAGGGTCATCTCCGTCGTTTTACCGTCCTGCACCTTGATCTTCCGCCGCAATGGCTTGAAATCGGCTCCGGGTAGGTACAGTCGGTGCACGCCTTTGGGCAGCAGGCCGAAGCGGAAGGAGCCATCGGCTTCACTGACGGTTTCGCGCTTGAGTTTGGGCAGGTAGATGATCGCACCAGCGACGGGGCGGCCGGTCCCTCGTTCGACCACCTGACCTATCAGCGACGAAAACCCCGACGGTGCCCGCTCCTTGCTCCGGCGACCGTAGCGGCCGAGCCCGCGGGAGCGCCCACGCCTGTCGATGCGCATCTCCGGCGCGAAGCGAAAGCGGTAGCGAATGGCGACGGGCGCCGGCTTGCCGCCGACTGTCGCGGGAGAAAAACGCAGCTTCTTGGCAGCGGCGACGGCGGCGGCGTCAAAGTCTGGCCCAGCGGAGGTGTGCACCGTCACCTTGCCGATGCTGCCGTCTTTGCCGATGACGATTTGCAGGACGACCGCACCGCGCAGCCCGCGGGCGAGCAGCTTCTTGGGGTAGGTCGGGGCCTCGTAGTGCACCAAGCGCGGCGGTACGATTGTGGGCCTCGCCGCCGCTAACGATGTGCCGGCGAAGAACAATTGGGAGCAGACCACGATGGTATGTAGGAGCCAACGCATGGCGGCAGCATTGTGGCTGTGCCGAGCCGTGGCAAGCGCTCCGGGGCACACCGCTTGAATCACGGACCTATGCACCGCACCATCGGCGTGGTCTGGCGACCGTCGTCGCCACCGAGGAGACCCCAATGGATCCGCGCCCCCCGACTCACGATGCCCTCGACTTCAACGCGCTCTGGGCCCTTGGCGAAAAGCTGATGGCCGCTGGTAGCCCGGTGCAGCCGGCGCAGATCGACGCGCTCGCTGAGGAAGCCGGCGTGCCTCGTGCCCACGCGTGGATGGCGCTGAGCTATGCCCCGATGGTGCAGGTGCAGCGGGAGTTTCCTGTCGCGATTGCCGTCTGTGGCGCCCGCTGCCAGCTGTGGGGGGCGGAGCCGTTGATCGCCGATCTATTGACCCTGCGTGATCAGCGCATCGGCGCTGGCCGTGTCGCTTTTGATCTGGTCCCTCGCGGGTGCCTCAACCGTTGCCAGCAGGCGCCTGTGGCCGTAGCGGCGCTCGAAGACGGGATCGTCGGCTTTCCCGAAGCGACCGTGGCGCAAGTCATCGAGCTGCTCGACGCCATCGAAGCCGACGCGTAGCCGGCGGATAGACGGCGGATAGACGGCGCGTAGCCGGCGCATGGGTCGTGCAGCGCGCGCGCCTCGCCGTACCCGACTGCCACGACGGGGGCCTTGGCGCTTACAATGATGGCTTGAGTCTGGGCCAAGCCCCGCTAGCATGGGGCCATGAATACCTTGTCACCTTGTCGTCATTCCAAATCTGCAATCGCGCTTTATGCCCTGATATTCGGGGTTTTAGCGGCCTGCGGCGAAGACGGAGACAGCTCCACGGCGGACGCTGCCTCAGCCGATGCCACCGCTCAAACCGATGGCGGCACCGATGGTGGCGGTGCGGCTGAGGACACAGCTGGCTCAGCGTGCCCGGCGAATACCTGCGCGATCGCCATGGCCGACGGCGTGTCGTGCACGTCCGCTGGCGCGGCACTCGATGCCTGCCACGTCTGCACGCCGTCCGAAGATGCCAAGGGCTGGACCCTGACCGCCGACAAACCCTGTGACGACGGCGACGCCTGCACCACGGGTGACGCCTGCGACAACGACGGCAAGTGCGGCGGCGGCGCTATGAATTGTGACGACGACAACGCCTGTACGGCGGACAGCTGCGCCAAGGGCGAGTGCCTGCACAACAACACCTCCGATGCCTGCGATGACGGCGATGCGTGCACCGGTGATGGCATCTGTGTGACGGGGAGCTGCGGGCCGGGCCTCCCCATCGGGTGCAGCGACGGCGACGCCTGCACCAAAGACGCCTGCGATTCGAAGACCGGCAAGTGCGCCAGCAAACCCGATCCCAACGCCTGCGACGACGGCAGCGCTTGCACGACCGATAGCTGTGATCCCAAAGCAGGCTGCAGTCACGTGGCCCTGGCCAAGGGCGCGACCTGCAGTGACGCCGACGCGTGCACCCACGGCGAGGCTTGCTCTGCGGCAGGCACCTGCGGCGGCGGCACAGCGTCCGACTGCAAAGACGACAACGCCTGCACCACCGACAGCTGCGACAGCAAGATCGGCTGTGTCTACAAGTTCAACGGCAACTCCTGCAGCGACGGCGAGAGCTGCACCGTCGGCGACTCGTGCTCCGGCGGCGTCTGCCTCGGCCAGAAGACCAGCGCCTGCAAGCTCTGCAAGAAGACTTTTGGGCAGACCGCGGCTCAGCTCATCGGCTTTGCCATCGGCGCCGACGGCGAGCAGAGCAACGGGCTCGATGTCGACGACGACCCCAAGACCTGCGCGCCCAAGGGCAAGTGCTCCGGCGGTATCGACAACGCCTTCGCCGCGCTGGCGTTCGCGATCAACCCGGTGCTGAGCAATGCGGTGAGCTCCGGCGCGCTGCAATTTGTCGCCGATTTTGACGGATTCAAGGGGCCCAACGCGTTTTTCAACCTGCACCTGTACTACGCCAACCAGACCTCAGCGTCCTTGGCGAGCCAGTGCAAGCCCCAGACCCAGCCCTGCAGTTGGGCCGTCAGCCAGCAAGCGTTCACCGCCAAATGCGTGCCGCGGGTGACGTTCTCGGACGCCAAGCTCGTCGGCACCAAGCTCACCGCCGGCGGCGCTGGCACATTGTTCGCCATGGAGGTCAGCCTAGCTGGCGGCGACGCGACCTTCCTCGTCAAAGGCGCGCGCCTCGAGGGTCAGTTGCAGCTGGCGAGCGATGGCAAGACGGTGTTGAAGTTCGACGGTGTCATCGGCGGCTCAATGACGGAAAAGGCCATCCTGAGCACCTTCCAAGGACTGCCGGATGATGCGTTCAAGCCGTTGACCAAGCCGGGCGCCATGGCCCTGGTCAAGAGTCTGCTGGTGCTGGACATCGACGCCGATGGCGACGGCAAACCCGAGTCGACGAGCGTCGGTCTCAAGGTGAAAGCCATCGGCGCCAAACCCCTGGTCATGGCGACGAACTAGAACCTGTCGCCGAACCCCAGACCCGCCTTATTTCGCCTTGCGTTTGGGCTTCGACTTGGGCTTTGGGCTGGCCTTGGATTTTGCGCTCACTTTGGGCTTTGGGCCTGGTTTTCTGGCTTTCTTGCCAGGTTTCGGCTTTGGATCAGCGCCCTTGACTGCGCCTAGCGTCTTGGCCGCGGTCACGGTGATGGTCTCGCGCAGCACGGTGACTTCATAGCGGTGCCCTGCGGTCGTCGTCGGCAGCGTGACAATGACCTGACACTTGCGCTGGGTACACCCCGGGCAGTCGCCCTTTCCCACGGTCTTACATTGCACTTTCGTCGTCGCCGTCAGCTCACGCTTGGCCGTCAGGTCGGTCACCTTGACCGAGTCTTTGGCGCCGAGATTGAGCGTGTAACCGTGGAAGATGACGGTGCGTCCTTGCAGCTGACCACCATCGGCTGGCTCCGTCTTCGCCACGTGCGGCGGCATCAGCGCCATGGCGACGGAGCAGGCCAGGGTGAGTGTCAGACCGGTGAGCACTTGGGCTGCAGCCACGGAGCGCCGCTGGTGGCTGGCGGTCAGATCACGGGCATCAGTGGGAAGATTCATACGCAGGTCCGGGTTTATGGCTATCCAATCGTAGCGCATTGGGCCTCTCCTGGGCACTTCGCCCCGTACCAGCACGCGTGATGGAAATCGCTGCACCAGGCCAATGGTCCTGCGCCCCACAATGCAGGCAAAAAACGGCCGCTTGACCCCAACCCAAGGCCGACCGAGACTCCCGCCCCTGTGAAAGGACGCTCATGACTCATCGACATCCCCAAATGTTCACCGAATCGCCGCTCATGGCCCGGTTTTCCGGCGTGATTGCGCCCAGCGCGCTGCTCGCGATGGCCTGTTTGGTCCTCAGCTCTTGCGGCAAGCCCGAGCGTCCGACGCCCAAGGGGCCCGGCGTGCAAGAGGCGGCGAAGAAGAAGACCATCGCGGACATTCCCAAGCCGAAAGTGCTCGCGGGTGCCTCGGCGTTGACCGCGGAGCAGCGCAGTGTGCCGCTCGCGACCATCGGTAAGCGCATCATCACCTTGGGAGACTTGGAAGACAGGCTGCAGCTCGAGCCCGAAGCGATTCGTATCCAGTACCGCACGCTGACGGCGCGGAAGAAGTTTCTGCTCAAGTGGGTGCAGTTCGAGGTCATGGCCGAGGAGGCTCGGCGGCAGGGGCTCGACAAAGATCCCCGCGTGCTCGATGCGGCCAAGCAGCAGATGGTGCGCCGTTTGGTGCAGCAGTCCGTGCTCGGCACCATCAGCCACAAATCCATCACAGACGCCGACGTGAAGGCCTACTACGACAACAACCAGCGCCTGTACCATAAGCCTTTGCAGGTCGAGGTGCGGCACATCGTGTTGAGCGATAGAAAGCGCGCCCAGACGATTCACGATGAGCTTCAGGCGGGTTCCCAAGACTCGCCTGCCAAGCTCGCCGCCCTGTGGAAGGACTACATCGGTCGGGTGACCGAAGACAAAGCCTCCATCCCGTATTTGGGCACCCTCGGCATGGTCAGCAAGACGCTCCCCAAGGGCGCCACCCAGGCCGAGATCGACCGGCTCAATGCGATTCCGATGAGTCTCCGTGAGGCGGCCATTGGCATGGAGACCTACACGCTGAGTAAGGTCATTCAGAGCCCCCGCGGCTACCACATCTTGTATGCGGTCTCGCGTAGCCCGGCGGTGGACAAGCCGCTCAAGCAGGTCAGTCGGTCGATTCGGCAGCGGCTGCTCAAACGCAAGCGGGACCTGGGCCGCAAGGCGTTCATCGACAACCTGATGACCGACGTCAAAGTCGAGTACAACGACGACGCCATTCGCCTGCTCCCGACCCCCAAAATCAAGCGCCGCAAGCCGACCAAGCGGGACTTGAAGGCTGCCCCGGGGGGAGATCATCATGGCCATTCGCACTAATCCAGGTCGCCGTTTGGGGCGTACAACCGGGCTTTTCACAACGCTGATTATCGCAGCTAGTTTGGTGCTCTCGTCCCCAGTTCTCGGGGCGGAGCGCAAAGCCAAGCTTCCCAAGGGGTACCGCCAACTCGACGGGATCGCCGCTGTGGTGGGTCGCAAGATCATCACCCTGAGTCAGCTGGTTCGTGCCCAGGCCCAGAATTCCGCCAGCCAGAAGTTGGTGCCGACCCGCCAGTCCGTTCGGCCGAGAAATCGCCGGGAGATGTTGCGCCAGGTGCTCGACACCCTGATCGACAACCTGCTGGTCACCCAGGCGGCCACCTCCCTCGGCATCACCGTGCCCGATACGGAGATCGACGGTCACCTCAAGAAGCTGCGCGACAGAAACCTGTGGGATATGGATGAGCTGAAAGAGGCCGTCCGCAAGATGGGGTTCGCCGACGTCGCCGCCTATCGCCAGCATGTGCGGGCCGAGAAGCTGCGGGTCAAGATGATTCGCTCCAAGCTTGGCTCGCGTTTGCGTGTCGCCGAAGCGGAGATCAAGCGGGTCCTCGATCTGCAATACAAGGGCGGCACGGTCGAAGAGGAGCTGCACTCGCGGCACATCCTCATCAAGGTGCCAGAAGGAGCGTCGCCGGTGGTGCTCAATCGCCTGCGGGACAAGGCTTGGAAGATCCACGACGTCGTCCAAGCCAAGAAGAAGTCGTTCGTAGACGCGGCCGAAGAGTTCAGCGACGACGAAGGCACCGAATACGGCGGAGATCTGGGGTGGATGCGTCGCTGGATGCTCGATCAGACCTTCGCTGGCACGCTCTGGAGTCTGAAGAAGGGCCAGATCAGCAAGGTCGTTCAGACGCCGTTCGGCTTTCACATCATCAAGCTGATCGACCGTCGGACCGTCAAAGCGAAGAACAAGCGAATTCTAGAGCAGATGGTGCGCGCCCAGCTGATGGAAAAACAGTTCGCCAAGCTCTACGAACAGTGGATTGCCGAGCTGCGGCGCACCGCCCACGTCGAGATTCGGATCTAGCAGCGCGCGGCGATAGTCACTTCAATGACGCGTGCAGCGGAAAGACAAGGGGAAGCCGCGGCTTGCCGCGGCTGGGGGCGCTCATAGCCCCCCCAAAAGAAAGACAACTAGGCTGTTGCTGCGATAGTCATTTCAATGACGCAGCGAAAGACAACTAGGCTGTTGCTGCGATAGTCATTTCAATGACGCAGCATCAGAAAGAGATGG
>JAGSHB010000312.1 GCA_023954815.1 Myxococcales bacterium | reverse complement strand
GCGACCGACGCTGGCACGACAGATACAACAACCGCAGACACCGGCACCACGGATACGGGCGTATCGGATACGGGCGTGCCTTTCTTCGATGCGGACGATTCGCCAGATACGGGGAAACCAGACACCGCAACCCCAGATACGAGCAAGCCGGATGCTGGCACGCCGGATACGGGCAAGCAGGATTCGGGCAACACCGGCGGCAAAGACGTCGGTCCGCAGGCCGACACCGGCACGCCGCCCGACAGCAATAAGGTCGATTCTACGGGCAATTCGCGCCAAAACGGTGACGCTAACGGCGGGGATGGCAGCGGCGCATTGACCGATGGCACAGCCGCTAGTGACGGCGCTACCGGAGGCATCGGGCCCAACCACCTAGCGAAGTCGGACGATTCTGGTTGCAGCGCGCAGAACACCGGCTCCCAGCACACAGCCATGTTGCTGCTGATGCTGGTGCTGATCGGCGGGGTCGTGATGCGCCGCCGGACGATCTAGCCGACCGCCTCTTGTCCCGTCTTCACTTCAGCCCTTGGCGGCCGAGCGGCACGTAGCTGCCGTCGCCATAGCGGGCGCTCATCTCGCCGTAGATGCCGGTACACAGCGCTTCGTGGCCACATTGCCCGCAGGCTGCCGACGGCTTTTTCCAATACTCGGTGTGCGAGTACGTCACCCGCTGCGAAGTGGTGACATCGACGCTGAAGTCGTCGAGGTAGTAGTCGACGTTCGTCGCGATGAGATCAGGTGCCAAGCACGCTTGAAGGTTGCGCGTGCCCACGGTGAGGCCCAGGTCGCGCGCTGCCTGCACCCCGCGCCGCACAGCCGCAGCCGCCACATCGGGCGCCATCAACAGGGAATCGGCGTGGCGCATGCCATCACCGATGGGTTTGATCACGGCCATGATCCAGGGCGGCGGCGGCCGATTCACCGCGCGCGCCCGCGCGGCAATCCATGCGGCCAACGCCGGTAGCCCGTCCGCATTGAGCGCCGTCACCGCGGTATAGATATAGACGTTCGCCCCCGATGTGAGCGCAGCGTCGAGACCGCGCCCCTGCACGTCGTGACGCCCCACAGAGCGGGACAGCTGATCGTAGATTGCCGGATCGGCGGTATCGATCGAGACGTGAAAGGTACCCACCCCAGCGCCCACCAGCTCCGCAGCAAACCCCGGCTTGGCCAGCCGCAACCCGTTGGTCATGACGATGTGGTCGTCGCCGAGCCCGGCGTCTCGCAGCAGCGCCAAAACCCCGGAGAGTTCGGGGTAGATGGTGGGCTCGCCGCCGATGACGATGGCCCGATCGCAGCCGACCTGGGTGCCGGCGGCGATGATCGCGGGCACTTCGGACAGCGGCGTAAACCCCTGTGCATCCTCGTGCGGCGGCACCGCGCAATACAAGCAGGCGGAGTTACAGGGGCGGCCGAGGTCGATGTAAAATGCCGGCGTCAACCACTGGACCAGGCGCGCGATACCGGCGTCGGGGGCGATCAGTGGCACATCGCTTCGCGCACCGTGCACATCAGCCACTTGGCGACCAACGAAACGGCGTTGTCGAGCGGGGACTACGGGCTTGGGGCGGGGTTTGGCATCACTCATGGCCGCCCGAAGGTACACGCCCAGGCAGGGTGTGCGCCACCGCCCATGCAATCTACAACCGACCTACGAAATCGCGCAGCAAAGCCGCAAATCAAGGCGATCGGGCGTTGCGCAACTGACCCTGCGCAACGCCCGATCGAATGGGCAGGCTAGCCCGTCCGTTGTCCGTCGTGCACACTAGGGAACAGAAAGGAGGACACCCATGACGCGGACCACAGGCCATCTCGCTGCATTTGCAGCCACTTTCGCCATCGCTGCTGCCACAGTGCTGGCGCCAACTACCGGCCACGCAGCGGCGGCCAAGAAGATCGCAGGCTACACCTTCCCAGCGACCATCACCGAAGGCGGCCAAACACTGGAGCTCGTCGGTGTGGGGCTGCGGTCGAAGTGGTTCGTCAAAGTGTATGTCATCGGTGTCTACCAAAAGACGAACAAGCGTAGCGCGTCGCACCTCATCAACTCCAATGAGCCCAAGGTGCTGTGGCTCCACATGCTGCGCGGCATCAGCGGCGACAAGATGCGCGACGCCATCGACGACGGCCTCAAAGCCAACGCATCGGACGCTGTGCGCAAGCGCATCTCGGCTCAGGTGGACAAGCTCAAGCGCGCTTTTCCCCCGAAAATTCCGAACAAAGCAGACATCCGCTTTTCCTACTCGCCGAATAAGGGCACCAGCCTGAGCCTGAATAAGCGCAGCAAAGCGACGTTCAAAGGCCGCGGTTTCATGAGCGCGATGTGGTCGATTTGGTTCGGTCGCAAGCCCGCCGACAAAGACCTCAAGCGCGGCGTCCTCAAGGGCTAGGCTGATGCTGCGTCATTGAAATGACTATCGCAGCAACAGCCTAGTTGTCTTTCTTTTGGGGGGGCTATGAGCGCCCCCAGCCGCGGCAAGCCGCGGCTTCCCCATCTCTTTCTGATGCTGCGTCATTGAAATGACTATCGCAGCAACAGCCTAGTTGTCTTTCTTTTGGGGGGGCTATGAGCGCCCCCAGCCCCGGCGAGCGGCGGCTTGCGGAT
>JAGSHB010000314.1 GCA_023954815.1 Myxococcales bacterium | reverse complement strand
GATGGCGGTGATGACACCCTTGCGCGCGAACATGTAACCGACGCAGCCACTCGTGCCGAGGTTGCCGCCACCTTTTGCGAAGGCGTGACGGATCTCGCTCGCGGCGCGGTTGCGGTTATCCGTCAGCACTTCGACGTAGACCGCGGTGCCACCGGGGCCGTAGCCTTCCATGATCAGCTCTTGGTAGTCGTCGCCTGCGAGCTCACCGCTGCCTTTCTTGATGGCGCGGTCGATCGTGGCCTTGGGAAGCGACTGGGACTTGGCTTTGCGCAAGGCCAATCGCAGCCGCGGATTGGAGTCGGGATCGGGGTCGCCCATCTTGGTGGCGACGATGATCTCCTTGGCGAGCTTCGAAAAGAGCTTCGCGCGTTTCTTGTCTTGTGCGCCTTTGCGGATGGCGATGTTCGCTGAATGACTATGCCCTGCCATGGTCTCTCCTAGCGGTGCGCTGCGTCATGAACATGACTGTCGCAGCACGCTGCTCGTATTGCTCATCTATTGGGGGGCTACGAGCGCCCCCAGTCTCGGCGAGCCGCGACTTTTCCACCCCGGCAGGCAGCGTTCGAAACGAGCCCTTCTCCAAAGTAGAGGAGCAGAAGCGCCGCCTGCTAGAGCTTGCTGCACGAGTGCAGGGCGCGAAGATAGAAAGCCCACCCAAAAATGCAAGCGCGTGCTGCGCGACGGGGTGCTATGGGTTACGGCCGAGCAGCTTTCTGACGCGTGGAACCAGCGAGCCAGCGCCCGCCTCCTTGTCGGGCACGCCAGCTATCTGAACCCCGGATGAGCGACCGTTGACACCCGGCCGTACAAAGAGAGGCACGTAGGTCCAGCTGTAGCCCGCCTTCTTCAGTCTGTCGGTATCGGTATCTGCATCAAATGCCAAAAAGCGAATGCCCTCTAGGCTTTTGTCCATCTTTCCTGCAGCGACGGCCTCCTTAAAGCGTACGCACGGCGCGCACCAGGAGGCTCCGACGTAGACCAGCAGGTCCTTGCCGTCTTCGCTCGCTTGGCCGACCGCGTTGTGGATGACGATGTCCGCCGGGACCTCGGGGGTCGCCACGATGAACTCGACCTTTCCCTTGGCTTGGGGTTGTGCTGGAGCGGGCTTTTCAGGGGCAGCTGCAGCGGGCGTTGGCGCGCTGGGCTTTGGCGCGCTGGGCTTTGGCGCGCTGGGTTTTGGCGTGCTGGGCTTTGGCGCGGTCGGTGCCGAAACAGGGGCGACCGGGGGCCGTTGGCTGGCCGGATTCGCGCTTTCTGTCTGAGAATTCAGGTTGTTTTTGCCGCCTTGGCTAGGGCTCTTACATGCGATGGCCGCAAGACAGACCAGGGCGATGAAGCAATTGCGCATCGAAAACTCCGGAGGCCGTGGGAACACGAGGCCTGCAACGCACAAACGCCCCGACCCAAAGGATCGAGGCGTCGGTGCAACTACGTTCGCTCTAGGCTTAGAGCGTCGCGATCAGCGGCGCCACGAGCAAGCTCACAACGCTCATCACTTTGATCAGGATGGCAACGCCAGGGCCCGAGGTATCCTTGAAGGGATCGCCGACCGTATCGCCGATGACCGACGCCTTGTGCGCGTCCGAGCCCTTGGGGTGACCGGGCAAGCCACCAGCCTCGATGAACTTCTTCGCGTTGTCCCAGGCACCGCCAGCGTTCGCCATGAACAGCGAAAGCGAGGCACCCACGGCAACAGCGCCAGCGAGCATGCCAGCGAGCGCCGCCGGGCCGAGGACGAACCCGACGACCACAGGCGCGACGATTGCGACCATGCCGGGCAGGATCATCTCCCACAGAGCGGCTTTGGTGGCGATGTCGACGATGGCCTTGCCCTCGGGCTCAGCGTTGCCTTCACGCAGACCTGGGATCTCGTCGAACTGGCGGATGATCTCTTTGATGATGGCCTGTGCAGCTTTACCGACAGCGATCATGGTGCTCGCGCCCACAGCGTAGGGCAGGCAAGCGCCGAGCAGCAGACCGATGAGGATGGGCGCATCGTCGAGACGCAAGACCAACTCACCGAGGCCAGCACCGACGCGCACGTGGTTGACCTCGAGGATGAACGCCGAGAACAAGCTCAACACGGTCAGCGTGGCCGAACCGATGGCGAAGCCCTTACCGATCGCGGCGGTGGTGTTGCCGACAGAGTCGAGCTCGTCGGTGATGTCGCGGACTTCTTTGCCCAGGCCGCTCATTTCGCTGATGCCGCCAGCGTTGTCCGAGAT
>JAGSHB010000162.1 GCA_023954815.1 Myxococcales bacterium | reverse complement strand
CGCCGTGGCGCCCGCACCTCCGCCCACACGCCCCGCGCCAGCACCGGCGCCCGCGCGCCCGGCAACCACTCAGCCAACCACACCCCGGCCGACAGCGGCCGGCTCTTGGCCCACCACCTGCGCCCAGCTCATCACCTGCTACGCCGACATCACGCGGCAGCTCTGCCACGGCAAAGCCCAGTGCAAGAGCGAAGTGAAGGTCAAAGGCTCTCCGACTGAGCAGGACTGCAAGAACATGCTGCAGGCCACGGACGCCATGCTCGCGCCGCTCGCGCCGATGGGTGTACGCAAGCCGGCTTCTTGTCAGACGAAGTAAGTGCAACCACAGCACCTCGCGCCGGCGTCCGTTGCTCGACCAAACAATTCTGGTACCTTCCGCGGCGCAGAATCAACGGCGACCTCAGCCCGGAGACTTCCACATGGCCCTTTCTACCCGCGCGTTTGTCCTCGCTCTGACCTTGGGACTCGCTGTCCCCTTCGCTGGCTGCTCCTCTGATGATGAGGGCAAGGCGACCGAGACGGGTGCCGACAAAGACGCTGCGTCGATCAGCGCAGATGGCGAGTTGGCTGATGGCGAAAGCGCGGACAGCACAGCGGCTGAAGACGCCGGAACCAGCGCTGAAGACGTGGCCACGGCGCAAGATGCAGGCACCACAACGACGGCGGACGCTGGCGGGTCGACCAGCACAGATGCGGGCGGCTCCGCGGCGGACACCAAGGCTGATAAATGCGGCAACGGCGTCTGCGATGCGCCGGATGAGAGCCTGCTGACCTGCGCAGTCGACTGCGCGGGCGGCGCCAACTGCGGCGATGGCAAGTGCGAAGGCGCCCAGGAAAATGGCTTCACCTGCAAGAAGGACTGCGAGGTCACGGCGGGCAAGGCGGTAGGCTGCATCATGGGCGGTTGCTTGCCCAAAGTGGTGGTCTGCCTCGCCGACAGTGACTGCGGCAAGGCGCTCGGCTGCCTGCAGGGCTGCGGGAGCGACATGGGCTGCCTGACCAAGTGTGGCTCGAGTATGTCGCCGAAGACCCAGCAGATCCTCGGTGAAGTCGTGCTCTGCGGCGCACAGAAGGGCTGCTTCGGTATCGGCGGCGATGGTGGCGACTGCGGCAACGGCAAGTGCGAAGGCCCGACGGAAAACCCCATCACCTGCGTGAAGGACTGCCCGGCCCCCGTCTGCGGAGACAGCAAATGCGCGCCGCCGCTCGAGAGCTACATCATCTGCCCGAAAGATTGCACCAAGCCCGTGTGCGGCGACGGCACGTGCACTCCCGTCTTTGAGTCCATCCTCACCTGCGCAAAAGACTGCAAACCCAAGACCTGCGGCAACAAGACCTGCGACAAGCCTGCGGAGACCAGCCTCAACTGCTTCGAGGACTGCAAGCCAGGCAACGCTCAGGCCAATTGCCTCGCTACAAAGTGCATCAAGGAGGGCTTGGCATGCGGCGGTGACCTCAAGTGCTTGCAGGCCAACCTGTGCACTGGCAACTGTAGCGACCAAGCCTGCTTCGACAAGTGTGGCGACAAGTTGCCCGCCGGCAGCGCCAAGCTCTTCAAGGCCATCAAGGATTGTGGCGCTTCGAACGCTTGTTTTAAGTAGGCCGGCACGTTGCCCTTGCGGGGAGGCTAGCCGAACTGCCGCGTCACCCTGTACGAGAGTCGATGGGGGCCGTCACCGCACCCGAAAGGCGAAGGGATAGACCACGTGAGTCGAACGGCCCCGATGGGCCCGCGGAAATCGCCAGGTCTTTAGGGTGCGCAACACACACCGCTGCACGTCCTCATCCTGCAACGGCGAAGCGCCGAGTTTGGCGTGATTGACCGCCCCCGACGGAGAGATGAGGAACCGCACCTCGACCTTGCCGTGCAGTGTGGGGTCGCTCTGCAAACCCCGTTGATAGCAAGCACGGATAGCCCCCCGCTTGCGCCGGATGTGCTTGCGAATCACCGAAGCAGGTAGCTCGCCGCGATGTTGGACCGTGACCGTTTCATCAGCAGCGGCCGCGACGACCTTCTTGTTGTGCGCAAGCCGCTCAGCGTCGCTCGCCCCCTCAGGTGGCGCTGGCGGCTCATCGATGACCGGCGGCGCCTTGATGACCGCTCGACGACGGGGCTGGCGCGGAGGCACGACGGGCGGCGGCCTGAGCGCGATGGTCGCAACAGGTGGAGGCGGCTCTTGCGATGGCAGGACTGGCTCGATGAACGGACATGGCTCCCCCTCGTGACGCGGCGACACCCAGCGCTGTCGACCCATGACACGTCGACCGGTCGCCGATGTGGGCCCCTTCACTACACAGACGTGTGGCGGTCCACATCGATCTATCTCCCCCCTTCGGTCAGCCGGTCTCCTGTCGGCGTCTCACAACTCGGCCCGCCCCTCTCGCTGCGGCCCATGCCGGCTTTGGACACATATCAACGGCTTCTGTTTGCGGGGTCACGCTTGGCTGCCAGCTCTCTTCGTTGCTTTGACCCTCGCCGCCTGCGGCGACGACATACCCGTCGAGAGCGGCGAGCACATCGGTACCCTCGACGTGATGAGCGACGCCCAAATCGGAGATGTCAGAGAACAAGCGGACTGACCAAGCTGATTGTCAGCTACAAGCCCGTACTACCGGTCCAAACGCCACAGCGCGGCTTCGATGATCGCGGGGGTATCCACGCCAAAGTGGTGCCGCAACGCCTCTCGGGTATCGCTCATCCCGAACCCGTCCGTACCGACGCTGCTCAGACGACGCCCGAGCCAACGGGTCAGCTGATCGGGCACCAGGGTCATCCAGTCGGATGCCGCCAAAATCGGCCCCTCGGTCGCGCCCAGGGTGTCGATAAGCCAACTCGTCTCCGCATCTGGCCCGCGCAGTTTGGCCATGCGATTGGCCTCTTCGACGGCGAGCGCCTCACGACGCAGCTCGTTGTAGCTCGTCACCGCCCAGACGTCGGCACGCACGCCGTGCTCTTTGACCAAGATCTCCTGAGCCTCCAGCACGAACTGCATGATGGAACCCGAACCCAGCAGCTGCATCGTCGGCGCGTCGTCGGGTAGGTCCCCGACCTCACTCGCCGGCTTCGCCACGTAGCAACCGCGCCGGATACCCTCACGCACGGCCTCGGTCTGCTCGGTCGGCAGCTTCGGCATGAGATAGGGCTCGTTTTGCACGGTCAGGTAGTAGATCACGTCATCGCCGCTGAGCATGCGCGCCAGTCCGGCCTCGACAATCACCGCCACCTCGTAGGCATAGGTCGGCTCGTAGGTGATGACGCCCGGATTGGTCGCAGCGAGCAAGACGCTGTGGCCATCTTGGTGCTGTAGGCCCTCGCCCATGAGCGTCGTGCGACCTGCGGTGCAGCCGATGAGGAAGCCGCGCGCGTTCATGTCGGCGGCCTGCCAGATGCTGTCGCCGGTGCGCTGAAAGCCGAACATCGAGTAGAAGAAGTAAAACGGCACCATGGGCACGCCGTGGGTGCTGTAGGACGTACCGGCTGCGATAAAGCTCGCCACCGAACCTGCCTCCGTGATGCCCTCCTGCAAGATCTGCCCGTCCATCGACTCGCGATAAGCCAGCAGGTAGTCGGCATCGACCGGCGTGTAGAGTTGGCCGAGCGCGGAGTAGATTCCGTATGGCTTAAACAACGCTTCCATGCCGAATGTACGGCCCTCGTCGCACAAAATCGGCACGACGTGGCGCCCCAACTCCTTGTCGCGCATCAGGCTCGTCAGCACGCCAACGGTAGCGCCCGTGGTCGACACCTCAGTCTTGCCGCTGCCCTCGAGATAGCGCTGCCAGGTCTTTGGCCCGGGCACTGCGATCTGCGTGTGATCCGAAGAGCGCACCGGCATCGGTCCACCCAAGGCCTGGCGCCGGCTCTTGAGGTAGTCGATCTCGGGGGACCGCTCGCCGGGGTGATACAGGGCGCCCTCCTTGAGGTCGGCATCGGAGATCGGCAACTCCAAGCGGTCCCGGAACTTGGCCAGCGCCTCCACGTCGAACTTCTTCTGCCCGTGGGTTGTGTTCCGACCGGCGAAACCACCGCCCAAGCCGTGGCCCTTGATGGTCTTGACGAGGATGACTGTCGGCCGCCCGTTACGCTGGGTCGTCGCCTGGTGCATGGCCGCGTAGACCTTGATTGGATCGTGACCGCCACGCTTGAGATGCTGGACCTCGTAGTCGCTCAGGCTATCGCCGACCGCTTTGAGCTGCGGGTACTTGCCAAAGAAGTCCTCGCGCACGTAGTCCACGCCGGTGGTGACGTACTTCTGGTACTGACCGTCCACCACCTCGTCCATGCGGCGCCGCAAGACGCCCTCGTGATCCTCCGCCAGCAGCTTATCCCAGGTGCCGCCCCAGACGACCTTGATGACATTCCAGCCGGCGCCGCTGTAGACGCTCTCGAGCTCCTGGATGATCTTGCCGTTGCCGCGCACAGGCCCATCGAGCCGCTGCAGGTTGCAGTTCACCACAAAGATGAGGTTGTCCAACCCCTCGCGGGCCGGCAGGGACAAGGCGCCCAACGCTTCTGGCTCGTCCGTCTCACCGTCACCCAGGAAGGCCCACACACGGCTGTTGCGGGTATCCTTCAGACCGCGGTGGTGCAGGTAGCGATTGAACCTGGCCTGGTAGATGGCGGCGAGCGGCCCCAACCCCATGCTGACGGTGCTGAACTGCCAGAAATCCGGCATGAGACGCGGATGCGGGTAGCTCGAGATGCCCGTATTGGGCACCGCTTCTCGGCGAAAAGCCAAGCACTGGGCCTCGGTCATCCGGCCTTCGAGAAAAGCGCGCGCGTAGATGCCTGGCGCGGAGTGGCCCTGAAAATAGACCTGATCGCCGCCAGCGGGATGCGCGGGAGAGCGGAAGAAGTGATTGAACGCGACCTCGTAAATCGTCGCCGCTGATGCGTACGTCGACAGGTGCCCGCCCAGCCCCGGGAAGTGTTTGTTGGCCCGGTGCACCATCACCGCTGCGTTCCAGCGAACCATGCGGCGGATGCGTTTTTCCATATCCAGATCACCCGGATAGGCAGGCTGCAGACTCGCAGGGATGGTGTTCACGTAGGGGGATTGCACGAGATAGGGCAGCTGAGCGCCGTCGACCTGCAGGTACTCATGGACCTTGCCGAGCAAGTAGTGCGCTCGTTCAAGACCTTGAAACTGGACCACCGACTCCATGGATTCGATCCACTCTCGGGTCTCACTGGGGTCTGGATCGGGTTGCAGTACGTTACGTGGGTCCACAGGACACCTCCGGGCGAGTTGGGGCCGCCAGGGTGCCTACACCGGATCGTGATGCGTGTCACGACGCATCGCGCCAAGCTCGCGTCAGAGACGAATAGGCACGGGCGATTCAGCCAAGGTCCCGGGGTGTTTCAACACACCAAACTCTGAAATACGGTCTATTTCTTGGTCGTACAAACGCCGCTCACACAGGCGCCTTTGCCGATAGTCGCACACGCGCAGGTGACGCCTTTGGCGCAGCCCAATTTGCTGTAGGCCCTTGTAATCATCGTGATGTAGAGGAAAAGCGGCTTGCCGGGGGCGAGGGTCGAGAGATTGACATTGACGGGGCACCCGCAGGGAATGTTGCCCTGCATGCCGAAGTTGCTGCACTGGCTGTCCTTGGTGCATTTACGCCCAGCTGTGACCGCCGCGCCCACCAACGTCTCCATCTCTTTGCACGTCGCGCTCTTGGTCTGACACGAACCCGCGGTGCACACGCCAATTTGCGTATCGAGGGGCGCACAGAGCTTCTTGGGACAGGCTGCCTTACACTTGGCTTTGGTAAACTCGGCGTTCAGATCCGCCAGCGCAGCGGCATCGGTGGAGGCGTCACTGTAGTAGCGCTGACAGTCACAGCCGATGTTCTCGGGTGCACCAAAAACGAAGCCCTGACCCTCGACCATGTCCGATGGCGCGTAGCACTGAAAGTTCGACGTGCAGGCCAACGCCTTTGATTTGAGGCCATTGAAAGCCTTGAGTTTGGACTCACAGACGCCCGGGGTTCCCGCATCCGGCTTGCCCGCGTCTGGTTGACCTGCATCTGGCGTGCCGGCGTCCTGAGGACCGGCGTCCGGCTTCCCTGCGTCCACAGCCTGCGTGTCCGCCACCGCCGTGTCCGACGGCGTAAGCTGGCTGTCTGGCACGCCAGCGTCCGTAGCAGATGAACCGCCAGCATCCGACGTCAAGGCATCGGCCTGGCCTGCGGCGTCGGCGGCTGTGGCTCCGGCCTCACTCCAGCCATCGCCAACAGGGACATGACTGCCTTCCACCTTCTCAGACTCGCCACTGCACCCTGCCATCGCTGCGGTCAGAATCAGCACCAACGCGAGGGGCAAACACCGATTGGACTTGTTCGTCATCGTTTCCTCCGAGAGACCCGCGCTGCAAATCAGGCGGCGCGGGGCACCATCGCCGTTCAGCGTACACAAAGCGGCGGTCTAGCGCGCCTTCTCACTGCGGGCAGCCGCCAAAAAGCCGCATTTCGTCGAGCACAAAACCGAAGCCGGTCTCTTTCGGGAAGTTCACGGCGACGTCGAACCAAACCTGGATCTTGATGGTTTGCCCCGCCCAAGAGCCAAGCTTGGCCACGCCTTGCACCCACTTCCCGGCCGTATTGCCCTTCAGATTCAGGTTCTTGGTCCATACCTCTGTCGTTTGTCCCTTTGCGTCGGCCACGCGAACCCCGAACTGATGCACGCCCGCGCCCGGCTCGCCGTCGAAAAACACCTGAAATTGTAAGCTAGCGTCGCTCTTGGGGACTTTGAAGGCCGCGCTCGTGGCTGTACCCTTGTTGGGAAAGCCACCAGACCACGTCTTGCTGCCTGGCACCCCGTAACGCAGCGCACGTTTGCCCGCATAGGTGAGCAAATCGCTACCGTGAAACCAGGCGGCGCCGTTGCCTTTGCTCACCGTCCAACCTGTGAGACTGGCGTCGTCGAAGTGATGCCAAGCATGCGTGCCTGTCCCCGCCACCGGAGTCGCCTTGCACTGCAGCAACAGGCATGCGTCGACCACACACGCCGTGTCACTCGCGCACTGGCCATCGCTCACACAACAAGTCGACCCACCACTGGTCTGCGTCCAGGAACACTGCCCAGCCACGCACGCCCCTTTGGCGCAGGCGTTGCCCTGACAGTCCGCGTTGGTCTTACAGGACCCCGGGCCGCTCGCCAGGGTGTGAACGCACAGGTTCGATTTGCACGCATCCACCGTCGCATCCAGACCGTCATCGCAGGAGCCGCTTCCCGTACAACAGCCCGGTTTCTTCGCGAAAAAGCACGATCCCGCCTTGCAAGTGTCCGTGGTGCAAGCGCTACTGTCAGCGCACTCAGCGTCGCTCTGACAACACCCCTTGGCGCTCTGGTGGCTGCACGTGCCCTTGGTGCACTTGTCGACGGTACACTTCACGCCGTCGTCGCAGCTCTTGTCGTCTGCGCAGCACCCCTTGACCACCTTGTGCTTGCACGCCCCCGTCGCCTTGTCGCAGGTGTCGTCTGTGCAGACCTTGTCGTCGATACACTGCGCGTCATAGGCACAGCCCGTTTGGGGGGTGTAGCAGCGGTAGGTGTTGAGGTTGCACTTGTCGTCGCCAGCACAGTCGGAGTCATCCGCGCACTGCCAAGCCGCGCACTTGCCCTTTACGCACCAATGCTCTGGGTAGGCCGCTGTCGGTCCGCCGACGGCATTGCAGCCCGGATGGTCCACGCAATCTTTGGTCCCACAGACGCCGTCCGCGCATACCTGCCATGGGTTGCAAGTCGGATCGCAGCCGACAGGCGCAACATCGCCTCCATCGTCCACTTCCGTGGCGTCCGGCACGGCTGATTGGTCATCCGCCGAATCCGTTATCGTTCCGAACTGATCGCTCGTTTTTTCATCATCACTCACTGCGACACAGCCCGCCGCCATGACGAAGATCGTGGTGTGAAGGAATATGCGTCCTAATTTGTGCATTGGTTCTCCTGTCGACGCCACCATACGCATAGCGACGCGGCGGGGACAGCGAGGCGACACACTCCGGCACAATCGCCAGAAAAATCGCTGAAACACAGGCCACTGTATCGCCCATGCAGGGCCAGCAATTCGCCCACTGGGGCCCTAAAACGCTCACAAACGCCCGGTCGCCTCGGCCGGCGACGGCTTGTTTTGCCTGTGCCTAGACCTAGACAGTTTCCAGCATTCGGTGTACATGCGCGATGGAATCCGTCATCCCCGACGGAATCTCGCCGCTCCAAGGCCCATTTCTCGGGTCAACCCAGACGCCAGCCGGATCATATGGACTCTCTGCAACCCAACAGCGCTGACCACGCCGCCGCCTTCGAGGCTCGGCAGGTCCCCGACGAGGCCACTGGCCCGTTGGCACAGCTGCGTGGGTACTGGCAGATGACGCGGCCATCGGTGGTTGCGCTGGTGTTCTTCACCGCCGTCCCGATGATGTTCATGGTCCCCGGCGGTCTACCGCCCATGCCCATCGCTATCGGGCTGCTGGCCGGCATCGCCGCCATCGCAGGCGCCTCCTCCGTATTCAACGCCTGGATCGAGCGCGAGTCCGACAAGAACATGGTCCGCACCCGTACGCGCCCGTTGCCCTCCGGTCTGATCGCACCGAATCACGCCCTGGCCTACGCTTGGCTGTTGACCTTCGTCGGTCTCGCCATCATCGGCGCCTGTGGCCAGTGGCAGGGCGTGCTCGCCGGTGCCCTGACCATCGCCTTTTACGTCTTTGTCTACACGATCTGGCTCAAGCCGCGCACACCACTGAACATCGTCATCGGAGGAGCCGCTGGCGCTGCGCCGCCCATGATCGTCGACGCGGCGCTCACCGGTCAGATCGGACTCATGAGCTTTACGCTCTTCGCCATCGTCTTTCTGTGGACACCACCGCATTTCTGGGCGATTTCGCTGTTCCGCAAGGACGACTACGCCGCTGCGGGCTTCCCCATGCTGCCGATCACCCACGGTGATGAGCACACCCGCCGCAGAATCACGCTCTACGCCCTCACGATGGCGCCCCCATCGTTGCTTCCGGTCTTGACGGGCCACCTCAGCATGGGGTACGGCGGCGTGGCGCTCGCCATTAACGCATGGTTCATCTGGACCTGCTGGCAACTCGAGCGCAAGAAGACGAACAAAGCGGCCCGCACAGTCATGTTTGGCTCGCTCATCTACCTACATCTCCTTTTCACGGCCATGACCGTGGACCTGTTGTTCTAACCCAGGCTCATCCTTCAAAACGGCGCCTTGCGCCCCACGACTGATACGCCGGTTAGCGACCTGTTGAACCGAAACCACCGAGGCTCAAACCCCATGTTTCGCAACTTCACCAACAAGCTGAGCGGATGGCTGAAAACTGCCGCCAGCCCGCGTAATCTGGCCTTGCTTGCTCCAATGGCGCTCGCATTGCTGCTCTCCGCATGCGGCGGCGACGGTCACCCACGCGACACCCTGAACCCGGCCGGCGACGGCGCGGAAGTCAGCGCGTGGTTCTACTGGCTGTACCTCATCCTCGATTCGGTGATTTTCGCCATTGTCGTGAGCGCGCTCGTAGTCGCCATCGTCAAGTTCTCCAAGAAGGACGGCGACGACACGCTCCCACCGCAGAGCCATGGCAACATGAAGCTCGAGGTCATCTGGACGGTCATCCCGACGATCATCGTGGTTATCCTCGGCGTTATCACCATCGGTGGTGTGTTCAAACTCTCCGAGAAGCCAGCCGAAGAGCAGAAGGTCATCGAGATCGACGTCACCGGTAAGCAGTGGTGGTGGGAGTTCGATTATCGGAACGAGAAGATCTCAACCGCCAACGAAATGCACGTCGAAGAGGGCACGCAGGTCGCATTGCACCTGACCTCCGCCGACGTCATCCACGCCTTCTGGGTTCCACGTATTAGCGGCAAGCGCGACGCGACCCCCGGCCGCTCGTACCCGCTGTACTTCAAGGCCACCCAGGCTGGCGAGTTCATCGGCCAGTGCGCCGAGCTCTGCGGTGCCAGCCACGCCCGCATGGGCATCAAGATGATGGTCCACCCAGTGAAGGGCCCCGACAGCTACGACAACTGGGTCAAATCCCAGAAAACCGTCGCTGCAGCGCCGCAGACCGCCCTCCAGAAGGCCGGCAAGAAGGTCTTTGAGACCAAGGGTTGCGCCTCCTGCCACACCATCCGTGGCGTCAAAGAGCTGACCCAGCGCTCGCGCACGACCGGCCCTGACCTGACGCACGTCGGCTCGCGGACCACCATCGCGGCCCTCGCGCTGACGAACAACGTCGAGAACTTGGCCAAGTGGGTGAAGAACCCGCAGGCCGTCAAAGAGGCTGCTCTGATGACCAACCTGAATCTCAGCGATGCGGATTCCAAGGCGGTCGCCGAGTACCTCTTCTCACTCAAGTAGACACAAACACTGACGTCCTCGGGCAACTGCCCGGCACCTCTACTCACTTCATCGGGAACCACTCATGTCCGCGAAGCTTCATGACATCGAGGTACTGCAGGCCCCTGAGCCGCATATGCACTTCGAGCGGCCTGGCAAGACCGGCCTCGTCGACTGGCTGACGACCGTCGATCACAAAAAGATCGGCGTCCTGTACTGGCTGGCCGGCACCTTCTTTCTGCTCTGTGGCGGATTAGAGGCGCTACTCTTCCGCATCCAGTTGGCCGTTCCGGACAACGATTTCATGGGCGGCGAGACGTTCAACGGCATGGTCACCATGCACGCGACGACCATGGTCTTCCTCGCGATCATGCCCATGACGGCTGGATTCGCGAACTTCCTGGTGCCGTTGGTTATCGGTGCACGGGACGTTGCGTTCCCACGGCTCAACGCTTGGTCGTACTGGACGTTCTTGGCCGGCGCGCTGGTCATCAACGCCAGCTTCGTCTTCGGCGGCGCCCCGGCAGCCGGTTGGACGGGCTACGCTCCGCTCACCGGCGCTCAATACGGCGGCAGCGGCATCGATTTCTGGTGGGCTGGCTTGGCCTTGTTGTCCGCATCGTCGATGGCTGCATCCGTCAACTTCATCGTCACCATCTTGAACATGCGCGCTCCCGGCATGACGCTGCTACGCGTTCCGGTCATTGGCTGGATGATGCTGGTGATTCAGTTCTTGCTCGCCCTGTCCTTCCCGCCGGTCACCGTCGGCCTGATCCTGCTCGGCTTTGACCGCATGTTCGGCAGCAACTTCTACAACGTCTCCATGGGCGGCGACCCCCACCTGTGGCAGCACTTGTTCTGGCTCTTCGGTCACCCAGAGGTGTACGTCCTGATCCTGCCGGCCATGGGCATCGTCTCGGAGATCCTCCCGGTCTTCTCGCGCCGTCCGCTCTTCGGTCAGACCGCCGTCATCTTCTCCGGCATCTTCATCGGCTTCGTCGGCTTCGGCGTGTGGGCTCACCACATGTTCACCACCGGCATGGGCCCCGTCGCTGACGCCGCTTTCGCTGCCACCACGGCCATCATCGCCATCCCAACCGGCGTTAAGATCTTCAACTGGCTGGGCACCCTCTGGGGCGGCAAGCTGACATTCCCGACGCCGATGCTGTTCGCGGTCGCGTTCATCCCGATCTTCACCATGGGCGGCCTCTCGGGCCTCATGCATGCCGCGGCGCCGTTGGATCTACAGCAGCACGACTCGTACTTCGTCGTCGCTCACTTCCACTACGTGCTCGTCGGTGGCGCGCTGATGGGTCTGTTCGCGGGTAGCTACTTCTACTTCCCGAAAGTGACCGGTCGCATGATGAACGACACCCTCGGCAAGCTGCACTTCTGGCTCTTCGTCGCTGGTATGAACATCACGTTCTTCCCGCAGCACATCCTGGGTAACCAGGGCATGCCGCGTCGTATCTACACCTACCCGGCAGACGCGCAGTGGGACTTCTACAACATGCTCGGCACCGTCGGTGTGGTCGTCATGACCATCGCCACGCTGATCTACGTCTACAACGTCATCGTCTCCTACAAGAAGGGGGAGATTGCTGGCCGTGACCCATGGGACGCAGCGACACTTGAGTGGCTCACCGATTCGCCGCCCAAGATGCAGAACTTCGACTTCACGCCGATCGTTCTCTCCGAGCGCCCGGTCTGGGACCACAAGTACACCGAAGGTATGGAGATCATCGCGCCGGAAAAGGCCGAGGCTTTCCACATGCCGTCCTACTCGTGGAAACCCATGATTAGCTCGTGCTTCGTGACGCTGCTGGTCGTCGGCCTGCTGCTCAACACCTTCAATCCGGGCAACTGGCTCTGGGCCATCTCGGCTGTCGCCGCTGTCGGTGTTGTCGGGTCGGTCTACGCCTGGGTCTCTGAGCCGGTCTAGTCGCACGTATCACAGTCGCTTGGGCAACTGAGCGCCTGGTTTTCTGGGCAAAGAGCTTTTCTGGGCAAATCGCCCAAACCTAACGAAGGACTCCGGTCCACACTCCACGTCGGTAACACTACCGGCGGTCAGTAGAGAGGGAGACAATCACCATGTCTGCACACGCTGCTGAAGCCATGCACGACGACGATCACGGTCACGAGGACCTCGTCGAGAACAACTACATGAAGGTCCCCAACGTCAAGTTGGCGATTTGGACCTTCCTGGGTTCTGAGTGCATGTTCTTCGGGTCGCTCATCGCGACGTACTTCTTCTACCTCGACAAGAGCATCACCGGTCCGCTCCCGGGCGAGGTGTTCAGCATCGGGATCACCTCCATCTCGACGTTCATCCTCCTGATGAGCTCGTTCACGATGGCCATGGCGGTCGACTCTGCAAAGAGCGGCACGATGACGAAGTCACGCAACTGGCTGTTCATCACCGCATTCTTAGGCGCGATCTTCGTCGGCTTCCAGGTCTATGAGTTCTGGCACTTTGTGCACCTCGGCCTGACGCTGCAGACCTCCCTATTCGGGTCGACGTTCTACGTCATGACCGGCTTTCACGGCGCTCACGTCTCTGTGGGTGTCATCTGGCTCATCATGGTCGGCATCCTGGCTCACAAGGGCAACATTCCCGCTGAGAAGGCCGTCATGGTCGAGTCAGCCGGACTATACTGGCACTTTGTCGATATCGTCTGGATCATCATCTTCACCTTTGTGTACCTGCTGGAGTTCGCGAAATGAGCGGCATCCTTCACGACCCCAAGTCGTACCACTCCCATAAGGGTCTCTACATCAAGACTGCGACCATCCTCACGGTGGTCACCGCAGCTGAGATTGGCCTGCTCTTCGTCGAAGCGCTGAAGTTCGCCTTTGTGCCCTTGCTGGTCATCATGGCGGTCTACAAGTTCGCAGTCGTCGTCGGCACCTTCATGCACCTCAAGGACGACAAGACCGTCTTCCGTGTTGTGTTCATCGCGCCGCTGTTTATGGCGATGGCGATGATCTACGTGCTGGGTCTGCTGGTCATGCCCCACTTCGCGCCGTTCGGTGCAGGTGAGGTCCGCCTAGCGGTACAAAAGAGCAAAGACGAGCGCATGGGCACGGGTGACTACTCGCCGGCCGCCATCGCAGCGCGCGACAACAAGATGCCGCATCTCACCAAAGAGAAGTACGCCGCGATGTTCGCATCGACCAAGGACTTCACGGCTGGCGAGAAGGTCTGGGGCGCCAACTGCGCTTCTTGTCACCGTAAGGACGGCGGCGGTCTCCCGGGTCTCGGCCCGAACATGACCGACGATTGCTACTTGCACGGCGGCGACGTCTACAGCCTGGTCAACACCGTCACCAACGGTGTCAAGGGCAAGGCGATGATCGCGTTCAAGGCGCAGTTGAGCGAAGAGGAGATCGATCAGGTCGCCTTGTACGTTCGCAAGATGCGCGGCACGAACGTCGCGAAGGGCAAGAAGTGCGAAGGCGACAAGGTCGCTGCCAAGTAGCACGGACGCCCGAATTAGACGGACGCCCGCGACCGAATCGGAGCGGCGCATGATCCCCTCGAAGAGCCAACTGCAGCGCGTCACATGGACGCTGACCAGCCTCCTAACCGCACCACTGACGCTGCTGACCCTGCTCGCACCAGCAGTGGCGTTTGCCCATCCTTCTGGACTCCCCACCCTCAAGCGCCAGGCCGACTACTTTGTCGCCACCAGCGCCGACTGGCTGTTCTGGGATTTCCACCCGTCCATCGTCATCGGCATCGGTATCATGACGGTGCTGTACACCCTCGGCATCACCCGCTGGCGGCAGCGCTATGGCTGGGCCGACGAGATCGACAAGCGCAAGGCGTGGCTGTTTTACAGCTCTATGGTGCTGCTCTGGTTCACGCTCGATGGGCCGTTGCACCACCTCAGCGACGAGCTGCTGTTTTCCGCCCACATGATCCAGCACTTGATGCTGCAGCTGGTCTGGGCGGCCATGTTCGTCTACAGCATGCCCGCTTGGCTGATTCGTCCGCTGATCAAGCACAGGTTCGTTCGCGCCATCGCCCACTGGCTGACCCGGCCGACCCAGGCGTTTTTCATCTTCAACGGCGTCACGTGGCTGTGGCACTTCCCGGCGATGTACAACCTCGCGCTGGAAGCCCACGAGTGGCACATCGTCGAGCACCTGCTCTTCATGAGCACCGCTGTCATCTTTTATTTCCCCATCCTGAGCCCGCTCAAGGAGCTGCCGCGGCCAACCCACGGTGCGCTCATGATGTACGTGTTCTTCAACATGGCGGCGATGAAGTCCCTCGGTGTGTTCATCAGCATGCAAAACGAGGTGATCT
>JAGSHB010000057.1 GCA_023954815.1 Myxococcales bacterium | reverse complement strand
GCATCTGACAAGCCGACACTCCGAAGCCCACTCGCGCTAACTGTTGGTCAACTCTCTAGGCCGCGGCCACCTGCGCGCAAATGTAGGCACCGACCTCCGCCGTGGCAAGGTTGCCGCCAAGATCAGGTGTCGTGGAGCCGCTCATTACAGCGTTTTCACAGGCAGCATCCACGGCATTGGCAGCGGCCGTGTGACCGAAATCGCGCAGCAACATGGCAACGCTCATGATGGCGGCGAGCGGGTTTGCCTTGCCAGTGCCCACAATATCGGGCGCTGAGCCGTGAACGGGCTCGTAGAGGGCGGCCGATCCGGGATGCAAACTCGCCGACGGGGCCAGCCCCAAACCACCGACCAACGCGGCGGCCAGATCGCTCAGCATGTCGCCCATGAGGTTGTCGCCGACGACCACGTCAAACTCTTGAGGATGGGTGACCATGCGCATCGCCGCCACGTCGGAGTACAGGGTGCGGGCCTCGATATCCGGGTACTGGGGAGCGACCGCGGCGAGGGAACGCCGCCACAGGCCATGGGCGTGAGGGATGGCGTTGGCCTTGTCACAGAGCGTGACGATCTTGCGCCGTTGCCCGGCCAACTGGAAGGCGTAGTGCAGTAGCCGGTCGCACGCCATACGGGTGCTGATCATGATGCTCTGAGCGACCTCGTGCGGCGTGTCTTTGCGCAGATGACCACCAATGCCGGTGTAAACGCTCTCGGTGTTTTCCCGCACGATCGCCATGTCGATGTCTGCAGGTCCGCGGTCCTTTAGGGGGCAAAACCGGGTGTCCAGCAGCCGAACTGGGCGCAGGTTGACGTACAGATCGAGGCGTTGCCGCAGCCCGAGCAGAATGTCCTTGGCGTGGATATTGGTCGGCACGCGGGGATCGCCAAAAGCGCCGACAACAATCGCGTCAAAGTCGTCGCGCAGATGATCGAAGTCAGCTTGGGGCAGGGTGTCGCCGGTGCGAAGGTAGCGGTCAGCGCCTAGATCCAGCGTTTCGCTCTGCCATTGGATGGAGAAACGGTCTGCGGCGGCGGCGAGGACGTTCTTGGCCTCCTCGATGACCTCTGGGCCGATCCCGTCCCCGGGAAGCAATGCGATACGCAGCATCTGTGGACTCCGAACGTGCGGGATTCGGCCCGCAGTGAACTAGCGGAAGAAGACGACGAAGCCGAGCCCGCCCGAAAACCCGCCCCGAAACAGGGAGAAGGTGGTGGTATCAGCTGCGCCGGTGAGTGGGTTGCCGGCGGAGCTGCCGAACGTGACAACAGGTCCAACGGAGCCCGTCAAAGCGAAGTGATCGCTCAAGAAGAACATCGCGCGAAGCGGAATTTCACTCGAAAAGCCAACACGCATGGGCTGAGTCGCATTGGTCTGGACATTCACGGGGCGAGACAGACCAGCCGTCACTCGAAGGCCGACTGAGAGATTGACCATCGGGGCGCGAAAGACGTTGTAGTGGGCGCCAAGGGTTAAGAATCCGGCCCAGCCGATCGGGGCGTCTCTCACGAGGAGCGCGCGACCGCCCACAATGGCCTCCAGTCCTACGTGACGGTTCCAGTACTGCACGACGAGGCCGGATGCGGCGATGTCCGGTGTCGATGCGTCGAGGCCAGACGCCTCGGGCAACGCGGTGAGAGTTTGTTCAAAGCCAATGCCGAGCTTGCGATCGACCGTGTAGCCGAATGCTGACGCAGCCGCAGTGCTGACCAAGATGAGGGTCAGCAGGGACGCGAATCGAACTGTGCGGCGGCGGAACAAGGGGCCTCCAACAGGGGCACTCACCCCGTCCGTGGAAGGGCTGGTGTACCGCGTCTGGCTGTCTTGGGGCAACACCGCACCGATCAGGATCAAGCCGACAGCTACGCGCTCAACTGGGTACGTAGACCTGCTTGACCACTGAGTGCCGAGGAGACTGGCGCGTCTTCGTGCAGCCCCACAATCCAGACGGAAGCCACGCCGGCACCCACGATTCTCGTCATTTCCGTCAACTTGGCGATCATGCCGCCCTGCACGACTCCCGCCTCGATGAGCTCCGGAACTTGATCCGTACGCAGGCTCGGGATGTGGCTCTCAGGGCGAGCGAGGTCCTCGAAGACACCCGGCACGTCCGCCACGAAGAAGACATCGTCAAAGGGCATCGCCTCACACAGGCTGCGCACCAGCGTGTCCGCATTCAGGTTGAGCGGTTGCCCGGCATCGTCGATGACAACAGATGACAGCACCGGCACAAAATCGCCTGCCCAGAGAGTCTGCAGTAGCTTGGGATGAACGCTTTCGACATCTGCGACGTAGCCGAAGTCGACCGCCTCGGACTCCCCAGCAACGAGGCGCGGAGGTCGGCGCTTTGCCGTGACCCAACGACCCGACGACGCGGAGAGACCGACCGCCTGCACGCCTTCGCCTAGGCACGCAGCCAGCAAGTTGGTTCCCGCTTCGCCGACGAGCGCCATCTTGACGATGTCCAGCATCGCCGCATCCGTGACCCGCCGGCCACCACGAAACGTGGGCTCATGACCCAGTTGGCGCGCGAGCGCCGTCGCCTGCGGACCGCCACCATGGACGACACATAGGTTATGCCCCTGGGCTGCGACCGCCTTGAGATCCCGGGCGATGAGCGCGCGATCCGCTGGCTGTATCAGGGTCGCGCCGCCTATCTTTACGAGGACATTTCGGCGTTTCATGGCCACAACGGTTGCGCTGAGATGCCGCAGCCCTCAGGGAAGCCGAGCATGAGGTTCATCGCCTGGACCGCCTGCCCCGCACCGCCTTTCACCAGATTGTCCAAGGCTGAATGGGCGACGACCGTCCTGCGACCATCGACCACCGTCTCGCCGACGGACACAGCCACATCGCAGTAGATGGAGCCCTTGATACTGGCGACCTGCGGCAAGCCCGTCTTGATGATGCGAATGAGCGATTCGTCGCCATAGCAGTCGTCGAGCGCCGCAACAATAGCTGACGGCTCGACCGCTGCCGGCACCTCGAAGAAGCAAGTGGTCAAAATCCCGCGGGACAGCGGTGCGGACACAGGTACAAAGTCGATCGTCAGGTTCGGTGCCCCGGAGAGATGCAGGCTCTGTTCAATCTCCGGCGTGTGTTGGTGGACTAGGGGTTTGTAGGGCTTCAGGTTGACCGCGCGAACCGGGTGATGGGTTCCCGCTGAGGCGCGCACCCCGGAGCCGGACGAGCCGGTCATCGCGCTGACATGGACGCGACCGTTCAACAACCCGGCGCGTGCAAAAGGCAGTAGCGCGAGGGTGGTCGCGGTCGCAAAGCACCCAGGACTCGCCACGTGGTCGGCCGAGGCGATGGCCTCGCGATTCATCTCGGGCATGCCATAGACGAAGGAGCCGAGCCGCTCAGGGAAGGGATGGCTCACGCCGTAGTAGCGAGAGTAGAGCTCTGCATCGAGCAGTCGCCAGTCGCCGCTGAGGTCGACCACTTTAACGCCCAGCGCCACGTATTCGGCGCCGATGAGCGCGCTGACGCGGTGGGGCAGGGCGAGGAAGACAACGTCCGCGTCCTTAGCGATGTCGGCCGGCGGCGCGTCCTCGACGATCAGGTCGGTAAACCCTCTGAGCGCAGGGTTGAGCTGATCGATACGCACACCGATCTCGCTCTTGGCAGCGATACGCGTGATCTCGATGTGGGGGTGGGCGAGCAGAAGCCGCAGGAGCTCCGCTCCGCCATAGCCGGTAGCGCCGATGATGGCGGCGCGCTTGCGTCCGTTCATTGAAGTCTCCTGGGGGCGAGCTGGGCGCGCGCTTGGGGGCGATCTAGGCACGGATGGTGGATCCGACGGCGCCACCTAGCCACGTCTGGAATGGAACTTCCAGGGCGAGGGCGTATTTCGGCAGATCGGGCAACTCGGCGACTACAGGTCCGCGAGCGCCGCCACTGCTTCTCGCAAGTCGGGCTTGAGCTCCAGCGCGCGGTTCAGGGCATTGCGCGCCTGAGTTCGGCGCCCGCTTTTCTTGTGCAGCAGACCGATATTGAGCAGCGCCTCGGAACGGTTGGCCGCAGATGCGCGCTGAGACCCCATCGCAGCGACCCGCTCAAACTCTGCCAGCGCCCGCGTATCATCGCCCAGGGCCGCACTCACACGTCCAAGGCCTAGGGTCGCGTCGATGTCGCCCTTCGTGCCCTTGAGAGCGGTTCGATAATGCTTGCGTGCCTCTTCGTTCCGGCCGATCCGCTCACACAGCATCCCAGCGCGCGCCGCCGCCGCAGGCAGCCGTTCGCGCTGACGGGTACGGTGGAGCTGCTCCACAACCCAGGCTTGCAGGTCGGCGGCTTCTTCAAACTTGCCCGCTGTCGTCCAGACCATCGCCAGTGGCTGATTGATCTCGATGTTTTTGGCGTCGAGCGCATACGCTTCTTCGAGTGCCTTTCGCGCGTCTTCACCCTGATTGAGCTGCAGATACGCACCGCCGAGCTGCGCCAGCACAACCGCGCGACTGATGTCAGTTGGTTCAATGGCATCGGCCCAGTGGCGCAAACTCTCGGCCAGCGCCTCCTGACTACCCCGGGCTGCGTAGAGCGTGCATAGCTTTTCGTTCGCATCCCAGTGGCCCGGCTCGACCTTGAGCAACCGCTGCAAAGCATTGAGCACCTGCATTGGGCGATCGAGCGCGCCCGTGTACAGATCGGCCAGCCGCCAGAGCAGCGCAACCCGCTGTTTCGCATCAATGGACTGGGCAAGGACACGCTCAATGCCCTTGGCGGCCGTCTCCGGGTCCTCACTGCGGGCTTGCACCATGGCACGCCACGTCACGAGGTCTGGATCGGTCGGAGACAGGGCCTCCAAGGCCGTGAGCCAACGATCGGCATCCTCGTTCTGCTCTACGGCATTGTGTGCCAGTTTTCGCGTCAGCATCACGCGCTCGACTCTCGGAATATCGCCCTCAAGCCTGCGCGCAGCTGCTCGCTGAAAGCCAGCAATGTCACCGGCATCCTCGCACACCTCGATCATTTCGCGCTGCAGCGCTTCGTTATTCGGGTCGTTCTCAGCCGCCTTTGCCAGCGCAGCGCGGGCTTCATCATGTTTGCCCAACTCCACGCTCACCGCAGCCAGTCGCCGGAGAACGATCGTTCGCGCTGGACCTCCTTCGACACCCTCTGCACGGCGGCGGTAGATGCGCAGCAATGTCTGCGGATCGCCGTTGGCCTGCCGCTCCAAGAAGCGGAATGACTCATCGTCCGATGGCAAGGTATCGAACGCGCTCTGATAGAGCTCCGTCGCCCGCGCCGGATTGGCGAGCTCATTGGCACACAGGCGAGCCGCCCGGAGCAATGCAGCGCAACGGGGTGCACTGTTCTTCGGCAGTCGTTCAGCCCAACGTGCGAGCGCATCGCAGTAGGCCTGCGTGTCGCCCTCCGCCAACAGCTCTACCAACGCTTCCAAGGCGTCGGGGCTGGTTGGATCGAGCTCACTCAGTGCTTCGTAGGCCGCGACAGCTTCCTCGATGAGGCCGCTCGCTCTCGCCATACCGGCCAGCCGATTTTGCAGGGCAAACTTCATCTCCGGTGACGAGGTCAATTCGACCCGCTGCTTCAGTGTCGCGACCAAATCGGGCCAACGATTATCCGTTTCCAGCAGCTCATCCAACTGGTCCCAGGCCTGCTCGTTGTCGGGTTGGAGGGCGATGAGTTGGCGCAGGCGAGTCTCCGTCTCAGAGGCATCTTCGCCGGTGTCCGCGCCGCGCAACAGCAGCCCCATCACCGTCGCGCGATCCTTATCCGACAGCTTGGTGCCTAGGGTCGCCTCCAGGGCGCTACCCAATTGCGGCGTGTGGTCGGCCTCCGGCGCAAATTTGAGCAGCTTGCGCACTCTCGCCGTGGTTGCCTTGATGAGGACCAGCCGTGCGTAGACCTGCGCGGCGCGACCCGGAGCCGCCAATTGGCTTTCGAGCACCTCGGCCAGCGACTCCAGTTGCCGGTGTGCCGCCGTATCCGACCCCAGTCGCGCGATGTGCCGCTGAAGAGAGGTGGCCACCTGGTCGAAATCACCTTGCGCTCGGTAGGCGGTTTCGAGCTGTGTGAGTGCAGGAACACCATGCTTGCGATGGTCAGCGAGACGCTCAAGTACGGCCGTTGCGTCCGAATCTGCGGCGTCTTTGCGCAAAACCGCCTTGAGATGACGCAGGGCTTCGTCCGCGCGGTCGCCTTGATCGAGCAGTAGTCCAGCCAACTCCGTTCGCAACTCCAGGGTGCCATCTCCGCCATCGAGGATCGCCCGATCCAGGTCATCGGCTAGCCTGTCCGTGTCGCCAGCTGCGCGTCGGAAAGCCAGCACCGCATCTCTGGCGTCGATGTCATCCGGGTCGCGTTCCCACAAGCGGTTGTAAAGGTCTGCACCCCTGGCCGCATCGTCGAGTTCACCAGCCGCGCAGCCTGCCGCTGCGGAGATCAGCTGCTGCTCAACAGCCGGTTTTTCGGACAGACGGCCTCCAAGGCCCATCTCCACGGCATCCACGAAGGCGGCGGGGTTGTTCGCGGACTCAGCGAGAGCTTGGGCTCGTTCGATCAGGGCTTCGGGATCGCGCACGTCTGGGCAACCGTCGAGCAACGCGTGGATGGCGCCGTCTACATCGCCTTGCTGTGCCACACCGTCGGCCAGATCGATCAGTCCGCTCACCCGGTGGTGGCCGGAGGTACCCGCCAACGCAGCACGCCGCAACCCAATCAGCGCGGCATGAAGTTGGCGTTCGGTCAGTTGATCGGCAAAGGAGTTGAGCGCCGCCGTCGCAAATGCGGAATCGGCACGACCGCGCGTCACCAGGAGCTCGGCGGTCGCCGTGCCCGGCACGTCCACATCGAGCAGTGCTGCAAAGACCGCAAGATCCGCGTCCTGATCGCCTCCCGCTGTGGTGAGTGATTCGCGAACCGCGTCGAAGGCCATCTCTTGCTGGTCAGGCGTCTCAGCGAGGGCCAACGTCAAAGTTGCCCGATCGCGTGCTGTTGGGTCGAGCAACAAGGCGCGCACAATCCAATCCAGCGCGAGGGACGGATCGTCCAGCGGCCCCATGGCGTGTTCGACCAAGTCGTCCAAAGCTTGCAGCTGATCGGCGACGTCGTCGCTTTGGGTCAGCCAACGCAGTTTCAGCGACGCCCATCGCTGTGGGGCTGTCGCGGCGTCCAGTTCACCTAGCTGCCAACTCAGCACCTTGCGAGCTTGCTCGGCAGACAGCAGGTCGGCCTGCTCGCCCAACTCGTCGAGCGTATCGCCGAGCGCACGCAATGAGCCGTCCGCAGCGACGCGCTCGCTCAGCGTGAAAGCTGAATCGATGTCGCCGTTCTGCAGGTGGGCCGCGATGGCGAGAGCCAGTCCATTGGTTGTGGTCTTCTTGCCTACAGCTGCGATCGCAGCCGCAGCCCAGTCCGCGTCACCAGCCGCACGCTGCACCGCTATTTTACGTACCGCCAGCGCCGGATTGTCAGGCGACAGTTCCTGCATGAGCGCCAGCAGCTTGGACGCGCGACCGGCGTCGTCCAGGCGGTTGAGCCACAAGTCCGCTGCTTGGTCTAGGCGGGCAATTTTGGTGTCCGCGTCGTCTGTAGATTCGGCCTCGGACTCGAGGAGTTCTGCCAGTTCGTCGTAGGCTTCCGCCTTCATCAGCCAGCCGCGGCGCAGGTCTTGAAGCTGCTCGTTGGCGCCGTGCTCCAGGGCCATACCAGCGTAGGCAGCCGCTGTTTCATGCTCGTTTGATGCCGCGGCCAACTCCGCCGCATGGGTCAATACCGCAGCCTGTGAAGCCGGTGTGCTCGCCAACTCCAGAGAGCCCAGCAGCGCGTCCAGGATGAGCTCCGGTGCGCTGGCATGGGCACTCAATGCTTTCCAGCGCTTGGCGTCGCTCGGTTTGAGCGCAAAACGAGCCGCCAGTGGTGCAAGATCGTCTGGCGCGGCGGAAATCCAGGTTTTTAGCCACTTGTCTTTCGTGGCGGCACCGCAGGCTTCGGTCGCCAACCGGGCCACGCGAACGCGGGATTCGTCGTCCTTGGCACGAGCGAGCAGTGCGTCGACGAGCGCGGGACTTCGGGCACCTGCGTCCCAGACGTGCTGCAGCATGGCGTCGTCACCGTCTTGTTCGGCGATCGCGATCGCTTTCAATGCCGCTGTCGCTCCGTCGTCTGCGTCGGTCTCTGTGACTGCCATGGCTCGGAGTGCCTGGCTTGCGAGTGCTTTGTCATCACTTCCGCTGCCCTCACGCAGCAATTCGAGTAGTGCTGACGGGGCATCCGCGCCTTCGCCCATGTGCACGGCCAGCGTCAGTAGGTCAGCGCGCTCGTCGTTGGGGGCTTCCAAGAAAGCAGCGTGGACCACAGCCAACGCAGCTTCGGCACCGGCGCCATGGGACGCCTCGTGGTCGGCCAAACGCAATCGAATCATACGGCGCTCAGGCTCATCGCCGGCCCTTTGAATCGCTTCGGTGAGGTGGGTGGCCAGACGTGGACCGGCTTGATCCGGGGCCATGCTACCGAGGGCCAAGTCGCGCAGCGCGAAAGCGTCCGCGTTGGCCGGGGCCTCCGCCAATACCGTGTCGAGCACATCAGCCGCTTGCGTCCAAGCTTCTCGCTCAAGTGCGTGTTCTGCCAACTCTTGCAGGTAGGTCGCACGTGTCGACGCGTCCTCGATGCCGTTGGCGATCGCGGCTAGCCATTCGTGCGTATCGGCTCGCTCAGGGTCTGTTGACGCGAGTTTGCGCAGAGTTGCGACCGCCTCCGCATCGGTTGGATCGGCCAATACCAGCTGCTGCCACTGGGCACTCGCTGCCGCCGAATTACCCGATGCTGCGAACGTCTCAGCCAGTTTGACCCGCTCGGTGCGCACATCCACGCCATCAGGCGCGTCGTCGAGTCGCTCCAACTGCAGCGCGCGAGCCTCCTCTTGGCGGCCCGCCGCACCCAGTGCAGCAACGAGACCGTCGAAGTCGCCGGACGCTGGCGCCGAACGCCAGAGTGCGAGCCAGGCTTCAAGCCCGGCGTCCCGTTGATCATCGACTGCCACCCGGGCCTTCAACGATCTCAGCGTCAGCGGCGCGCGCGCCGCATCTGAGCTCACTGCAGCTGCGGCTTCAGACCACGCTTCTGCCCGAATATCCGGGGCAATTGCGCCCTCTAGCTCATCCAGGGCAGCGACGAGAGTAGCGTTCCCCGGCAGCGCCAGCAGGCCTTCAGCAAGTCGATTGAACGCGGTTTGAGCGTCCGCCGCATGTTCGGCCCGCCGGACAAACAGCGCGGTCGCAGCCTCGGGCGCCACCCCACCGGCCCACGCCAAGAGCAAGGCATCCAGCAGCTCGTCCTGCCCCTGTGTCTTCAGGTGGTCACTGACCAGCGCCGCGGTCTCGAGGACCTCGGCGGGTAGCCCTGGATCGGCTTGGGCCAGCAGATTGGCCGCAGCTCGGGCAGCGACGTCTTCGTCCTCCGGACAGCGGGTCAGCACAGCGGCCCAGTGGGCAGTTGCCTCCGCGGCGCGGTCCTCATCGAGCAGGTCGGCCAGCTCGCGGTGGCACAGTTCAGCCGTATCCGCGTCGTCGTCTGTCTCACCCAGCGTGGCTAGGCGCGCTTGCAGGGCTTTGATCGTGGCCGGGTTGTCGCCCCGTACCGTATCGAGCAGCGTGGCCCACAAGGCCTCCGACTTTGGCAACTCCAGGACTGCGAGGTGAAGCGTGTCAATGGCTTCTGCCTGTTCCTGGCGTTCGTCTGCGTGCAGTTGCGCCAACCGGAGCCACACAAGTTCGCGATCATCATCAGTGACCTTCGCGTCGAGCCGTTCAGTCATGTGCAGGGCGATGCTGTCGAGATCGGCGGCCTCTCGGTAGAGCATCTCCAGCATGTCGTACGCTTCGGGGGTGGTAGGATCGTGGTCTTTGAGCGCTCCCCAGGCGGCGATGGCGCGGTCGGTGTCATCCGCGTCAGCAGCGCGACCGGCAACGATGTGCAGCAGCGACGCGCGGCGTTTGTTTCCCCCATTGAGGCCAGCAGCGAGATCCAGCGCGCCGTCGAGCTCCTTGTTCTTGCGGGCATCCGCGATGAGCAATGCGCGTGCCCAAGACTCCAAGGCGTCGGGCGCCAACGCCACCGCTTCCTTTGCTTTCGCGATCGCAGTCGCGCCGTCGTCGGCATGGGCGTGGGCAAGCTCGGCTTGATCGAGCAGGCTGCTGATGTGCGCGGCACTACCCGGCTCCACGTCTGCACTGAGAATTTCTACGCAACGGAGAACGTCGTCCCAGCGGTTCAGCGTGCGCGCAGCAGGCGAGACGATAGCCGCCGCCTCCTTAGCGCATGACTCGATGTCGAGCCGGCCGGTGATCACGGCCAGGACCAGCTCCTCGTCGTCGTGAAGGGGGGGATCGGCAGTGATTCCTGCAAGCACCGGGCCTGCAAGCGCAATCACCGTGTCGTGATCGTCGCCATCGGTCAGTTCGATGCGGCGCACCGTTGCGCTCGCTCTCGTTCGCCGGTCGCCAATGCTCGTCGCCAAAAAAGCGTCCAGAGCCGCCAGGGTCCCGGAATCATCGGCCACGCGCTCGCAAGCGGCGAGTCGCAGCGTCCAGCCCTCGATGTCATCGGGCGATAGTTCGACGACCAGAGCGTACAGTCGCGCGGCGGTCTTTGCGTCGTCCAGTCCACCGTCACAGATGCCTGCGGCGCGCCGCAGGGTCTCCACCCGCTCTTCGTCTGTTTGAAGGCTCGCCGCCCTTTCCAGGGTCTCGACAACCTCAGCCCACGCGCCACGCTCGATGAGCACCAGCTCTCGTACGTGCAACAGGTCGGCGTCTTCGCCGCCGTCGAGCGCTGCGTCCACCGCTGACTGTGCTTCTTCGAGGTCGACACCGTCGGCAGCCGCCCACGCTACGGCTGCCACCAGGGCTGCCTTTGCATCGTCTGGCGCGGCCGCCATGTGCCGCTTGGCTGCCGCCGCGATCAGTACGACGACCCCCGATGCTTGGCCCGCGCGCTCGGCTGCATCGCATAGCCGCTCACTGTCGCTAACGAGTTCGGTTGATTCCTCCGACTCTTGGAGCGCCAATTCCCATGCTGACCGCGCTTCTTCCCAATCGTCGCGATTCTCCGCCCGTGCGGCCATCAGCCGGTGGGTCGCTGCCTTGTCGGACCCGCGGGTGGCTAGGACGCTGAGCGCTTGTTCGGTCCACGCGTCGTCATCGGCTTTCTTTGCGAGCGCGAGCAACTCGTTTGCCACGGCCGTCGCAAGCGCATCATCTTCGCTGTCGGAGGTGTGGAGGAGCGCTAGGCCGCACAGTTCGACTGCGCGCTCGGCGTTGTTGAGTTCTTTGTCCGCAGCATCAGCAGCAGCACGCAATGGCGCTACCGCCAGGACTCCCTCAAGCCCAGCAGCGATGGTTTCGAGCTGTTCGACGTAGGTCGCAGCACCGTCGGCGCCCTTGGGAAGGGCTTGCCGCAGACCTGCGAGATCCCCGCGGGCCACCGCCGACCGACGTTGCACATCGGCGACCACCGGAGATTCCGGCGCCAACTTTGACAGCTGTTCGATGACGGCAACCGCCGCGTCCAAGTCCCCGAGACCGTCGGCATGGGCCGTCGCCAATTCCCCGAGGAGTTGCACGCGATCTTCATCGGGTAGGCGTTTGGCTTTCAGCAGTTGGCCAATCACTTCGACTTGCTCAGCCCACTTTTCTTCGCCCGCAAATAGACGGCTCAGCCCGCGAAGCGCTGCCGGATGGGATGGTTTGAGTGATCGCAGATCTTCAAAGAGCTTAATCGCGCGCGGTTTATCATCCAGCGCCCATGCAGCGAGTGCGCCAGCCTCTTCCAGTAGCTCCACCGCATCGTCGCCATCAACCGAGGGACGACGCCAGCTCAAGGCGGTTAGCAGGTGCTTATCTTCTCCCAGTTGCCGCGCCGTCGCTTCGATGAGTGCGTCGTCGTCGCCATCAGCCGTCCGCCCTTGCACGAGCGCATCGAGGGCTTTCGCCGCCAGGGCTGGATCGTCATGCTGTTCGGTCGTCAGGGCCAGCAGCGCCCTTGCCGATGGCAGCGCAGCAGCTTCGTCGCTCAGCCGCCCAGCCAAGCGTTCAGCCAGCTCAGGCCACGCGCGCACGCCCCGCAGTGCACTATCGAGCGCGTCATCGATGCCGTCACGTTCGGGTGCCAACGATGCGACACGTCGCCACAGCGCAAGAGAAACAGCAGGCTCGGCCAACCCCGCATCCGGCCCATGCAGTGCCGCACGGCGCGCTAGAATGTCGGCCAGGGCTGCATTGTCACCAGCATCTTTGGCACGCTCGCTTTGCCGTACGAGAACATCGCGGAGTTCAGACCAGCGGCTCGTCTGGCGATACAGCCTTTCGAGTGCTGCATCCGCTTCCGTGTGGCGCGTATCGATGCCTCGCACCCGTTGCCAAGCCTCGATGGCGCGCTCCGGGCTGTCCATGTCGTTTTCGGCCAGCGCGGCCATGTCCGAGGCGATCCGAATAGCCCCTGAGCCGGTCGCCCCGGGGAGCCGGTGACTGAGCACCATGTACAGTCGTTTCGTGTCGCCGTTGTCGCGAAATTGGGTCTCAAAGAAGTCGAGCGCCTCGCCGTTGCGGGGATCAAGCGCGCGGACGCGGCGCATATAGCGCTCGGCCTGAGCCGTCTCTGAGGCGGCGATCGACACCCGCGCGAGCGCCAGACAAACGACCGCTTCGCCATCGCGGTCCCGTTCTTTGACGGTATGGAGTCGCAGTTGATCCAGTTGGTGAGCCGCACCTTCGTCGCCATCGATGGCAGAGAGGGCGAGAAGCCGACTGCGCACCCCCAGGTCGTCGGGCAGGGCTTCTGCCAACACCTCGAGCGCCTGGCGGGCAACGCTGGGCTGGTCGCGATCGATGCCAGGACGATTGGCGAGTTCATCCGCCGTACGAAGGCGGATATGCATGGGTTGATCACAGCCGAGAGAGGCCGCCAATGCTCGCCCGAGCATGGTCCAGTCCCCGACCGCTCGCGCCACCTCAGCCCAGAGTGGGGCTGCTTCCTCAGCGTCGGCGCCGGCCTCAATCGCGTCGGCGAGGACAGCGCTCGCATCGGCGAGAGGTTCGTCTCCGGCGAGCAATAGCTGGGCGTACTCCAGCAGGACCGTACCGCGCTCTCCGTCGGTCGCTTCCGCGATTTCCATACGCTTGGCCGTCAACATCTCGTGACGATCCTGCACCTGTGACTCCGCAATCTCGCGTAGCTCTTTGGGCTCGTCCCCCATGGCATCCATCGGATCGCCGAGCGCTTTCAGGGCGGCGAGCGCCAATTGACCGTGGCCTTGCTCCACATGGGCTCGCGCGGCACGCAGCTGCGCCCATGGTCGCTCGTCCGTCGGGGCGAGTGCAGCGACCGCGTCGAATAGCTGGCCAAGTCGACCGAGTTGGGCGAGAGATTCATCGTCTGCGGCGATCTCACACAGGCGTACACCCACCCCATACCTGGGGTAATGGCGAAATGACTCCCGCAACAGGAGCAACTCGCGTTCGGGGTCTTCCTCACCGACCAAATTGGCTGCCCGCTCTAGGAGGGCTCCCTTCGCGCGCTCATGGGGCTCTCGGGCGGCCAAAACGACCAGCCGATCGGCCACCTCAGAGCGAACCTCAAGGGTCTGATCGTCTCGCAGGTGAGCGATCAGCTTCGCAATGTCGTCTTGCGTTGGGGCCTGCAGCGTCGTCGGTGTTGCGTCGGACATCGGCGCTCCTCGTGAAGAACAGCCGCAACGTGGCCGTATTCGGTCGCGTAAATGTACCCGTCCGCATGGAGTCGGACAAGATTACGCGTACTCGAACTTCTACGAAGGCGTGTAGCGCGTCGGCAGGTCATCTGACCTGTGTGGGACGCACCTAGATTTACCGTGCGTAGCGATCCTCAAGCCGAACCACATCGTCCAGCTCTGGCGTGCTCACTTCGACGAGCTTTACGTCCACCTCATCGGCACAAAAACGATGCACAGTTCCCGGTTTGACGTGGAATGACTCATTCGGGTCGAGGTAGCGGATCTCGATATTGGGGCTCGCTCCGATCTCCAGGCGCAGCTTTCCACTGAGCACGCAGATCGTCTCTTCTTTCTTCTCATGGTACTGGCGAGAGAGTTCTTCCCCGGCGCGGATAATGAGAAACTTTCCCGCATAACGGGAGGTTTCGGCCCAAATCTCTTCGTGGCCCCAGGGTTTGTCGATAATGCGCATGAACGAGGAGTCTCCTTCCGCTGGCGTTGCGGTGCAGCACTATGCGCGCGCTTTGGATCACGATCAATGGTTTGGCCTCTGACGGCCGATGACTCGCGGAGTTACAATGCGATGAGGAACGAATTGTCCCGAATATCCAGCATTTTAGCGTGCGCGACTCGCGAGCCAAGCGCCACCAACGTGCATCGTTAGCGCGCAGACCACTGCATAGACCAACTGCGGGAGCACCGTCAGCGGCGGTTGCAATGCAGCCAGCGCCTCCATCAACACGAGCGGCGCGGGGTAACCAGCTTGGTTCGCCACGATCAACTCGATCGCAGCCGCCAGCCAGAAAAATAGCGTCGCGGCGAGCAGCGCCAAGGCGGAGACATAGTCCTTGCGGAGCAGTTGCCCGGCGCCGGGAACAAGCAAGCCTGCGATCAAGATGGAGCGGTCGTGTTGCGAATCGATCATGTCTGCACGCTGCCACGATCTGAGCGTCGGTGAAAGCTAGGCGTGGCACTTACAGATTCTGTCCCGTCACCATCTGCCCCTTGTCAGGACCTGTGACCACGCGCTATGCGATGGGCTCTCTATCTTGCCGATTCCATTTTGTAGAGGTCCGAGCCATGGCTGCCGTCGCGCACACTTCTGCGTTTAGAACGCGTCGATTCCTCAACTGGTTCCCCATGGGGCTCACGTACGCATTCCTGTACATGGGCCGCTACAACCTCACGGTCGCGAAGACGTCGCTCGGCGACCTGATGACGAAAGAGGACTTCGGCATCATCTTCGCAGCGGGCACCTTCTGTTACGCCTTTGCGTTCTTGATCAATGGGCCGCTCGTCGACCGTTTGGGCGGCCGTCTCGGCATCTTGCTTGCCTCTGCCGGCTCCGCCATCGCCAACCTCGTAATGGCGTATTACCTACACGGTCTACTCGCCGATCCGACCGCTGGCGCGGAATCCATGGTGACCACGTTTTCCATCCTTTACGCCGTCAACATGTACTTCCAGTCCTTCGGCGCGGTCAGCATCGTCAAGGTCAACTCCAACTGGTTCCACGTCAGCGAACGAGGTGGATTTTCCGGCATTTTCGGGACGATGATCTCGTCCGGCATCTTCCTCGCCTTCACCGTCAATGGCTGGCTACTTAAGCTCGCCACATCGCACATCGGTCCAAAGAGCCAGTGGATCGTATTCGCAGCGCCGTCGCTACTGCTTGGCCTGATGTTCTTCGTCGAGATGGGCTTGCTCCAGAATCAGCCAAGCGGCGCCGGCCACAAAGACTTCGACACCGGTGATGCGTCGAGTGGCGATACCTCAGACGAGCCGATCCCAACGCTCGAACTGTTCAAGCGCATTCTGACGAACCCCGTGATTCTGACCGTCGCCTTGATCGAGTTCTGTACCGGCATCTTGCGCAACGGTGTCATGCACTGGTTTCCAATCTACGCCAAAGAGGTCTGGGTCCTGCCGAGCAATCACGCCTTGGTCTATGGCCAATGGACGCATGCTTGGCTGATCGGCGTGATGTTCTGCGTCGCTGCAGTGTCCGGATTTCTGGCTTCAAAGTCCGCTGGCCGCCGTCGCGTCGTGTTGGTTTCGCTGGCGGTGTTGGCGTTCCTCGCTCCGTTCGTTCAGGGCGGCTGGGGCGGCATCTTGTTCATCGCCGGCGTGATTGGCGGCAATGTCGCCGGCTGGGTCTCAGACTTGGTCTTCCAGTCACGGCGCGGCCCCGCTGCTGGTGGTCTCTACGCCGCGCTAGCTGTGTGTACAGGCCTGATGATCTTCACCCTGGCCGAGCCCGGCAATGTTGTGGGCGACGCTCCCAAGGGCAGTGGTTTGGTCGCAGGCGATGAGGTCTTGCAGATCGGTGGCAAGAAGATCGAGGGCTGGGCGACGGCGTCCGCAGCGATCAAGTGCTGGCCCGCGCAGTGCATCGACTCCAAATGGGACGCCAAGAAGTGCGTCTGCTCCACCAAGTCTACCGTTGCCGGCACGGACAGCCCCTCTCAGGGCACGATTCCCGCGCGCATCAACCGGGATGGCCGGGAGATGGACATCAAGATTGCCGACCCCATGATGAAGCAGAAGGCCGGTGACAAGCGCAAACTCAAAGTGCGTCCCGTCTTGCCCATGTCGCCATTCTTTCTCGGCGCCATCGTGTTTCTGATGAGCCTGTGCGTCATCGGCACCCACGGCCTGCTATCGGGCACCGCCACGATGGACTTCGGTGGCCGCAAGGGCGCGGGTACAGCGGTGGGTGTCATCGATGGGTTTGTGTATCTGGGAACCGGCGTGCAGTCGCTCAGCCTCGGCTATTTGACGTCGCAGTCCTGGAGCTATTGGCCCTTGTTCCTGCTGCCTTTTGCGGTGATCGGCTTTCTGCTCTGCCTGCGGATCTGGAACGCCAAGCCAGGCGGCAGCGGCGCCCATTGATCTGATCTGCTCGCTAGGCTGAACCCAGCGTCATCCTAGTCGTGCGGGATTGGCATCAACGTGAGATACGCAGCGAGCGGACGATGGTGCCGAGCTGTTTGCCGTGGGTCTTGTGCAGGGAAATCGGCGCGTAGAGAGAGACGATGTACATCCCGTCCTCGCCCTCAGCGACCACCTGATAGACCACCTGCCGCTGCCGACCGACGAGATCGATGGCCTCCACATAGCGAGCGTCGAGGTCTCCGAGTTCGACGGCTTCATTGCGAGTAATGCCCGCCTGGCCACTGCGCTGAACGACCTGAATGCGGCGTTTGAGCCAGCGCTCGGCGCCCCTCTCCGGCAATTTGACGCGCTGCACATTCAAGAGCAGCACCACGGATTTGCGTTGCTTGAGCGTCCAGACGCGATCGGATGCGCGGGTGAACCCCCGAGGTACCTCAAGGGTGGCCCGAGTACCGCGTACGTCCTGCTTGTCGGTCGGTTTGAGGACGACCTTGTCCGGGTCGAGTTTGTGAACCACACGCGTGGCACCGCTACAGGCCGAAAGCCCAGAGAGGAGCACAAGCAGGGTCAGGGCGCGCGCGGTTGAATGGATGGGCAACGTCATGGCTCCGGCTGGCGGGCAAAGGCTCAGCTGTGGGATACAAACATCCCACATCGGTAGCCCTATTCCAGTCGGCTACTTCACCAGGGTCTGAATCCGCTGACTCAAGTCGGCGAGGGTCTCCTCACCGCGAGACGCGCCGAAGATCTGCACGTCAGCATCGACGAGTCTGGCGTTTCGATCCGGACTGAGCAAGACCGTCAGCTGCGGCTCGGCAAACTCGTTGCGGAGGAAGGCGTGATCGGCGAGCCCGAGCGCGTTTGTCGTCAGCACCACCACCAGACCTGCACCCAGCAGCGGCGCCAGCGTTCGCCGCATTTGGCTGGCCAGCTGCTCACGTGCGGTGTCGAGGCTCGTGTCGCGCGGGGCATCACCCAGCACGTTGAGGCTGTCGAGGAGCACCGTGTGAATCCCTGCGTCCACCAAATCACGGGTGACCTTCGCAGCGAGCTGACGCTTGCCTTGACCGCGATCACCAGCGATGACGACCAGCCCCGCCTTGTGACCATAGATCGACTGCCAGCGACCGGCAGCGATGGGCTGTGGCTGCCACTCGAAATCGGGCAGGTAGTCCACCGCGCGGCGGCCGTGATGCGGCACAGGCGCGAGATCTAGGAGTTGACCCCCACCCCATAGGTCGTAGCCGTCGAGCAGCACAAAACGCCGAGTTTGCGGGCAACCACTGTCGATATCGGCTGCAATTGGATGCGTCAGGCGCAGCTGCACCTCTGCAATTTCATTGCGCTCTACATGGGATTGATCGAACTTCGTCTGCAAGGTGGCCGCGTCGGTCGAGCTGGGGATCGCCACCACCTCACACTCGAGCTCAGCTGTGCCAAGGCGCATGCCGTACATGCCACCGACGCGCAGAGAGCGCTTGCCGAGCCAGAAGATTCTGCCGTTGAGCAGTTGACCCGTCACTGGCAGATCATCTTTGTGGTGCATGATCTCGCCACGGGGGATGAACAGCTCATCCTCCAGCACGATCGTCGCATTCTCGCCGGCGACCGCGCTGATGGGATCTGGACCAGCGAACTGGCGCAGCGCCTTGATCTTCGAACGCTTGCCGCTAGGAGAGAAGATGACCTCGTCGCCGATCTTCATCCGACCACTGTCGATGCGGCCGACGACCATGCGCTCGTCATTTCCCTTGCTGTTGAACTTGTAGATGTCCTGCACAGGCATCCGCAGCGGCCCGCGATCGAGATTCGGTGCGCGCTTCAGGCTCTCCAACGCCTCCAAGAGGGTCGGGCCTTTCCACCAATCCAGCTTGTCGGACCGGAACACCACGTTCTCGCCGCCGCGGGCGCTCATGGGCACCCAGTGGGTCGGGGTAATCCCACATTCCTTTAGGAACTCGCCGTATTCAGCCACCAGCTCCTCAAAGCGGCCCTGTTCGAAGTCGATGAGATCGAGCTTGTTGACTACGACGACCATCTGCTTGATGCCCAGCAGGCTCAGCAGTTTGCCGTGACGACGAGAGTTCTCCTGCACACCTTCGTGGGCATCGATCAGCAGCAGCGCGGCTTCCGTGCGTGCGGCACCAGAGACCATGTTGCGCAGAAACTCCACGTGACCCGGAGCGTCGACCAGGATGTAGTCGCGCTTGTCCGTCTGAAAGAACGAGCGGGCGCTGTCGATGGTGATGCCCTGCTCACGTTCGGCCTCGAGGGCGTCCAGCAGAAAGGCAAACTCAAAGCGCTTGCCTTGGCGTTCGCACAGCTCCCGGACGGCCTGCACTTTGGCTGGCGCGATGGTCTCCGTATCGACCATCAGACGGCCGACGAGGGTAGATTTGCCGTGATCGACATGGCCCACCGTCACGACCTGCAAGATCTCGCGTTCGGCGACTTGGTGCACGCTGCTTGAAGTGTCGATGGCTTTCGGTCCTGGGTTGTTGGGATTGTCGGTGGTAGGCGCCGCTGCGGTACCCTGTTTCAAAGCTGGTGACAGTGGGGTCATCGCTGGTTCCTCCTACATGTAGCCATCGCGACGGAGCTTTTCCATCGCGTGTGGATCGGCGGCATCTTGTGCCCGACCGGCCCGTTCGGGGGTGTTCGTGATCCGCAGCTCGGTCACCACCTCTTCGGGGGTGGTCGCCTTGCTGACGATATTGCCCGTGCACGGCTCACATCCGAGGGAGCGGTAGCGGGTGCCTTGGCCCTTGTCGTAGTAGAGATCGATGATCGGAATCTGCTGCTGAGCGATGTAGACCCACAGATCGATCTCGGTCCAATCCAGTAGCGGGTGCACGCGGACGTGGGTGCCAGGGGCAAAACGCGTCTTGAACTGGTTCCAGAACTCGGGCGGCTGTTCAGCTACATCCCAGTCATTTTGCTCATTTCTCGGGCTGAAAGTGCGCTCCTTGCTGCGACTTCCTTCCTCATCGGCACGGGCACCAACGATGACGCCGTTGTAGGGCCGCGGATTCCAGTCCGGCACGTACTCGCCGTCCGCATTCATCCGCAGACGAGGGCCCGTTCCGTCAAGGGTACGCCGTAGGGCCTCCGTCTTCAGCGCGGCGCAACACTCCAGGCGACCTTTCGACGGGTGCATGCCCCCAGCGAGCGCTTTCTCGTTCTGACCAACGATCATGGTCAAGCCCCAGTCGCGGGCGAGCCGGTCTCGGTACTCGATCATCTGCGGGATCTTGTAGCTGGTATCGACGTGCACCAAAGGGATCGGCACCTGGCCAGCAAAGGCCTTGCGCGCCAGCCACAGCATCACGGTTGAGTCCTTGCCGATGGACCACAGCATCGCCAACGAGTCGAAGTGACGGTAGGCCTCCCGCAGGATGTAGATGCTCTGCGCTTCGAGCTCGCGTAGGCGACTCAAGCCGCCGCCGGAGCGCACTTTCGGCGCTGCGGGCGGCTGGGTCGATGTAGGCGTGTTCAGGGTCATGGAGTCCTCCTCGGGACGTCGTTCGTTGCGGTCGTCGCGCTGGCTAGGCCGCGCACTCGCCCTTGCGGTTGAGGACCTCAAACGCCGAATCCAAGCCAATATCGGTGTAGTCCAGCTCGGTCAGCTCGTCCGCTCCGAGGTTGAACAAGTCGCCTAGCAGCGGGTTCAAATCCGACTTGGTCGACCGACGAATCGCATCGCCGGCGGTCTCCCCGTCCTGCTTGTTGGCGTCCGCCCATGTCAGCACGCGGGCCATCGCTTCCGTCGCCCGGCGGGCGGGCAGCAGACCGTAGCGCTGCCCAAACGTAGCGCCGCTCTCGTCGATGCCGCCGCCAATCATCAGACGGTAGTGCGGGGCAGGGCGACCGGCGACGCGTTTGACCGCACCGTAGTAGCCAAATGTGCCGATGTGATGCTGACCGCAGCTGTTGTGGCAGCCGCTGATCTTGACCGAGATATCGCTGTCCTCGCGCGCTTCCAATACGGACTGCAGTGCGTTGGCGAGGTTGCGGCTCGAGGTGATCCCCAGGTTGCAGGTGCTCGTACCGGGGCAGCTCGTGACGTTGCTGGCGTAGAGCGCGCCGGGCCGCGCCAGATTCGCCGCATTGAGCACGCCGTACAGCTCGACCAAATCATCGGTGTGAACCGCGCGCAGCAGCACGTTCTGGTGAACCGTCAGGACGACCAGGCCATCGCCGAACTTGGTGGTGACATCGGCCAGCGTGCGCAAGTCGTCGCCGGTGGTGCGGCCGCCATCGTCCAAGCGCACCGTCACGAAGACCTTGCCCTGGATGCGAGTCGGGCGAACCGAGGAGCGCACCCACTGCTCAAAGCCCACAATTCCGGTCTCGCGGGGCACAGCGAACGTCCATGGGCGATGCTGCCAGAGCGGCGTATCGGCGATGACTTTCGCGGGCGGCGCTGCGACCACCTTCTCCAGGTAGGTATGGTAGATCGTGGTGAATTTCTCGGCTTTCAGCTTACGCAGCACGTGCTTGAGCCGCGCCTTCGAGCGGACCTTGCGGTTGCCGTAGTCCTGGAACATATCGATCGCGGCGAGCAGCGGGGTGAGTACGTCCTCGGCTGGCCACGCGTCATGGAGCACGATGGCGTTTTGCGGCATCGAAGCCAGACCACCGCCGATAGCCACGCGGAATGCCGGTTTGTCATCCGGCCCCTTCACCGCGACCAAGCCCACATCGTGAATGGCGGTCAGCCCGCGATCCGCCGTCGATGTCGACAGCGCGATCTTGAACTTGCGCGGCATCAGACGGGCGCGCGGATGGTCCAGGAAGAAGCGGGTAATCGCCTGCATGTAGGGCGTCGTATCGAAGACCTCGTCCGCGGCGAGACCGGCGTGAGGGTCTTGGGTCACGGTCCGCACAGAGTTACCGCACGCGTCGAGCTGACTGATGCCCGCGTTGTTAAGCCGCGCCTTCCACAACGGCACTGTCTCCGGCGCCACATGGTGAATCTGTACGTTGGACCGCGTCGTAATGTTGCCGAAACCGAGCTCGGACTCGTCGAGCAGCTCTGCGAGCCGCCGCGCTTGGTCGGGAGCGAGCAGACCACCGGGGATCTTCACCCGCATCATGTGCACGCCGTCCTGGCGCTGGCCGTACACACCACGGGTCAGGCGGTAGGCGCGGTACACATCAGCCGTCATCTCACCGCGGTTGTACGCATCGGTGCGAGCGATGAACTCGTCGACCTCATCGGTCGCCACGTAGTTGAGGTCGAGACCGCCAGCGGTTGTCTCGGTGACACTGGACTTGGTGGGTAGGGTGACGATGTTCATGGGAGCCTCGTAGTGCTGCGCGGCGCTGTTGGGACCAACCGATGTTTCATTTGAAACATCGGGGATGTGCGTAGTCCGTCTGTGGGTAGGGTTGTTCATCGAGTGTGTCTGGGAAGTCGTCCGACTAGTCGGTAGATTCGGGGGCTGAGTTGCAGGACGACTGTGGTTTGTGGCCCGCTTGATGGCCTAGTGGATGGGAGTGCCCTGGTGCTGCTGGGGTTGGCGGTCAGTGACCACCCAGCTTACTGGCGCCAGGGCCCAAGACATGCCTCATCACAACAGAGGCAGGCCTTCATCGTGCGACAACACGCCTGCCCAGAGCGCAGTGCGACAACATCCATTGGATGTGCGGCGGCGCTGATTGGCTGGTGGGTGCGGTACACGGTTTGCTCCTAAGTCCAGGCGCATCCTGCAGATGTAGCAAAGCAAAAGTCAACAATTCGAGAGTCGGATGGCAGAAGATCGAGTGATATCAAATCACTAGAGGCGTACTCCCAGTCGACCTGAAGCGAAAAGTCAGCAGCCAGTCGGCGCATTCGTCTGTTGTTGTTGTCGCCGAGGGCTCTCGGTCCTACCATGCCGGCCCAACCCCGCAGGCGTGAGGAGACCACGACTATGAAGCGACTCGTCGGACAGAAGGTGTGGGTCGTGCAATTTGACGACGAGGAGACCTCCGTCATCGGTGTTGTCGATAGCGTGGACAGCGGTTTCGTCGCCCTTAGAAATGAGAGCGAGACGGAGCCATCCCTGTACGTTAACCTCTCGAATGTGAAAGAGATTGAGGTCTACCGGCAAGAGGGGGAAAGGGAGCTTCGGCTGCTGCGCTTCCCAGAGACCGAAGACGAAGAGGCGCCCTCCTAGCGCCCTCCTTCCGACGCCTCACCCCGCTACGATGCGCTGTCAGGCAACAGCCGCCCAGGAGCTTTGATGAACGTGGCACATGGTCCTTATCGAGCGGGCGCTGAACTGCTGCACCAAGACGGCTGGCAGTCCCTTTTGGGGCACCGCGTAGCCGTCGTTTGCAATCCGACCTCACTGGTTCGCACACCCACCGGTCGGACTCACATCGTCGATGCGATGCGAGGAGCTGGTGTCGATGTTGTGCAGCTTTTCGGCCCGGAACACGGGGTTTGGGCCACCGCGCAGGACATGATCGGCGTCGATGGCGGCCGCGATCCGATCTTCGGCCTGCCGGTGCGCAGCTTGTACGGCTACGACGCCGACTCGCTGGTGCTACGCCCTGAGACGCTTGATGGCGTCGATCGGCTGGTTTTTGACGTGCAGGACATCGGCGCGCGCTACTACACCTACGCTGCCACCCTCTGTATGACGCTGGAGGCGTGCGCCGCGCGCAACGTGCCGGTCGTGGTGCTCGACAGAGCGAATCCATTGGGCGGGGAGCGGATCGAAGGCAACGCTGTGCCCGAGCGCTATCGTTCGTTTGTTGGGTGGATCGATATTCCGCAGCGTCATGGACTGACCGTCGCCGAGATCGCAGCGCTGTACGCCGCTGAGGCTGGCCTTGATGTCGAGTTGCAGATCGTGACGTGCAACGGCTGGCAGGTTGGCCGGTATATGGACGAACAAGATACGGGCGGCTTGCTTCCCGCCTGGACTCCGCCCTCGCCCAATATGCCCACCGTGGAGACCGCAGTTCTCTACCCAGGTGGCTGTCTCGTCGAGGCGACGAACCTGTCCGAGGGTCGTGGTACGACGCGTCCGTTTGAGGTCATGGGGGCGCCGAACCTTCCGGCCCGGGCATTGGCGGAGCGTATTGTCGAGCTGACGGGCGGCGGTCTTCATGCTCGGCCGCTTCGCTTTGAGCCGACCTTTCAAAAGTGGGCTCGGCAGACCTGTGAGGGCGTCATCTTGGAGTGCACCGACAGAGGTGCGCTGCGATCTGTCCGCAGCGGTCTTGCCATCATCGCCGCCACCATGACGTTGTGCCCTGAGGTTTTTAAGTGGCGCGCGGAAGCCTATGAGTTCGTGGACGAGATCTCTGCCATGGACTTGCTTATGGGCGGGTCGCTGGCCCGCGAGACCTTGGAGCAGGGCGGTTCCTTGGACGAAGCAACGGCGGATTTCGCCGCAGCTGAGGCCCGGTTTGTCGAACGTGTGCGACCCCATCTGCGCTATCCAAGGGCATCCGGCGCGTTTTCGTAATGTCACGCACCATCGCGCTGTATGGCGGCAGTTTCGATCCGCCGCATGTCTCTCACGTGCTGACCGTCGCCTACGTCTTGAGCGCTTTCGATGTTGATGCCGTCTGGGTCTTGCCGGTCAATCAACACCCCCTAGCGAAGAATCCAGCTTCGTGGGAGCAGCGCCTCAGTCTTTGTCGGGCGGCCTTTTCCATCTTCGGTTCCAAGGTTGAAGTGCGTTCCGATGAGCGGCAGCTCGGTGGGGCTGGGCGCACGTTCGATCTGCTGCAACACCTGCGAAAACATCATCCCAAAGCGCGGTTTCGGCTTGTGATTGGCAGTGACCAGCTCTCCAATCGCCATGCTTGGCATCGCTTTGACGAGGTGTGCGCCATGGCCCCGCCAATTGTGCTGGCGCGCGTGGGACACCCGACCGATCCGGCCTTTGCAGAGACCGTGCTGTTGCCGGAGATGAGCTCCACAGACGCCCGTGCGGCGATGGCCGGTGGCGAGCTTCCAGCCTGGCTCCCAGCCCCTGTGCGAAGACAGATAGTCGTCGATGGCCTCTACGGTCTGCCCCGATCCGGTGCCGACGCGGATGGGCGAGATGCGTAGTCCCGATCAGCCCAGGGTCGCCGTCGTGGGGGCGGGCCGCGCGGGACTCGCCGTCGCACTCGGCCTCTCCTCCGGCCCGGGAGCGTGTGACGTGACCTTGGTTTGTCGTTCTGCGGACCGGCGGGCACAAATTCAGCGCCACACGCTCCCGGAGACCCTCACCATCATTCAAACGCCAAGTCAGGCGCAGACCCTTGCCGACATCGTCGCCTTCGCGACTGCCGATCGTGACCTGACGAAGGCTGCAACTCAGTGGGAAAACTCGCGGGCCGCCAGTGACCGTCAAGTTTGGCTCCATCTCAGTGGTGCTGCTAGCCCGGAAGTCCTGCGCTCAGGTTCAGTTGCCGCCGCTGTGGGTTCTTGTCATCCGCTTGCGGCGATCCCTGATCCGCTGGTCGCAGCTCGCAATACAGGTGACTTGGTCGCTGCTGCAACCGCGCCGCTCGACGGCGCCTTCTTTGCGCTCGCAGGCGACGACAGCGCGCTGCCACACGCCCACTGGCTCGCAACCGCCCTGGGAGGCTCGCCACACGTCGTGCCGCTGGGCCGGCGCATGGCCTATCACGGAGCCGCAGCCGTCGTGGCCAATGATCTAGTAGCTCTGTTGGCGATTGGGGAGCGCTTGTGCGCCCAGTGTGAGCTCCCCTCAGCCGTGGCGAGACCCGCACTTGTCCACCTTGCCCGGACGGCCCTCGATGCTGTGACGGCGGCGTCTTTGGCGCCCGGCGCGAGTTTGGCGGATGGCCTGACCGGTGCAGTTGGGCGTGGGGACGCAGCGACGCTCACAGGTCATCTTGAGGCGCTCTCTGGCGGTGGCAGAGACGTCCACCGGCAGCTGTCGATGATCCTACTGGAGTTGGTCATGGACGTCGGCGGACTATCACAGGAGCAGGCGACGCACGTTCGGCGCGCCCTCGATTCGCGCGACTAATTTGCTTTGGCAGTCGTCGCATCGAGTCGTCGGTAGAGCGTCGCACGGCTGATCCCGAGCACCTCAGCGCTGCGTTTGCGATTGCCATCGAGCCGCTTCATGACCAACCGAATCGCTGCGGCTTCCAGATCGTCCGTCGACGGTAGAATCTGGGAGTCGGGAAAAGCATACGACAGTGCTGTATCGAGCCTTGAGGGCATTGGTGTCGAAGTCTGAAGCGCCGGTAGGAACGCCATGTCTGGTTGGCTGCGATGCTGCTGCAGCTCTGACAATCCACGGGTGAAGGAGCTCGGCAGATCGCCGATGGTCATCCACTCGCCGTCCCCGACAACAACCGCGTGGCGAATGACGTTTTGCAGCTGCCGCACATTGCCTGGCCACGGGTGCTGCTTGAGCATGTGCATCACTTCACTGGAAATCTGCGGTTCGGTCTTGTCCTCGTCACGGCAAGCGTTGCGCAAGAAATGGCGAACGAGCGGTTCCACATCGTCCTTTCGCTTCGCTAGCGACGGAAGATTCAGCGTGAACACTGCGAGTCGGTAGTAGAGATCTTCGCGAAAGGTTCCATCCTCGACCATTTGAGTCAGATCGCGGTTGGTAGCCGACAGGACTCGAACATCGACCTCGATCGTCTGATTTCCTCCGAGCCGTTCATAACGACCGTCCTGAACCACTCGGAGTAGCTTCGCTTGCAGCGGTAGACTCATTTCGCCGATTTCATCAAGAAAGATCGTGCCGCCATGGGCCGCTTCGAATCGACCGATCTTCCGCGCAACGGCGCCGGTGAAGGCCCCTCTTTCGTAGCCCAAAAGCTCGCTTTCGAGCAGGGAATCCGGGATGCCAGCGCAGTTTACGGCGATAAATGGGCTTGTCCGCCGCGGCCCGGCATCGTGAATGGCGTGAGCGACGACTTCCTTTCCGGTGCCGCTCGCTCCCTGAATCAGCACGCTGACTTTGGACGTGCCAAGTTTGTCGATGTCCGCCAGGACAACCGCCATCTCCGCAGAACGTGAGATGATCGGGGATGCGCCGCGGCGGCCAGTGCTCGTGTGCGTCAGACTCTGAATCCGATCTTCCTTCTGCATCGAATCGAGCGCATTCCGCGTCGAAATGAAGACCCGGTTGTTGAACTGTTGGTCTTTGGTGATGAAGTCGAATGCGCCGGCCAGCGTTGCGCTGATGGCCCGTTCACCGGCGTGGTCGCCCGTCATTAAGATAATCGGGTTGTTGGGTTGGATCTGCTTGAGCTCCTGAATCATGTCGAGACCGCTACCATCGGGGAGCTCGACGTCGAGCAAGATCACCCCATGATGCCCTTCGTTGACGCGAGAGATCGCTTCCTGACGCGTCGTTGCCGCGATCACGCCGCATTCGAGGGCTTCAAGCGCCCCCTCGATTATTTTTAGAAACACTGCGTCGTCTTCGACCACCAACACTGCAGCTTTTTCTTGCTTCGTCGACACCGACTCTCCAACGTCTCAAGCGCCCGGTAAAACAGCCATCGCGCCGCGACGGGGTGTTGGCCGGACTGTGTTTCAAGTTGAGACACATGGTAAAGTGTCAGCCCGCGCTTCGCAACCTCCACCTTGCGATTTGAGACACATTCTGTGGCCTAGCCGAATTCGGATGTGGTCTTGTGCAGGAGGATCGCGCGCTGGTATGACGCGCTGGCAATGCTCCTGTTCCATTGAGCGTGGCAATTGGTTTGGAGAAGCCCTATGAGTGCGTTCGCGAATCTCGATCTCGCCAGCATGCCGTTGCCGGTCCTTCGCGAGACGTTTGTGGGAGCGGGCTTCAAGAAGTTTCGCGCCGACCAGCTGTTTCGGTGGTTGCATGTGCAGATGGAACGAGATCTTGATGCGATGAGTGACTTGCCGAAGCGTTTGCGGGCCGCGGTCTCCGAGGCGTTGCCTTTTCCCAAGCTGACGGTCGTTCATGCCCCGGTGTCGGCGATCGACGGTTCACAAAAACTGGTGCTGGCGTGCGCCGATGGGCAGGTCATCGAGTCTGTTGTGATGCCCATGGCTGGCGGGTGGACGACGCAGTGTCTGTCGAGCCAGGTTGGCTGCAAGATGGGCTGCGACTTCTGCGCCACGAGTCGAATTCGGGTCCGTCGGGATCTGACGGCCGGTGAGATCGTCGAACAAGTCGCTATTGCTTGCCGAATGCGTGCCGCTGAGGGAAAGGTGCGCGGCGGCGTGTCCGGTGGTGTTTCTGGTCCGCTCGCCGCACGGCCCCAAAACCTTGTATTCATGGGCATGGGCGAGCCGCTGGATAACTTCACGGCGCTTGTCGATGCCATTTCCATCCTGACCGACGCCAAAGGGTTTGGCTTTTCTCCACGCCGGATCACGGTCTCCACCGTGGGGCTGGCCAAGCGCGTGCCGGGGCTGATTGCGGTCCATCCAAACCTCCATTTGGCCTGGTCATTGACGGCGACAACCGATGAGGTGCGCGATCGCCTGATGCCGGTGAACCGCGGCGTGCCGATTCGTCGGATGGTGGAGGTCCTGGAGGCGCTTCCTCCGAGTCACCATCGCAAGATTACGTTCGAATACGCGTTGCTCAAGGGCGTCAATGATAGTGACGCAGATGCGGAGCGACTCGCCGACATGGCGCTGGCTGTCGACGCGCATATCAACGCGATCCCGTTCAATGTGTGGCCTGGAGCGCCCTACGAACGACCGAGTCGCAACCGCGTCCGCGCCTTTGCTGACCGAGTCAGCCGTTTCGGCGCATCCATTAGCTTGCGCGAGTCAAAGGGCCAGGACATCGGCGCAGCCTGTGGGCAACTCGCTGGTGAGCAGGAAGGCGCGGCTGACAGCGCCCCGGCGGGCTGACTCAAACGGTCCATGCCCACCGCACCACAAAAAACCAGGGCGCCCTCCCAAGCCAAGCCTGAGAGGGCGCCACTTTCGCGAGTGATTGTCGATTGATACGGGGCGCCGAATCGAGTGCGATTCGTCCTAGCTCTCTTGGCGTCGCAAGAGCACCGCGCCACAGAGCAGCATGAACACGATCATCAAGCCAGTGGCGCCATTGCGCGGAGCAAATCCAGCCGTGCACCCGCCAGATGCTGCCGCCGAGCCCGTCGCGCCACCCGCGCCTGCGGCAGCGCCGTTACCAGCGGCCTCCGAAGACGCTGGCTGCCCGCCATCTCCTGACGTGTTTGTGCCACCAGTGCTCTTGTCGTCTTCATTATTCCGAGCGGTCCCGCTCAGCGATGCCTCGCTGCCACCGAATCCACCAGCGAGGGCAACTTGAAGCTTGTCCCCATCTTTCTTCATGGCGTCATCGACAGCGTCGAACTCCTTGTCGCATGTCTTTTCGATGTCGTTGCAGGTCTTGCTCGCGTTGTCCGTCACGCATTTGACCGCGGCCTGAAACTCACTCTCAGCGACTTTTTCCAACTTGATAACAGCGCACATGAACTCGCACGCGCCGGTGTCTACGGTGGTCTTGGTGTCCGTCGCTTCACCGTCTGGAGCCTTCTTGTCAGCGTCGGCGTCTTTCTTCTCACCGTCGGACGACGGTTCGCCGTCGTCATCGCCGTTGGCATCGTCGGCGCCGCCGCTCGACGGCGGGGTTGCGCCGCTGCCTGCACCACTGCTCGGTGGGGTGTCGGTGGCATCACTCCCCGAGCTGCCCTCTGTATCGGGTGCCGGCGTGGGGCTTGGCGTTGCGGTGCCGCCCGACGAGGAACTCGAGCTCGAGCCTCCGGTCATCCCGCCACATTTGGCGGCGGCCGCGCAAAAGCTCTGGCACTGTGCGTCAGCTTTTACCTTCTTGATAGATGCCACGCAGACGCCGACCTCCTTGGGGCAGGCTTTCACGCTGCTCGTGCCGCCTCCGTCGCCGCTCGATGCGCTGCCGCCGGAACCGCTTGCCGAGCCACTGCCACTTGAAGCACTGCCGCTGGAGCCGCTGCCGCCAGCTTCTTCGCCATCTTCAGACTTCGAGTCATCGCTACCTGACTGGCCCTCTCCATCCGTCGCCGTGCCGGTCTCCGACGGCGGAACAGAGACCGTCGTACTGGTTGCCGACCCACCGTGCGGGCATGTCATGTCGCACGCTTCGTGGCTACTGCAGTCCGTGTCGGCTTTGCACTGTTTCGTTTTCGGTAGGCAAGTGCCGCCGTGACAGACGTCCCCAGCTGTCTTGCAGTCGCTATCTTTGCCGCACGAAGACAGCGCGGAAGCGGGAGATGCCGTTGTGATAACAGCAGCGCTACACAGCAGCGCTACAGAGAGGGTCCAATTCATGGGTCGCATCGCTCATCCTCCAGGCGGCATGGCCGCCGATGTCGGAACCTTACAAGAGCAGGTTCCGTGCCAGGACGAAAGCTGTTGGTGCGCGATTCTCTTATCCGTATGACATTACATCTATAATGAGGATCATAGTCGTGCGGACGGACCGCACGGTCTATGAGACTCAGTATCGTCAGCACAGCGTCATGTGGAAATAATGAACAGGCAATTCAACGAAGTGATGTGCAATTCCACAGCTACGTCCGATGAGCGATTCGGTCAACGTCTGCCGCGCGAGCACAAATAGCTCCCACCTGCCTAGAACTCGCGCACGACACCTGTGATCAGTCCAACACCGTAGCCGGTTGCGCGATTGTCGCGGAAGGACGGGCCAGCGAGGTCGATGTGCAAGAAGCGTGAGCCGGTGTCTTCGATGTGGCTGTAGACAAAGAATCCGGCAGCAGCCGACGACGCGTTCATGCGATCGGCGACAGAGTTGCGCATGTCAGCGACCTTGCTTTTGAATTCGGCGCGCATGTGCGCGGGGCTCCAGAGCATCGCGAGGCAGTGATCGCCCGTCGCGAGTCCGGCGGCCAAAGCGCGTTGCTCAAGGTCGGCATCGGTAGCGCAGATACCTGCGTGGGCCTTGCCGGTAGCCATCAGCTGCGCGCCTGTCAGCGTCGCTGCCTCGATGATGACCGCAGGCTCGTAACCGCGTGCCACAAAGCTCGCCGCATCGGCCAGCGCGAGGCGACCTTCGGCGTCGGTGTTGTTGATCTCCACGGTCTTGCCAGAGTGCATCTTAAGGACGTCATCGGGGCGGTAGCTGTCGGGCCCAATGGCGTTTTCAGCCATGGCCAGCACAGCGATGACACGCTTGGGAAGTTTGGTCTGAGCTAGCAGTGTGAAAGCGCCTAGGACCGCGCCTGCGCCGCCCATGTCGCATTTCATCGTGAGCATGCGGTCGCCAACGATCTTCAGGCTGAGACCGCCGGTGTCGTACACCAGCCCTTTGCCCACCAATGCGATCGTCTCGGTCGCTCCGGGGGGCTCGTAGTCGAGGACGACGAGGCGAGGAGCCACCATTGCCGCGCGTCCAACAGCGTGCAGACCACCGAGCCCTGCCTGGAGCAGGTCGTCGCCCACGATACTAGTTACGCTCACGTTGGGCAGGTGCTCGACCGCCTGACGCGCCTCATTTTCGAAGGTCTGGGTGTCGAGCTCTGCCGGCGGCATATCGACGACGCGCTGCGTGAGGCGAATGGCGTCCGCAGCGATGCCACTCTCAGTCGTATCGGTAATCCAGCCGCCGGAATGGCACAATCCCACCGTAATGCCGGACAATTTATTGGGTTTCGTCTTGCGGCTGTACAGCGGGAAGCAGCGAGCCACACCGAGTGCAGCGCCGAGCGCGTGGGCTGGATCGGCCATAGCAACAAGGACACCGACCTGACCGGACAAGCCGCTCGCCAAGCCACGAAGCTGCCCCCAAATCTCTTCGGCGCGTGTGTCACTGACGTGGCGTGTCACCGAGTCGTGCAGCGCGATCACAGACAGCTTGCTGGGGCCATCCCCGGACGGGAGCAGGGTCGTCGCAGGACCACCGGTACGACCCGGCCGCGCATCCGCCGCCAAGCGAGCGCCCCAATCCGCGACATGGGCGGGAAGATCAGCGAAGGGCCAGCCTGCAGCGAGATCGGCGCTGCGGCCAATGACAATCAACTGGTCGACGGCGGCCAAATCATCGGCACTGGCAGAGAAGGTGAGCTGGCTCATAGTCACTCCTGGCTGGGTCGGGCGCGTTATCACCTGATACCGAGCGCAAAAGAAAGAAAGACCATTCGCACGCGGTACGAATGGCCTCACAAAGGGGGACGGCCTTTGGGCCGGATGTAGGTGCAGCCGAAGCCGCTTGGTGGAACCGAGGGGGATCGAACCCCTGACCTCCGCATTGCGAACGCGGCGCTCTCCCAACTGAGCTACGGTCCCAGGAACTGCAGCGGGACTGCCTGGGTCCCACCGTGGCTGCGCGTGGCGCTACCGAGCCTTCAATGTTGTTGCGGCTGCGGTGCCCAGAGACGGAATCGAACCGCCGACACGGGGATTTTCAATCCCCTGCTCTACCGACTGAGCTATCTGGGCGAAGTAGGCACGCCCCGCAGAGGGGCAATCTAGGGGTTACCCCGCGCAGGGGCAAACATCAGGCGCGGCGTCCCCACCGCGGAGGCGGACAATGCATGACACTCGGCGCGCCTGTCAACACCGTGTCGGTGCCTTTTTCTCCGTTGCCCAAATCATTCAGAATCCGGACTGGTTCCTTCGTGCCGGCGGCGCCGAAACAGGGCCAATCTGTGCGCCAGCCTACGCGTACGCTGCTGGATTGATCCCCACTGAGCGCAGGCAAAAAGCGAACGGGGGACACACATCGCTGTGCATCCCCCGCCGCTAGAACCTGTGTGAAGGGTTCAGTTGACTCGTTCGAGCCTACTTCTTGTCGCCAGCGATGCACTTGTCGTACTCGCCGTCGCACTCGGCCTTGAGGCAGTCGGCGCACTTCTGC
>JAGSHB010000246.1 GCA_023954815.1 Myxococcales bacterium | reverse complement strand
TTGCTGGAGAGCATCTGGATGCCGACAAAAAACAGGCCCAGCCCTGCCAGCATGCTGCCAATGATCTGCAGTCCGTCCATGTTGCTAGGAGACCTCGGGGTCGTGCCGCAAGATCAAGACCGTGATGTCGTCATTTTGCTCGGCGCCAGCGGCGAACGCGCGCACCGACTTGTAGGTCGCATCCAGTACCTCTTGCGCCGACGCGTTGGGCATCTGGGTCAACAGTTCCTGATAACGAGCATCGCTGTAGAGCTCTCGCACCGGATTCATCGCCTCTGTGACCCCGTCCGTGAAGGTGACCAGCACATCGCCTGGCTGCAAGTTTGTCTCTGAAGAGCCGTAGGGCAGCTCCTCCATGGCGCCGACGACAGGGCCGTGCCGCTTTTTCATCTCTTCAATCCCACCGGCAGCGCGAATGATGATTGGCGGGTTATGACCTGCGTTGGTGTAGCGCAGCAGCCCGGTCTTTGGGTCGAACATCGCGATAAACAGCGTGACGAACATCGCCGTTTCATTGTCGAGACTCAGCACGTCGTTGACGTTTTCAATAATCTCACCGGTATCCGACGTGCGGCTCGCCCAGGCCTTGAGCAAGGTCTTCGCTTGCGCCATGAATAGCGACGCAGGCACGCCTTTTCCCGATACGTCGCCCATGCAGAGGTAGAGCAGGCCATCATCGACGAAGAAGGCGTCGTAGAGATCACCGCCCACTTCGCGAGCAGGCTCCATGGCCGCGGCCAAGGACACACCGGGCCCAGCGGGCAACTCGGGCGGCATCATCGCAAGTTGGATGTCCCGCGCGACGTTGAGCTCCGTCTCCATCCGCTCCCGCGCGGATTGGGCAGCCCGTCGAGCGACCTCCACGTTGAACCAGTGAAAGCCAAGCTTGGTGATAAACCACAGCGCGACCGCCGAAATCACCGGCACGACGGGCAGCAGCCAGCCGGCACGCGCGGTGACAATCCCCAGAACGACCCAGCCGATACTGGCAACGGCGGCAGCAACCGCCAAACGTGCGCTACCTGTGAGTCGCTGCCCGACCGTGACGAGCACGATGAAGAGGATGAATGCGAGGAGGCCGCCCCAGGTGGCTGGCGCACCGTTCGCGATAAGGTGACGCCCCTGAAGTAAGTCCAATGCGGCATTGGCATGAAGGAACACACCAGGAAGTCCCGTCGCGGCCAGCGGCGTCGCCACATAATCCTCAGTGCCCCGAGCGCTGACGCCGACAAAGACGAGCCGACCCTCGAGCGCTTCGGCGATCGCTTTGGTTTTGCCTTCAGCGGCGAGCAGATCGACAACCCGCAGGACAGTAAACTTCCTAGTAGAAATTGGCCGTTGATACGGCGTGCCACCATCGAGCGCCATGGGCGGAAGACGGAACGACTGACGCAACTTCGGGCGCCCGACAGCAATCGCAGCGAGCGCGAGGGACGCAGCCTTGTGTTGCCCGACGCGCACCGCATAGGGATAGCGCCTGACTCGCCCATCCGGGTCGGCGAACACAGCGAGACTGGCCTGACCACGGGCAGCCATGACCAACGCGTCGGTATTACTAGACAGGGCGTGACACTCTGTGGCCAACGTTCCAGTGGCCTCATCCGCCATCAACAAGGACTCGGGTACGGGCGCCTCGGTCTTGTCTCCGAAGGTGCTGGGGATGCAGGCCGTTCCCAAAATGACGTTGCCCGCGTTGGCCAGCGCGACACCGAGACGTCGGTCGCCATCGAGCTTATCGGCTGTTTTTTCAAGCTGTTTCATCAGCTTTGCGCCAATACCGTCATCCCCAAGACCGGTGAGGCGCAGCTTGTCCGCCGTGTCGAGCGCGAGCGCGGTGGCATCAGATGGCTCGGGGGATTCAAACCAGGCGTCGACGGCGATAGCGGCAGGCTTGTAGGCGCTGAGCGCGGTCAGCACTTTTGCCCATGTCCGCCGACGCAGGGGCCAACGCTCGCCAAGGGTCTCCAGAGTCTCGTCGTCGATGACCACCACGGCGACATCACCCATGTGCCGCTCATCGATGTCCGCTGCAAGCACCCACGGATCGAGCCAAGCGTGCTCCATCCGCTCTATCGTGGCGTTACCGAGCGCTCTGCCAAGTAGGAGCGCCGCCAACAAGGTGCCGATACCAACGAGTAGGAGCGTCTCCCACCGGCGGGGGGACAGACCCTGTCGTTGATTGTTAGTCGTGGACACATCGGGGGGCGGTGTGGACAAAGAACCCTCTTCTGATGAACGCTACGGTCTCGAAGCGGCTCGCCATTGTACTGACTAGAGGCTCGGATACAATACTCCGACGGAAGACGCACTGCGCCGCAAACGGGAGAGCATGGGCGAACGCAATCCGAGTTCTGTCTGCGACACTCTCCGCCTCTTGGCGTATGAGAGCTGGCGCCTATGAGTCGTGTAGCGCGATGGCGGCAGCGCAGTGGCTCAGTGGTCCTCGTCAGCGCCGCCGCAGTGACGGCCATCGTCGAGCCGCTTGCGCTGTGTTTTGGCCCACCTCACACGGTCGGGCTGGTGTTGCTCGCGCTACTCGACGTGGCGTTTCTCTCTGGGCTCTTTCTGGAGCGCCGGCAACGGCCCAAAACCCATACCGGCAGCCGTCTCCAAGCAGCCCTGGACGTGGTCGGAAACCTGCCGTTGGATTGGCTGCTCATGTCCATGTGGCTGGGCAACGAGGGCAGCTTTCTGCTCTACCTTGGGCTGCGCAGTCCCCGGTTGTTGCGACTGGTGCGCGGCTCGGCGATCGCGTGGCGTTGGAGCCGGCGAGCGTACGCCAAAGCGGTCATGCGCCGGATGGTCATATTGGCGACCGCGCTCGTCCTGATGAACCACTGGGTCGCGTGCGGCTGGTACCTGCTATCGCGCTTTGCTGCCGACGGCGAGGCGACGTGGCTGGTCGGCGCAGGTCTGACGCAGGCCACCGCGGCTGCGCAGTACCTTCACGCGCTGTATTGGGCGGTGACGACGACCACGACGGTGGGCTACGGCGACATCACGCCCAAGCTGCCACTCGAGCTCCAAATGACGATCGCAGTGGAGCTCGCCGGAAGTCTGTTCCACGCGATTCTCATCGGCTCGCTGGCCTCAACGCTCGCTGCATTGGACGCGAGACGCGCGCGCTATTTCGGGCGTTCCAGATCCCTGTTGGCGTTCTTGCGGTCACGCGGCGCGAGTTCGGAGACGCTAGATCGCGTGTCGGAATACCAGGAGTATCTGTGGTCTGAACACGGCGGCGATGTGCAGGGGCGTATGCTTGGCCGCTTGCCCCGGCCCCTGCGCAATGAGGTCATGCTCGAGATCGACGGCGCGCTGCTGGGACAAGTCCCCTTATTCGTCGCCTCTAGCCCTCAACTGCGGCTGGCGCTGATGGGTGCGCTCAAGCACGAGGTGCACCAGCCCGCAGCGACGCTGATTCGGGCTGGCTCCATCGCCCGCGAGGTGTTCATTCTGAGCTCGGGAAGCCTGAAGATTATCGATCCGGACGAGGACGTAGAAGTCGCCAAACTAGAGCCAGGCGAGACCTTCGGACTGCTATCGCTGATCTTGGGCGAGCGACGCAATGTGGACGTGATCGCAGAGACCTATTGTGATGTGTTTGTGCTGCCCGCGGCAGAGTTCGAGCGTTTGCGCTCGGAGCACCCCGAGATGCGAACGGTCCTCAAGGAGATCGGTCGGCAGCGCTCGGAGAAGATGTCCGATCTCATCATGGATGGGGTCGTATTGTAGGGGATGGCCCCCGCTGGAAGTCACGTCCCGAGGGATAGGTCGACTGGAGCGGTGCGGTCGGTACTACAGAGAGTCGGACCCACGCTTGCCATCCCACAACGTCATCACATCGGCCAGTTCGGAGATGAACACCTTGCCGTGGCCACCCTGGGCCTGCGCGCCTTCACGCAATGCGCCGAGAACGGTGTCCAAGGCGGCGTCATCAACCGCCAGTTCCAAGCGAATGCGCTGGTGCAGGGCTACCTGCTGCTCGATGCCCCGATACATGCGCTGCTCAGCGCGCGGCGCAGTTCCCAAAGCGGTGGTGACGGTGAACTGACGCACCTCCACCGCAAACAGCGCATCCTTTATCGCCGGCAACTGCTCGGGCCGGACGACAGCGACAACCATCTTCATCGCGTCTCCTGAGTCGAAAGGGTCTGCGCGCTCGCGCGCTGCCCTAGGTTGGTCATGTTGGTCCGCGACGAGGGGCCGCGAACAACAAATTCTCTACTCGTTTGTGAAAATCTGGAACCCGCCGTAGGCCTCGAGACCGTGCTCATCCACGTCGAGGCCGCGAAGCTCGGTCGCTTCCTCTACACGTAGGCCCATGGTCATCTCGACGGCCTTGAGCAGGATAAACGCGGAGACCAAGGCGAACCCGACACAGCTTGCGGTGCCAAGCGCCTGGACGCCCAACTGGCTTGCCCCACCGCCCATCAAGAGGCCATCGAGCGGAGCGCCGAGGGCTTTTTGCCCCCATATGCCGACCGCTAGGGTGCCAAAGACACCGCACATCCCGTGCACCGGAATCGCGCCGACCGGATCGTCGATCTTTGCCCGGTTGAGCAGGTCCACCCCGAAGACCACGACTGCACCGGCGACGATACCGATGACCAATGAGGAGACCGGGCTGACTACAGCGCAGGGAGCGGTGATACCGACCAAGCCGCCCAACACGCCGTTGAGCGCGATGGTCAGATCCGGCTTGCCGAACCTGAACCAGGCGATAATCATCGCTGACATGGCGCCGCCAGCGGGTGCGAGCGTGGTGTTGATGGCGACCCGACCGACTGTCTCTGGATCGCTCATGCTGAGCGTGGACCCGGCATTGAAGCCATACCAACCAACCCAGAGGATGAAGACGCCGAGGGTGGCCAACGGAAGGCTGTGGCCAGGGATGGGTGATGCGGAGCCATCTTTACGGAAATAGCCGAGCCGGGGACCGACCATCCACGCCGCAACAAGCGCGAAGCTGCCGCCGACAGCGTGAACAACAGTTGAGCCAGCGAAGTCGTGGAAATTCATTGCGCTGAGCCAGCCGCCGCCCCAGACCCAGTGCCCGACGACGGGGTAGAGAAAGGCGGTGACGATGAAGCTGACGACCATGTACGACTTGAAGCGAAATCTCTCGGCGACCGACCCCGAGACGATAGTGGCTGCTGTGCCCGCAAATACGGCCTGAAAGAGCCAGAACACCTCGACCGGGACACCATCAGCGGCCGATTTGGCGTCGATGAGGAACCACCCCGAGTCGCCAACCAGCGCGCCGTCGCCGCCAAACATGATCGCGTAGCCGAATGCGAAGAAACCGAGCGCGGCAAACGAGAAGTCCATGACATTCTTCATGAGGACGTTGGCGGCGTTCTTCGCTCGAATCAGACCGGCCTCCAGCATACCGAAGCCAGCCTGCATGAAGAACACGAGGACCGCGGCCAGCAGGACCCACAAGGTATCCAAGGCGTTGAATTTGGGCGATGCGGCGGCCGCTTCCGCAGCGAATGCAGGGGCTGGTGTGGCAAGCAACAGGGCCAACATTGTAGCAAGTCGTTTCACGCGACTCCTCCTCTTCGCCGAGCGTGCGTCAATCAACACTCGTCAGCGGTCTACTAGTTCGATCCGATGAGTTTTTCGTTCGAATCCGTGCGGAGTGGATAACACTCCCATCAAACACGGGCAAGAGGCGAGAACCCTTCCCTAAACGACTCAATTTCTTAGTCGCTGATGCCCGAGTGTCATCCCGTGAGCGCAATGAGTCGATCGACCAACTTGCGCTCCACATGGCCAGCTTGCGCGGCCACGACGAGGGCATCGCGGGCGACCTTGGCATGGGCAGATGGCAGGCTGTTTATTGTCTCTGCGGTGAGCGGAAACCAAGCGATTTCATCGAATTCCCGGGTCGGGCTGAAGATATCCGGCACGTCATCGTTGCTGGCGAACACACCGTACCCCTGTGTCTCGACCCAGGCGTGATCCGTCTGGCGCTTGTCATACGTGTAGCCGCCCGTCAGGGAAGCCGCAGTGAAAGCGGCCACATCGGGATGCACTTCCGCACTGAGAACCCGTGTCAGCCCGTCGATTTCTCGCTCCGCCGACAGCACAAAACCTTGCGGCAACTCCATTGGGCCGTCGGCAACCCGATGACAGATCAGGAGGTCAACGCGTTGGAGACTCGCATCGAGCCGGAAGACTGTCGCCGCAACGGCGCGATTCGCCCCCCAGTGTCCCAATTGACCCCGACCAGCAATGCCCGTACGGCCGCGTGGGTTGAGCGGCCGCCCGGCACTGTCCCGGCGCTTGGCTGGACGCTCATGCAATGGCGTCACTAGCAACGACGTGTCTTCGGAGTCGGCCCAACTACCGTCGGCCTTGGAGCCATCTGCCGCAAGGACCGCCGGGGCAACATAGTAGGGGGGCTCATAATCCGGACACGGGAGGCTCCACGGCGCCTGATCGATGGAGATCCGCAGCCGTTCTGGATAGTCGGCGGGACGCTCGGCCCGAATGCGAAGGTGATAGTCGTCGGCGACCAGACCTGTGGCGAGTAGGTCGACGGACAACAGTGCGTAGCCGAGCTCGGTGACGCCGCACTCACCGCGGCCACGACGTGCGTCGAAACTCAATGTGTGCGTCGCATAACGCAGCAAGGCGATGCGGTAGACCAACCAAGCGTCAGTGTCATCCTTCAAGGCAAAACAAGCGCCACGGATGCGGCGAACAGCGCCCAGCAGCCTACGGAACCGCAGGTCCCAGCGCGCGAACCGCAGGGAGTCCGGCAAGCGCGTCACGGATGCGGGCATGTGCGTCGTGAGTAGGTACTCCTCAAACCGCTGAAGGCGAGGCAAGTCTTCGAGTTCAAAGTCCTTGCTCATGACGAATTTCACGTCGTTTTCAAGCTTCGCAAAGTCGAGCTGCGCCGGGGCGTGACCGCAATGTGTCCAGTCGATGAACCACGTGTTGTCGCCCTCATCACAGATGATATTGGCGAAGTTCAGGTCACCGTGATTGATGCAATGTTCCGTAGTCAGCACATCTTCGTTGGCGACGGCAAGCCGAACCATCGCGCATAGGTCGAAGCTGTCGATGGCCAGATCCACCGTTGAGGCCTCGGCTAGATAGTCGAGAATCGTGTCGGCGTTT
>JAGSHB010000257.1 GCA_023954815.1 Myxococcales bacterium | reverse complement strand
TCGTGAAACAGGTAGTTTGCAATGTGTTGACTCCGTTGTTCGCAAGCCCTCAATGCTTGTGTTGGGGGGCGTAGTGCCTGGTATTTGGCGTGTATTGGTCGTTGCCGTCAAGGGTGGCCCGTCAAAGTGCGCGGGACCGCGCATTCTGCGAGCAGGGACGAGGAGGCGGGCTCGAGAGCTCGCTGCCGGCTGGCAGATAGTCGGCGCAATTGTCGTTGTTGCGTTCGCTCGTGGGTCTGCTTGACCGGGTTGGTGCTGGAGCCAGCTGTCCTTGTCAAACACTCCTCCGTCGATGCATACAGACCCAACGATGTTGCGCCTTTTTCAGACGCCCCACAGGGACACGACACCTTGCCCATAACACCACGGACATTTTGGCGTTGCGGGACAGCGCTCCTTCTGTTCGTGGCGTTGTCGAGTCTCTTCCCAGCCGGTGCTCGGGCTGAAGCTTCGGGCAAATTCTCCGCCTTGCGCTTTCGTCCCAGCGCGAGCCCTCACGCGCTGCTGCACACGGACATGGCGGCGACACAGGGGCATCTTCGACCGTCGGCCGGGCTGTTTCTGCACTACGACCATCGGCCCCTCGTCTTTGTCCACGCGCTCACCGGCGAGCCCGCGTACGACGAACTGTCCTATCAAGTCTCGGCTCAGCTGACGTGTGCAATCGGGCTATGGGACCGCTTTGAGTTTGGCTTGGCGATGCCGCTGACTTTTGCGCAGGGTACAGGTGACGACGCTTTGAAATTCGGCATGTCCCCCGAGATTAGTGGCGGCGCAGGTGACTTACGAGTTCAAATGAAGGCCGTGCTCTGGCGATCGGGCGGGATGCGACTCGGCTTTGTCGCGCCGCTGCTGCTGCCCACAGGGGACGACGCAGCCTACCTCGGGGATGGCGGCATTGGCTTCGAACCGGCGATTGTGGCGTCTTTTCAGCGCAAAAGCTGGGCAGTGGCTGCAAATATTCGGTACCGGCTCAGGCCCAGCGAGCGCTTCTCTCCAGCTCTCAGCACCCAGCAGATCACCGTAGACGATGAGGTCGGGCTCAGTGTCGGCGCGCGTTTTTCCGTGGTTCCGGACACAGTCGATCTCATCGCAGACGGTTATGCTTTGGTGAACACGTCCAACGAGGCGAACACCGACCGGGCAGGTGAGGTGTTGGCCGGCGCCCGGATGTATTTCGGCGGTGGGTGGACGGCGTCTGTCGCCGCGGGCCCAGGCGTCGGCGTTGGCATGGGCGTCCCTGTCATGCGCGCCGTGGCGCACATCGGCTGGCGCTCCATTGTTCCCAAGCCCATCAATCCAGATCTCGACGGAGACGGAATCCCCAACGAGCGGGATGTATGTCCGCACGTCGCCGAAAACTTCAACGGTGTGAGGGACACTGACGGATGCCCAGAAGACGAGTGGGTGCTGCGCTGGGCTCGCAAGCGCGCCAACCAGGTTCGCCCTCGCCCTAAATCCGCCCCGCTCCCGAAAGCACCTACCGAGGTGGCCTACGATCCGACCGCTGGCTGGCGGGTCACCGATCCGACCAAGCCGCCCACCACCGCCGATAAGGGTGACGCGTTGCCGCCGCTGCTATCTCCCGGCGATGACGACGGCGATGGACTGGTTCGCGCAGATGACGTGTGCCCGGATGTGCCGGAGGACAAGGACGGCTTTGAAGATGGCGATGGGTGTCCCGATCCCGACAACGATGGCGACAACATCCCAGACGATAAGGACAAATGCCCCAACGCTGCTGAGACGAAGAACGGCTTCAAAGATGACGATGGGTGCCCCGAATTGGTTCCCGTCGATCTTGCACGTCTCATTGGCGCGATCCGGGGGATCCACTTCGAGACCAGCAGCGACAAGCTCCGCAAGCGCTCAAATCGCTCGCTGAAACGCTTGCTCAAGGTACTCAAGCGCTATCCGATCGTTCGCGTGGGGCTCAGCGGTCACACCGATGCAGACGGTGACCGCAAGTATAATGTAGACTTGTCGCGCCGCCGAGCTGCGGCCGTGCGCGCGTGGCTGATCGAGCGTGGCATCGCCGCGGCCAGAATCGTCGCGGAGGGCTACGGCCCAGACCGCCCGGTGGCGAAAAACGACACGGCCGCCCATAAGGCCGAAAATCGACGCGTTGAGTTTGCCCTGCTCAAGGCCAGCAAGCCCGGGGAGCCACCCGCGGCAAAGAGGAACTAGACCATGAATCGGATCATTGGACGGACAGCCGTTGGGCTCGCCGTTTTGCTGTGTGCAGGTCAGGTCTTCGCAAATCCAGCCCCATGCGGAGGTCTCACCGTGCGTGCTGGGCGGGTCACCTTGGGGGCGGCCATCGCGCCGTCGCAGACCCTCTCCGCGGCTGACATGGCTTGCGCCAAGGCCATTGGCAAGGCGCTGAAAGGGCAGGGCCGTCTGCGCTCCGTCACGCTCGCGCTTCGTCTCGGGGAGAAGATGCGGTCGGACGGCTCCGGCAAGAAGATCGCCAAGGCTTGGGCCGCAGCGATCGCTGCCGCCGGTGTGCCAGCATCTCGCATCTCGACGCTTCTTCCCGGCGGCGGGGGCAATCGACTCGACATCTCCTTCCGCGCCAGCGGTGGGCGTCGGCCCGTGGCGCTGCTGCGGTCCGCGAGCGGCGCGGTCTTCGGTGGGAAGGCTGCGCATCCAACGACGCCGCTGAGCCAGGGCGCGAAGCTGGCGATCGGCGACCACGTGCGTACGGCCCCCGGCTCCGTTGCCCGTCTCGCGTTGGCGGACGGCAGCCTGCTCACCCTGGCGCCGGCCTCCGTCATGCAGATTGGCAAGGTCGAGTTGACGGATGAACTCAAGCGCGTCGTGGCCGTGAAGTTGCTGTCGGGTCGCATTCAGGCCCGGGCGACGCGCAAGGGCAGGGGATCGAGTTTTGACATCCGCACACGCAGCGCGGTCGCTGGTGTGCGCGGTACCGTGTTTCGGGTGATCGTCGGCGGCAAAGGTCGCACCACTGCCGCTACCCTCGAAGGCGCAGTTGAGCTCGCCGGCAAGAAGGGCAAAGTGCTCGTCGGTGCGGGCAAGCTCGCGTCGGTCAGCGCCAAGGGCAAGACCGGTAAGCTCAGGGATATGCTCGCCGCGCCCATCGTACAGGGACCCAAGACCGGCGTCCTTGTCGCTGGCGGTAAGCTGAAGTGGGCCGCGGTCAAAGGCGCCAAGGGCTACCGACTCGAGACAGCGAAAGACTCAGAGTTTGTGCGTGACGTCGTCCACCAGCGGGCGTCTGCCACCTCTGTGCGGCCCGGCGGCAAGTTCAGCGGACCGCGTTTTTGGCGTGTGAGCGCCCTCGACGCGGACGGGGTGGCGGGGATGCCGTCGAAGGTCTACCGTGTCACCGTCAAATAGCCCTCGATGAACTCGTCCCGGGACGCGCCTCCATGCCATTGAATTCTCTCGAGCAAGCGCTGTTTGACCCCAGTCGTCGCGCCGCCGAGTTTGATGCAAGCTCCGTGCACGCTTGGCTCAGCCTGCTGCTGGACTGCGCGCTCCAAGCGGCAGCCGATGTGCGGCGCGTGCGCCTTGAGCCGCTTGATGTGGCCACCAAGCCAGACGGTTCGCCGGTGACAACCGTCGATGTCTCGGTGGAGGTGGCGATTGGCGAGCGCCTCAAGACCCTCTGCCCTGTAGCGACGTTGGTCGGCGAGGAAGGCGGCGGGAAGCTGGGCGACAGCCCGCACGCCGTCGCCGTCGATCCGATCGATGGCACTTGGGCGTTCCTTAACCGAACCGCGAATTGTGCGACGTCCCTGGCTTACCTCCATGAGGGCGTGGTTCGCGCCGCCGTGGTCGCCAATCCCGCCACCGGCGAGGTGCTGTATGCTGCCGATGGCGTGCCGGCGCGTGTGCTGCAGCTTCCCTTCGCCCATGAAGAGGCGGTCGCGTACACCCTGCCGCTGACCTCGGGCGAGTCCGGCGCGCCGCTGGTTCGCCTGCACCCTTCGCGCACAGCTCGGCCGATGATCGATCGCGCGATGGCGGCGTGGATGGGGGGCGATGCGGGCCTCGTACACGTCACCGGCGGCTCGCCTGCGTGGGCGATTTGCGAGGCGGCGTACGGCTATTCAACCTACGTCTGTTTGTGGGGTGGCGCGCCGGCGTTGCCCTACGACCTCGCTGCCGCAGTGTTCATCTTGCGACGTGCGGGCGGCGAGGTCGTACAGATTGGCGGGACCCCGATCGACGCCTTGCGCCACGTAGGGCCATTTGTCGCTGGTATGTCTGCCGTTGGGCGGGATCTGGCGCTCTCGTTTGTACCGACGCCCCGTGATCAACCGGCCGTGTCGCTGTCCGTGCCTGCGAGCGTGGAAGCCATCGCAAAGGTCAACGCGCAACTCGCACAGTTCGCGAGCGAGTTCGCGATCCCAGCTCGGGTCTTGCATCGATTGTACCTTGTAGTCGATGAACTTGTGACCAACGCTGTCACCCATGGCGGCTGTGATGTGACGAGTGAGCCCATCGCGATTCGATGTTGGCGGGACCAAGATCACTTGTGGCTGCGTATCGAGGATTCCGGTCCAGCGTTCGATCCCTTCGCGCGCGCCGTGCCGGATACCTCACTTGGCCTCGAAGAGAGAAACGTCGGTGGCCTCGGTATCCACCTGATTCAGCAACTCACTGACGACGCGCGCTACGAGCGAGTCGATGGGCGCAATCAAGTGACCTTGACCATGCGTCTCAATTACGAAATCCCACAGCCGGATGGCGAGGCAGGGCCCTCTCCTACCGCTCAAACTGAGGACGACAACCATGCAGATTAGCAATGAAACCGCCGCGGGCGGCACAATCGTTCGATTCGTCGGCAGTCTGGACACGGGTACAGCCGCCCAGGCACAAAGCCACATGACCGGACTCATCGGATCTGTCGAAGGCGTTGTTATCGCGGACCTGGGCGGTGTTGACTACATCAGCAGCGCGGGGCTCCGCGTGCTCCTAGCGACGGGGAAGAAGCTCCGTCGTTCCGGCTCGGAGCTGCGGATTTGTGCGCTCAATGAGATGGCTGAGGAGGTCTTCGAGATCTCTGGCTTCAGCACGCTCTTCAAGATCTTCGACACCGCGGAAGCTGCGCTAGCCGCGTGAACAGCCCCATGACCCCGCACGGCGCGCTCGTCATCGGCGTTGGGCTCAGCAATACCGTGCTGAGCCCAGACCGGAAGTACAGCGATCATCCGGACCATGTTGGGCCCGACGTGGCGGGCCGTCTCCTCGGTCGTGGCCGTCTCCTCGGAGAGGGGCCACTGCCCACGTTTCTCAGGCAGTGCGCCGCGGGGCGTGACGCTGGCATGGACCTGTCCGTCGCCGTGTTACGAGCAAATGCATCGGAGTCAGACGGACTCTTGGGGCTGCTGCGCGACGCGCATCCACGGCTGACTGACATTTCCACATCGGATGACGATTCGTCGCTCCTCGCTGGTCTGATGCCCCTGCTGGGTGAGGTCGGCCGGCGCCCTCGCATCTTGATCGTTGGCTGTCATACAGAGACCAACGTGCTCGCGTTGGCCACTTGCCTGCGCAGCGTCGCGGGATGCACGGAAGTGGCGGTGTGTCCGACGTTGGTTGGCAGTGCCACCCACGCGGCCCACCTCTCCGTGCTCCGCCACACCCTGCACGGGCTCGGCGTTGCCGTCCTGCTCGACCACGAGGACTTGGCAACCTACGTGGGGTTTCCCGCCGGCGCTTTGGCGTCGACGGGGGCGCGCCCGTGTGAGATTGGTCCGCCCGACGCCGCCACAGCGCTTGAAGGGCCAGCGACACGCATCGCTCAGCTCTTGTGCCTGCAGTGGTCACGTGCGGAGTTTCAACCGCTGGCCGGCGGGTTTAGTGGGAGTCTTCTGTTCGTGGCAAGCGGCTGGAAAGGCGGCGCTCGCACCGAGCCCATGGTCATCAAAATCGACGAATTCGGTCAAATGCGCCGTGAGCTGCGCGGGTACTACTCCGTCAAGGAGCTACTCGGGAAACACGTGCCCACTTTTGGCTATCCCGTCACGCTCAAAAGCCTGACCGGCGTCGGCATGGAGCTGGCGGCCATGGAAGGGCGCCCGACAACCCTGCAGGCGACGTTCGAGGCGGCCACGGACGAGCGCGCCACCGATCTCTTCTTCAGGCGCTTGGACAAGGCGCTCGAGCTGCTCGATGAGAAGCTGTATCGCAACACGCTGGAGCCTGGCCGGCTCGTGCCCTATCGCGCGCTTGGATTGCACTCTCGGCAACAGCTTGAGTGGCTCGAAGAAAACGCCGACACGATTCTCGACTATCTAGCCGAGGCCTCAACGGTGGATCTGGCCATCGACAGCTTCGACCTATGCGCGATGGTTCGGCTTGCCGTCGCAAACGAAGATGTGCTGACTACGGAACATTGCATCAATCACGGTGATCTGAATTTCGCCAACATCATCTGCGATGAGGGCGACAACACGTGGTTCATCGACTGGACACATTGCGGTCACGCCCCGGCGCAACTCGACTTTGCGAAGCTTGAAAACGACGTGAAATTCGTCATGAGCAAGGACTTTGAACTCGAAGACTTGCCTCGCCTTCAGCGGTTTGAGGAGTACCTACTCACGACGCACATGCCCGC
>JAGSHB010000210.1 GCA_023954815.1 Myxococcales bacterium | reverse complement strand
TTGGTTTCGAGCTGTTTCACGAACTTTTCAAGGGTAATGTCGTCGGCAAAGCGTGTGTCGGCATCCTTGAATACGAGCGATCCGAGCAAGTTCTTGGCGAGGTTGACGGCGTCTTTTTCAGACAGCCCCTTGGGCAGAAAGTCACGAATCATCCGAGCCGCGTTCGGCAGCACGGGGCCGTGGCCGACGGCGTCGATGGTGAACGTCGCGATTCCTGCATGGGCGAAGCGGTCGGCGAGCAGCAGCGACTCGATGCGACTGGTGCCGGTGGCGTGAGCATAAATAATGACGGGAAACGGCGGCTTGTGGTGCTTCGTGGTCTTTGGAACCGTGATCATGAACGGCACACGCTCAGATTCAGCGACTGCCGTCCCCTGCTCCAGATCGATCTGCCAGACGTTGCGCTCGGTCTTGTCAGACCCCTTGGGCGCCCGCAGATTGACCGTCGCCATATCGCCGAAGACCGCATAAGCCGTGTATTTGAACTCGCCAGCGACACCAGGCTGGAAGGAGTTAACGATCTTGAAGATTCCGTCGAGGAAAGGCGCCTGGACGATGAAGTCGTGATCGCGCGCCTCATACGGAAACCCCTTTTTCGCTGGATGGGCATCTGGGTGGGCGTCGTCGACGCCATCAAAATCGATGTCCATGTCGTAGATGTGAGCTATCTCAGAGGGGAATTTCTTCGCCATCCACGCAAACTTGCCGCGGCCGTAGAGCCCCTCGCGCAGCGCCCGAAACGTCTTTGAGAGGTCGCCGGTGGTCATGGTCCAGGCAAAAGCGACATCGGCCGCGGTCAAATCACGAGATTTGAGCGTGTCGAGCGCGTATTCCAAGGCGCGGGTCTGGCTGTCGTGATTAACGAAGGGCCAAGGGCTGCGGATGGCGCCCTTGCTACCTTCACCCGGCTTGTCCCCGCTCCAACCCTGCACGTCGCGGGTCAGAACCACGGCGTACTTTGAGCCCGCCTCCATGGGCAAAAGCGGCCGTAATTCTAGCGTATTTGTGGACACTTCGTAGTGATTGACCCAAGTATCGGGCGTCCCGTCGCCGTCTGTATCGACCTTGTTGTTCGGCGGCAACACCATGGAGTCAAACTTGCTCATGGGATCGTTGGGGAAGTAGCCCGTTGGCTGAGTCGTATGGGGAAACCAGCCGCGGCCGAGGTCGAGCGGGATCACTTCGCCGAAGCGTTTGCTGCCGGGCTCCACGTTGATCACCAGCACGGAGTCTTTGGTGACTGTCTTCAGATCCAACGGCCCGTCGAAAGCGATGGTGATCGGCGTCATCCCCGAAAAACCAGGCACTTCGTTGAGGTGGTGGCGAATGCGACGCTCAAAATTCGTCGGCGCGACCGTGCGCACATTGATGTGCTGGCCTCCATCTGCGCTCACAGCCATGGCGAGATCATTTGGGAAAGGCAGCTCGGGATGCGGGTCATCCAGTGGCCTGAACACGACTGTGGGGCCAAAGGTGGCACCGGGAATCTCGGTGGCGTGCAGCCCTCGGATCGTATCGTCGACACAGCCCGTGATCCCGGCTAGCAGCAGGAGAGCGGCGACGGTGGAGAGGGTATGGTGGCGCTGATGTTGGAAGCTCATGGCTCCTCCTTCACAATTCGTGTCTCGAAAGCGGCTACCCCAACGGGTCGTAGCGCCTACCAAGTACCCTGCAGTTCAAGTCGGCCCATCCAGACCATGACGCTCTTGGCGGCGACGCCTTCCGCGTCATCAAAAGCCGCACCAGGCTGCCAGTTTCCGGCGTCTCCGCGCACAGTCAGCGAGAGGTGATCGCCAATGGGCTGTCGCCAAGATAGAGCGATGTCGACCTCCATTCCGAGGTCTGTGCTGGCTTCTCCGCCCCGCGGCCCGATAGCTGCGCCGCCCTTGAGACCGCTCTGATAGACGTCAACCAGCGGCCTAGCGCCCTGCGCCCAAAGCAGCCCGCCCATGACGGTGAGGTGATCGAAGAGCACATAGCGGACGGTGGGCATGGCATAGATGGCCCCCGTCACGCTGCCGCCTGTGGCTGCGCGCTCAAAGCCAGCCGGCGGCTGACCGGTGTAGCGCGGATCGTTGAGGTTGGCGGCCAACACAGCGCTCGTGCGGCGCAACCCCTCGTGAAACATGGCCAAGCCAACGCGATACTCACGACTGAACTTTAGGTTAGACAGCTTGTCGTCGTAGGACTGGTCGTCGGCGCTAGCCAAGCCGCCCTCTAAGCGCACGCCGAACGCGCCTCGTTCCGCCGTCGCCCGCACAACACCGCCGAGCTGGTCGATAGTCAGCTTTTCAGGGTTGGTCGCCGTGCGAAAGTAGGTCGTCTCGCCTTTGAGCATCAACCATTCTGTCGCCACAGTGACCTTCCAATCGCCGACTTTGTCCGTCCAACTCGCGAAGATGTCGAAGGCGTTGGCGTCGATGCGCAGCCCGTCTTTGTCCTTCTGGCGACGCATCACCGCGTAGGTGCCGGCCTGGACCTTCGCACCGCGATACAAGATAGCGGCGATAAGGTTGGTCGCGTTATCCCCGTCGGCGAGATTGGCGAGGTCATCGAAGACCACGCGATCGGCTGCGATGCTGAAAAACAGCGGCGTACCGGTGGGGCGCGGGCCGTTGAACCTCAACAGCGGCGCGCTCGCTAGCTGCACGCGATCGACGATGACGCCGTCACGCTTGAGGCCGAACTGATAGGGATCTGGATCGCCCGATTGGGCCAGCAAACCGAGGCCCCAGGTGGACACCATTCGGCCAGCAGCGAGGCGGCCTAGGGTCGTATCGATCTGCACAAATCCGCGCCGAAACCGCAGCTGCTCCGTGACACTCGTCGGACGCGCTTCCAAAGGGTCGTGGCTCAGTAGCGGCGAATTGCCATCCTGCCACTGGGGGCCGTGGAATAAATCTGCCTGCAGGTGAGCCGAGACCGAACGGATGAAGCCAGATCCGCGCACCCAAGCCACCGAACCGCCAAGCCGCAGCCGCGTCTCTAGGACTTGGTCAGCATCGACGACGGACTTGTCTGTCGCCAACGGCCTGCCCACGTCCATCTCGCTGGTGGAAATCTGGGCTGCCCGGGCGTTGAAATCGCCCTTGGTCTTCACCATCCACGGCCCGGCAAGCGCCAAACTGGGTAGGCAGATCAAGCCAATGGCGATCACGGACCGAAAGCCAGCGGAAAAGCAAAGCGGCATGTCAGCTCTTGGGTACGAAGGGTTAGCGAGGGGCGCCCTCGAAGCAGCCAGGGCGGCCTCGGGGTCATTTGGGAGGGCGGAACCTACCATAGGACAATCCAACCATGCGAGGGATCGACGGGCACACCGAGGGTGTACCCTTGCCGAGCGACATACGCACTGCTACCTACGACCCACGCGCAGCCGATGCGTGGCACAGAGGAGCCGAACATGGCCGACCGGAAAGAAGCCGTTTTGAACCGACTCGCCGCGCTCAATGAAGCGGCGATTAGCGGAGGCGGCGCAGCCCGTCATGCGCGGCAACACGCCAAGGGAAAGATGACGGCCCGCGAGCGGATTGAAGCCTTCGTCGACACGGGCTCCTTCGTCGAGCTCGACCGGCTGGTGACGCACCGCTGCAACGATTTCAACATGCAAAACAGCAAGATTCCGGGCGACGGCGTGGTGACCGGGTACGGCACCGCTGGCGGCCAGAAGGTCTTCGTATTCGCCCAAGACTTTACTGTATTTGGTGGGTCGTTGTCCGAGACGTTCGCGCTCAAGATCTGCAAGGTGATGGATCTGGCATTGCGCTCAGGCGCCCCCGTCATCGGGCTCAACGACTCGGGCGGTGCGCGGATTCAGGAGGGCGTACAGTCCCTCGCCGGGTACGCCGAGATCTTCTACAGAAACGTCACCGCAAGCGGCGTCATCCCGCAGATCTCCCTGATCATGGGGCCATGCGCAGGCGGCGCCGTCTACTCGCCTGCAATCACTGACTTTGTCATCATGGTGAAAAAGACCTCGTTCATGTTCATCACGGGCCCGGAAGTCATTCGCACCGTGACCCATGAGGAAGTCACCCAGGAAAAACTCGGCGGCGCAGACACCCATGCGGGCACGTCTGGGGTCGCGCATTTCGCCTGCGACGACGAAAAGCAGGCGGTGGCCCTGGCGCGTGAGCTCTTGAGCTACCTGCCGGCCAACAACATGGACGGGGCGCCGGTCATCCCGACCGATGATCCAAGTGACCGGAAAGACAAAGACCTCGCCGACTTGGTGCCCTTTGATCCGATGAAGCCCTACGACATGACCGAAGTGATTGGCCGCGTGGTGGACCACGGGCGCTTCCTGCAGGTGCACGCCGATTGGGCCAAGAACATCCTCTGCGGCTTTGCCCGTCTTGGGGGGCGCAGCGTCGGGGTGGTCGCCAATCAGCCGGCGGTACTCGCGGGCTGTCTCGACATCGATGCATCGGTGAAGGCGGCGCGATTTGTGCGATTTTGTGACGCCTTCCAGATCCCGCTGGTGACCTTCGTCGACGTCCCCGGATTCCTGCCGGGCACGGCCCAGGAGTACGGTGGGATTATCCGGCACGGCGCAAAGCTCCTGTACGCCTTCGCGGAAGCGACAGTGCCGAAGATTACCGTCATCACCCGCAAGGCCTACGGCGGCGCGTACGACGTCATGAGCAGCAAGCACATCCGCGGAGACCTCAACTTCGCGTGGCCCAGCGCCGAGATCGCAGTCATGGGGCCAGAGGGCGCGGTCAAGATCATCCATCGCAAGGCCATTGCCGAGGCCGAAGATCCAGTCGCCACCAAGGACGCCTACGTTGCCGAGTACACAGATCTCTTCGCCAACCCCTTCAGGGCAGCGGAGCTGGGGTACATCGACGATGTGCTAGCCGCCGAGGACACACGTCCTCGGCTGATCTCTGCCCTTGAGCTACTTGAGGGAAAGCGCGACCAGATGCCCGCTAAGAAACACGGCAACATTCCGCTATAGACCTGAATTTTAGGGATTTCCGCAGCACATCTGCTAGCGATATGGCCCCGACCTTAGGGCGTCGGCCGGGCGGGCGGCGGACCGCCAGCGCCATTTGACGGACGCGCCGGCGGCGGCCCTTGTGGCGCGGCATCAGCACCCGGCTGTGCAGGCGCCGAGCCACGTTTCTTGCTGTCCTTTGCCGCTGGCGCCGCCGGAGCTGCAGGCGGCGGCGTTTGAGCGCGGCCCTTCGGTTGATCTGCGGCATGAGGCTTGGTCACTGCGCGCGGCTCGGGCGCTGCTCGGGGCTTCGCGGTAGCCTTAGGCGTGCCCACTGCACCAGATTTGGCGGCGGGACGTGGCTTGCTGGGAGCCTCCGCAGCTGGGGTCGGCCCAGCTGGCGTCGCGGCAGGTGCCGCAGACGGGCTGGATACCTTGCCGCTGGGCGGCGGCGCGGTGCGTTTTGTGATCCGAATCTCGACCCGACGATTGCGTGAGCGACCAGCCAACGTGCCATTGTCGGCGATAGGCTGCTGCTGCCCCCGGCCGACAGCCCGCACCTGATCGGGTCGCAGCCCCGCACGCGGCTGCCAGTACGCTTTCACAGCATTGGCCCGCCGCTGCGATAGCACTCGCAACGCCTCTGAGTCGCCGTTGTTGTCCGTGAATACGCTCACCTCAAATGCCGTGAGCTCCTTGTGCTTGCGCACATAAACGGCCAACGCATCGAGGCGCTTTCGGGCGACAGCCGTGAGCACGGGCGAGCCGCGTTGAAACTCAATCTTCCCTTGAATCCGAAAGCGGCGGCCCTCGTCACTCACGGCGGGCGGGGCCGCGGCACCTGGGCAGCCATCGTGAGGCTCGATGCCGTTCTCTGGTGCATTGGGGCACAGATCATCACCGTCGAGGATGCCGTCGCCGTCGTTGTCGGGGTCAGGGCAGCCATCGGTGTCATCGTGGCCGTCGACATCTTCTGCCTTCGTCGGGCATTTGTCGGAAACGTCAGGGATGCCATCACCGTCGTCATCGAGATCAGGGCAGCCGTCGGTGTCATTTCGTCCGTCGCGATCTTCGGGCACCAATGGGCAGCGATCAACTGAATCGCTCACACCATCGCCATCGTTATCGAGGTCCGGGCACCCGTCTTGATCCTGGAAACCATCGCGATCCTCGGCGCGCGCTGGGCAGCGATCATCCCTGTCATCCAGCCCGTCGCCGTCAGCGTCATTCGGCAGTTGTTGCGGGTCGAACTTGAAGCCCACAACCCCCCGAAACTGTGCCGCACCATACCCGGTCGTCATTGCGGCGCCGAGGCCGCCGAAGACGTGCCAAGCGCCGCGAGCCAAGCGCCAATCCGCCTGCGCCATCACCTCGGCCAACATTTGCCCACCCGTGGCTGCGCTCGTGAGCATCCCCTTGAGCTGCATCTCCGCCCGCAGCCCCAACTGCTCCGCCAAAAGGCGACGCCCGGAGCCCAACTGGACCACCCACTCGCTGCCGACAGCCAATGCCTGCTCAAATTCGGGCTGGCCACCGGCGCCTGTGACCGGCTCGCCGGTGGTTGCATCGGTGCGCGCGATCGCCAGCGCTGACATCGGGCGCAAACGCACCCCCGCGGCCAGGTCCGACTTCCAGCCGGACAACCGCCAAGTGGCCAGCCCCATGAGATCCAAGCGGGCGCCGGCGTTGGTCAGCCAGGATCCGGTCTTGCCCGTCGGCGCGGCCCATAAAATGAGCGCACCCAGGTCGATCTGCCCCATATTCTCGAGGTTTTTGGTGTACAAGCGCCGTCTCGCGCCGAGCCGCAAGTCGCCGAATGCGGGCGCGAGTGGGCGGTCGATTGCCAATAGATCTGGACCACTACCACCGAGGGCTAGCGCGATCGGCAACGTCGCCTCGAATGTCCACAGTCGCCAGCCGACAGCCGCGCCGACGTCCATCATCCACAGATCGCCGTGCACCACTTGGGCCACGTCGTGGGACAGGTTCTTGAAGGCCAACGATCGCCGAGCGTAGTGCAGCGCGCTGACGAGGTGCCAGTGACGGGACCCCTGCAGGCCTGCACCACGGACGAAGATGCCGTCGGCAGCCCCCGGCGCGATTTCGAAGGATTGCGCATTTATAGCGGGGGCTTGTGCGGCAAAAACCAGGCCGGGAACGGCCAAACCAGCGGTGAGCACCACCACAGCAAAGACGACGCAGCGCCGATAAACGGCCGTCCGGAGCGGGCGCGTCACAAGGCGCAGCCGGGCGGTTTTCGAGGTCTTGGGCGTGCACATCGTCAAGGCGGGCTCTCGTTGCGGTCGCTGTCAGGTTGGCCCGCCCCCTGCACGGCGTCAATCGCCTCGATGCGCTAAGGCCAAGTCATCTGGAAGATCGGCCCCGCTACATCGTCTTCACTTTGACGCCCTTCGGCGGGCTCCACTCGAACACCTTGGCGTCGATGTCGCCGTAACTCGCGTCCTTGAAAAACAGCGACGTGGAGTCTCCGAGCGGGTCGACCAAGATCGACGCTTTGACAGCATAGGTCCTCGCATCGACGACCAAGGTCAGCGATCGCATCACCCCGCTGCCCTCTCGCGGCGTGAGTTTCAGCGCGCGGGTGCCCTTGAGCGGAGACTTGGCTACTTCGAGGTGAAAATCCCCCGCCAAGTTGCCCTGGCCGACGAGGTAGCTGGTGGCTTGGTAGAGCCGGCTGTTTTTCACCGGCAGCTTCACGGCGATTCGTTCGCGGCGCTCGTAGGACCAGAGCACCTCGCCGTCGGAGAAGTAGTAGATCTCCTCGTCTGGATAATCCCAGCGCATCTTGCCGTTGTCCGTGATGGTCTTGCCCTTTTCGTCCTTGCGGGTCTGCCCCTTGACCAACCACACCTTGCCCTTGCGCTTGATCCCCTTTTTGAGACCCAGTTTACGGACGATCTGAGTAAACGAGGCCGAAAAACCGGCACTTTTGTTATAGAATCGCTGAATTCCGTCGGCGATGGCGAGCGCCTTCGGGTCGGTCTTCTTCTTGGCCGCAGGGTTGGCGACCTTGGTAGTCTTGCCGGTCTTGCCGGTCTTGCCGGTCTTGCCGGTCTTGCCGGTCTTGCCGGTCTTGCCGGTCTTGCCGGTCTTGGCTGGGCGAGCGCCTGCTTTGCTCTGCGCCCCCGACGGGGACAGCAGCAGCATCACGCTGAGCAGAGCGACGATCGGGTATTGGCGAGCCATGGAACCTCCTAACGGCGAGCGAGTATGTGTGCCGCCCGTCTCGTCTGCAACGCCCAGCCCGCCCAGAACATTCGACGGCCCATCACAGCGCTGCAACGTAGGGCGAACAATGCCCAAGCGGGGCGATACCATGATCTCTCGGAATGGAAGAGACTCGCGCAGTCCGTCGTCTGAGGTGACAGGCAATTATCTGGCGTGATCCGAGACCGCTGATAGCTTCTGGGGGTGTGTCCCCACTTAGCGTCACCGCCGGAGAGTCATGGCCCGAGCGAACACCAGCAAGCGCGCTTCAAAGCCTTCTTCCAGCCGTCGCAGGAAGGCCAAGCGCCCCACCGCAGCCTCTCGGGTCTCGCAAGTCGCCATCGGCGCTGTCGCCGGTCTCACCGAAGTGAAGCCGCCCGACCCCAAGGCGCTAGAGCGGCGCAGCGAAATGATCGGCCTCATCATCATCGGGCTTACGCTACTTTTCGGCGCCGCCCTAGTGACGTTCTCGCCGGCGGACATGGACGTCATCCACGGCGGCCGCAGCGGCAGCGAAGACGTTCAGAACATCATCGGTCCGGTGGGCGCGCGAATTGCTGATTTGCTGCTGCAGCTCATGGGAATCGGTGCTTTTGCGCTGGATGCGCTGCTGCTAACCGTCGGCGTGCGCACACTTCTCGGCCGCGACGTCGTACCAGCGCTACGGACGATCGCTGGCGGTCTGGGTGCGAGCATCGGCGGCCTGATGGTGGTCCATCTCATCGCTCGTGGGCTGCGCGTTCGGCCCATGGGTCACGAGGCGGCAGGTTTCGTTGGCAGCGCCGTGGCGGAATTCACCCGGGCGTTCGTTTCCACGACTGGCACCGCCCTGGTGGGTTTGATGGTGCTGGTGACCTCGATCTCTGCGCTGTCTGGGCGGCCATTGGTACGGTTGGCTGCAGCGGCGACGCTGCGGTACCTGCAACGGATTGGCTTGGCCTCCAAGGCGCAGTTGAGCGCCCGGGTCGATGCAACACGGCAGGAATGGCATGACCGTCGTGCTGCCCGCGCTGAAGAAAAGCTGGCCGCGGCGGAAGCGGAGCGCTTGCAAGAAGAGGAGCGTCTGGAGGCGGAGGTCGAGCAGCCCGCAGACGCCGAGCAGCCGGTGGCCTGGGATCCCGACACCGGCCTGTACCAAGTCAGCGACGCCGACGAGCCAGTCGCCCTGCCCGACACCCGGCCGAGCAAATCCCATGCAGCCGTGACGGCTGAGCCGCGCGCGGCCGACAAGTCGTTTCCCGCTGGCACCAACATCGCGCCATCGGACGACATCATCCCCACCAAGGCCCGCCTACAACGCGCTGAGATGTCGCACCTTCAAGCCACGCCAGCCGAGCCGCGCCGCCGGGCGACGGGCGCGGTCCCGTCGGCGGA
>JAGSHB010000025.1 GCA_023954815.1 Myxococcales bacterium | reverse complement strand
GCTGCTGCAGTTGGTAGGCCATGATCGGCGTGTCGCTCTTGCCCGTGGGCCCAACGGCCAAGCGACCGCTGGCGTAACGAATCGCAGTGTCCAGGCAGACCTTCGTGCTCCCCAACGTCATGGCCGCGATGCACAGACGGCCGCTTAGCAGCTGATCGGCCAGCTTGAGAAAGCGGCCGCGCTTGCTGCGCACCGAGCTCTCGAAGACACCCTCTGCGCTCATGGTCGAGGTTGTGTCCAACATGTAATCGCGTGGAATTCGAACGTTGTCGAAGCCGATGGAGGCGTTGTCGACCCCGTTGACGCCGATCTTGTAGCCCATGTCCCACACGGTGACGCCTGGCAGCACGTTGCGTTCCTTGTCACGAATCGGCACCACAAATCCGTGAATGCCCTCGTCGTTGCCGTCATTGAGCAGGCGCGCGAAGACCACGACGTAGTGGGCGTGAACCGCGCCGTTGGTGATCCAGTACTTCCGCGCGAGGGTGTCGGGCGTGTGGACGATAAATTCGTCCGTCTCTTTGTCGTAGGTCGCTGTGGTACGCATCTCCACGGCGTTGTTGCCAAAACCTAGCTCCGTCAACCCAAAGCAGCCGATGGACGTCAGCGTGTCGATGTCGCTGACAAGCAGCTCGTGGTGCTTGTCGGTACCCAGCTTGAGGACCGTGCCGCCGAAGAGGTTGAACTGCACCGTCATCTTGGTCGCGGTCGAGCCATCCATCATCCCCACGGTCTCGTGGACGGAGAAGATTCGCTGCGGGTTGGTCTTAAAATCCAACACGCTGATGAGTTTGTTGTCACAGATCGCCTGGAGACGCTGGAGCGCGAGCTCTCGCTCCTCGGCCATGGAGATGTTGAACCGTGGGGTGAACAGCTCGCCCCGAAACAGCTCCCGGAGGGCGTCTCTGGTGTCGATGTTGTCGTGATCGAGCAGGCGTTGCAGCCCTGCGCGGTCGAATGAGGCTGATGCGGTCGGTGTGGTCATGGTGCGTCCTCGGTGGGAAAAACCCGCCGCCACTATTGCCCCCCCGCTATTGATTGTCACTGGGCGATGCCAACACTCAGCTCATCCAGATGACGCGTCCCTCTTGTTCAGTGGGCGGCTCGAATCGCGACTCCATGAAGTCGAACATCCCGCGAGTCACGTCGAGGCGCCAGGTGGCTCCTCTGTCTTCGTTACGCTGCTGCACGCGCTGCCACCGCTCATCTGGGTCGGCGTCCGCGTAGACGATCCACGAGGTCGCACCCACTGATTTTGCCCAGGCCGAGAACTTCGCGCGATGCGCCCGCGTGGACAGGCCCAGGTCCAACGTGATGCACGCGCCTGCTGCGAGCAATTGTGCGCCCAAGACCATCAGCAGCGCCTCAACTCGCCCGATGCGTTCCATGTACCAGTCGAAACTCGCATCTACCGGCTTGTCGTCGCCAAAGAGTCGGGCCAGCCAGTCATCGATGGAAAACGGGATGGCGGCGTGGGTCGCCAGTGCCCAATGCGCGATGGTCGTTTTACCCGCGCCAGTGCTGCCGGCGAGCAGCGCCACGGCTGGCCACATCGCCCCTTCGCCGCCGCAATGCTGCCAAGCCGGTATGCGCTCCCGAAACATCGTCATCCCAGGGCGCGGGGGGTGATCGAAGGCCCACTGAGTCGACACCACCGCACAACCTGCGATGTTGGCGCCGTCGAACGCTGCCAGCTGCCCGCCGCTGAAGGCTCGCTGCGCCGCAAGCGACACAAACGACTTGTGTGACGCATCGAGCAACGCAAACCAGGGCTCAGTCCGTTGGTCCATCCGCGTGACGTGACGCGCGACCGTCGCGCCATAGGCAGTCGCCGTCGCTTCGTCGATGTCGTCTGTTGTGACGCAGGTGAGCACGCCCTGCGCTGGATCTGAGATGACCAGCGGAGGGTGCGACGCGTTGCCTGGATCAGCCCGCGACCATTGGGGCCGAACGGCCGCGGTGGGCACAGCGATGGGGCGCGATGAATCGAGCCACACGACATCGCGCCCCTCGGTCTCCACCTCGGCCAGCGGCTCCCATGCGTGGTTGGCGAGGTCGAAACCGTCGGGAGACACGGTCATGACGAAGGTGCTGCCCTGTTCAACGTTACGCTTTGCCACACGCGCACGTCGCGCCGCCTCAGGGGCGTCCAGCACGTAGAGGGTGAACGCGTGGGCGCGTGCATCGAGTCTGCCGAAGAAGCTGGCCCGCTCTTCGGCGCGCAGCAGCCCCACCTCCAGCACCACATCGGAACCCGCCCCCAGGATCGTGTCTGCAAGTTCCGCTATCTGGTCGACACAGCGACCCACGCGCGCCGCATACCAGGGCAGACGCCTGGTGACAGGTCGATCAGGCGAAAAGAGCGCAGCCATCCACTCGTCGAGATTGAGCACCGAGGCGCGATGGTGCCGGCAAAGTTGAGCGGCAAATGTCGACTTGCCTGCGCCAACAGGACCGACAACAAGGTGGGCATGACTCATGGCCGCAGCCTGCAGTTGGCCTCCTGCTAGGTCAATGGCGTGCTGGGCTGCTGAGCGGGTCGATGGCAGGCATCCGCTTGAGCAGCGTGAGCGTGCCAGCCCGGCGCAGCTGCCCCAATCGACGCTGGACGCGCTGCCCCTCTTTGCGGGTGAACCGCCAGTCGCGAACGCCCGGCCTTCCCGGGGTACTCCGCTTGTTCATCAGACTGCGCGGTGCGCGGCTGTGCGGCAGTCCGAAGTAGTGGCCGAGTTCGTGGGCCAGAACAAAAACGTAGGGCGTACGCGCGACAATGACCCAGCGCCGCCTCCGGAGCTCGCCGCGCTGGTCTTTGCGGTCGCGCCAGTGAACGCCATGCCGGACAGTATGGCCGTTCAGGTCGACAAGCGCTGTGGGTCCCACCCACAAGATGGCGCCCTTCTTCCAGGCGAAACGACCGATTTGGTCTCGCTTGGTCCCCGAATCCACGCGGGCAGCCGATGCAGTGAGCCAGACCAGTTCGGTGGCCACGAGTCGAATCCCCAGCGTCTCAAACCGGGCATTGGCCCAGCGCATTTGCCGGCGGGTGTGACGCAACGCGGCTTGGCGAGCCTGCAGCGAAGGACCCGCATGGAGATGAATGCGCAGGGGGACACAACGCATCTGCTTGCATGGCTGGGGGTTGGTGCCACTCGGTGCGCTCGGTAGAGAGGCGAGAGCGGTCAGGCTCCCGTGCCCCATCATCAACGCAACGAGCCAGACAATAGCGCGCCGGCAATTTCGAGAAGTGACGCGAAACAAACTGTTATGTAAGGGGCGTGAAAGGCGATGTGGCATATCAGAGCCCCCGTCTCCACGAACAAGCGCGGCGACACATTGTAGTCGCCCGCCGCCGAACCCACCAGTTCGCGGACCTGTGGGCCAATTGGCAATCTCACGAACAGCATTTGGTCCGTGGCATGTCGCAATGACGACGAAACAATCATCGCGCCAAGCGGGCCGCATCTCGAACAGGTGTCTACGGAACAGGGCGCGGGTGGGGAACACGAACCCCGCCGGCCGGCCATTGGCGCGGCCGATCTATCGCGTTGTCAATTGGATCTGCTAGGGTGCCCGGCCGAACGTCCCTTGGAGCCGTCACATGTTTCGCAATCAAATCATCCCCCTTCTCGTAGCACTCAGCTTGCTCGCAGCCTGCGGAAGCGACCCCGACACCGATCCGGGCGGCAGCGGCTCGGGCGCGTCCGATGTGTCGACCGACGGCGTGGGATTTGACGTCAACCTCAACAACGACGGTGCGGCGGTAGACTCCGGTCCCATCGACGGCGCCTCCGTAGATGTCGCTCCTGACCCATGCGGCTTTCCCAAAGAACCAATTTCCGGCGAACCCGGCGCGAAGTGTGCAGGCCCCGACGACTGCGATAGCGGATTTTGCATCGATACGGCCGAGGGCAAACGCTGCACAAAGACCTGCACAGACTGCTGCCCCGGCGGTTGGAAGTGCGAACAGGCCCCAGGGCAAGACACAGTATTCGTTTGCCTCCCCAAGATGGGGGCACTCTGCCTGCCATGCACCGACGATGCCGCATGCGAGAAGTTGGCGAGCGGCGCCCTGTGCATCCCCTACAACTCCGACGGCGGAACCACTTCCTTCTGTGCTGGTGCCTGCGCGGCGGACAAGGATTGCCCCGCTGGCTACGGCTGCAAAGAAGCGTCGGGCTCAAAGGGGAAGTCCAAACAGTGCGTGAAGTCCAGCGGGATGTGCGGGTGCTCGGACAAAGCGGTGGAGGTCGGCTACGAGTCGGCTTGTACAGTCATCAACACGTCCGGTGTGTGCAGCGGTGTGCGCCAATGCTCAGTTGCCGGCCTCAGTGGCTGCTCTGCGGCCAAACCTGCGGCCGAGACCTGCAACGGCAATGACGACGACTGCGATGGGCAGACAGACGAAGACCTACCGGCGGGCCCTTGCGAAATCAGCAACGCGTTCGGTGCGTGCAAGGGCACCAAGACCTGCACAGAAGGCAAGGACACCTGCGACGCGCTGACGCCAGTGGCTGAAGCCTGCGATGGCAAGGACAACGACTGCGACGGCCAAACCGACGAGGGTTGCGACGATGACGGCGACGGGTTCTGTGCTGCAGGCATCACCATCGTGGGCTTGCCGGCGGGCTGCACAGCTGACATCGCTGCTTGCAACAAGAGCGGCGCGCTGCCCGCGTGGTGCCCCAAAGGCGTGGGCGACTGCGATGACAGCGCCAAGAGCGGAAAAGCCATCAACCCGGGTCAGAAAGAGACCTGCGGCAACCAGCTGGACGACGACTGCGACGGCAACACAGACACCCCCGGCACCGAGGACCCCATCGGCTGCAAGCAGCACTACCCAGACGTCGACGGCGACGGGTTCGGCGCGGTCAAGGGCACATGCCTGTGCGGTCCAAGCAAGGCCTTTCCTGTCACCGACAACTCCGACTGCAAAGACGACGACAAGCTCGTCAATCCAAAGGCGAAAGAGATCTGCGCCAACGGCAAAGATGACGACTGCAACAACAGCCAAAATGACGTCGACGCCAAGGATTGCGTGACCTTTTACCTCGATGGCGATGGCGACAAGTTCGGCACTGGCAAGGGCAAGTGCTTGTGCGCACCGCTGGAGTCATTCAAAGCGAAGAAGGGCGGTGACTGCGACGATAAAAAGACCGCCATCAATCCAGGCGTCAAAGAGGCCTGCAACACCATCGACGACAACTGCAACGGCGCGACCGACGAAGCCGACGCGGTCGGTTGCAAGACCTGGTACGCCGACAAGGACAAGGACACCTACGGCTCGACCAAGGTCAGCGCCTGCCTCTGCGACGCCGAGGCGCCCTACACCACGCTCAAGGGCGGCGATTGCAATGACGACGTCTACGCCATGAGCCCCGGGTTCAAGGAGATCTGCTACGACTCCATGGACAACGACTGCAACGGCGATACGGACGAAGAAGATGGCAAGGGCTGCGTCGACTACTACATGGACGCGGATGGCGACGGCTACGGCGACAAGAAGATCGGCAAGAGGTGCCTCTGCGACAAGGGCGACGTCAAGGGCTTCATCGCGACCAAGGGCGGCGACTGCAACGACGATCCAACCACCGGCAAGACCACCTTCCCCAATGCGACCGAGGTCTGCGACGGCAAGGACAACGACTGCGACGGCAAGACGGACACCGGCTGCAATAACGATGGGGATGGCTACTGCGCCGCCGGCAAGACGGTGATCGGCAAGCCGAAAATTTGCCCGAATGGCGGCGGAGACTGTAACGACGACCCGAACAAGGGCGGCAAGTACGACTATCCGGGCGCCAAAGAGATCTGCGACGGCAAGGACAACAACTGTAAGAACGGCGTCGACGAAGGCTGCGATGATGACGGCGACGGTTGGTGCGACAAGAACATGACCGTGGTCGGCTCGCCGGCGGTCTGCCCCAAGGGCAAGTACGACTGCGCTGACAAGGACAAGTCACGCAACCCGGGCGCGAAAGAGATCTGCGACAACAAAGACAACAACTGTAAATCCGGCGTCGACGAGGGCTGCGACAACGACAACGACGGCTGGTGCGATGCCAATATGGTGGTCGTAGGCAAGCCTAGCACCTGCCTCAAAGGCGGCGGCGATTGCTGCGACACGGACTACAAAGCCAAGCCACAAGCGACGGGTTGGTACTCGGTCAAGAACAAGTGCGGCAGCTGGGACTACAACTGCTCCAAGTCGTTTGAGAAGCGCTGGACGGTGAAAGCCGCTCCCAAGCACATCTGCAAGGGGTTCTTGTGCAGCGACAAGGCCGAGTGCGTGGCCGATCCGTCGGGCTGGCAGTCAAGCGCGCCCTCCTGCGGCACCAGCAGCACCTGGATCTCGGACTACAAGTGGGACGGATCGCTGGACTACCCGCTCGTCAAGACCTGCAAAACGTCGGTCACCAGCCAGCGCACCCAGATGTGCCGCTAGCAGCGGCGATCCTGCGTCCTCCAAGGCAGTGCTGAGGGCGGGGTGAGCCTCCATGTGAACGGCGACGCGCACTGGTCTGCGATGCGAACGCCGCGTGATCCGGAGTACGGTCCCCATGCCGCGTCTGCTGACCCGCGACTTCAACCTCCTGGTCGCCGCTCATCTGCTTCAGGCGGTGGGCTGGTCTACGATGCTGCTGTTGCCGCTGTACCTCGCGTTTCTGGGCGGCAGCCGGCTGGCGATCGGTGTGGTGATGGCCAGCGCCGCGGTCGGCGGGCTGCTGCTGAGACCGGCGGTCGGTTGGAGCCTGGACCGATGGGGGCGTAAGCCGACCTTGGTGGTGGGCACGTTGACCATGGTGGTGGCCATGGTCGGTATGGCCCTCGTGGACAGCGTGGGCGCACTCATTATCGGCTTGCGGGTCGTCTTCGGCGCGGGAACCGGGGCGCTGTTTACCGGCTACTTCACGTTGGCGACCGATCTGATTCCGGACAGCCGCCGTACGGAGGGCATCGCACTGTTCGGGATCTCCGGACTCGTGCCCCTGGCCATCAATCCGCTATCAGAGGTCGCCGGCGTCTCGGGCTCAGACATTCGTTGGTTCTTGCCCGTGATGGGCGGCTTGCTGCTGCTCAGCCTTGTGCCGCTGGCCATGGTCAATGAGAGCAAGGACTTCCGCCTACCATCGCCGCCGCCGTGGCGCGCTGTGCTCGCCGAGTTGCGCCGCCCTGCCCTCTGGCCGGCTTGGTTGGCGACCCTGGTCTTCGCATCAATGGTCGTGCTGTTCATGTCCTTCGCCTCGGTGACCGCCCAAGCCCGGGGGCTGAGCAATCCGTCGTCATTTTGGTTTACCTACGCTCTGGGCGCTGTGGGCATTCGCCTGTTCGGCGCGCGTATGCCCGATCGTCTCGGGCCCGCCAATCTCGTCATTCCAGCGCTCGGTATTGAAGTCGCCGGTGCGCTGGTGCTCGCCACGGCGACGGATGCGTCGACCTTCCAGCTCGCCGGGCTACTCGGCGGACTCGGTCACGGTATCGGCTTTCCAGTGCTAACCAGCCAGGTCGCGACCCGCGCGCCAGCCCACCTACGTGGGTCCGCGCTTGCCCTGTTTACCGGCCTGTGGGATCTGAGTTTTCTGGCGACGCCGCCGCTTCTTGGGCTGGTCGCCGATCGATGGGGCGACAGCACCATGCTCAGCGGAACCGCAACGTTCGCGTTGATCGCGATGGGCCTGTGGGTGCTGATGGAGCATCGGCTCGGCGGCGGCAAACCGACCGAAGTGTAGACGCCGGAAGCGGCTCGCTCGGTTAGCCACTCACTGTTGCGCTGGCCGACGCTGCGGCCTTCTTTTGTGCGCGGGCGGCGACGAACAAGCGCCAAAGTGCCACGAACGACACCGCTACGTCCGATGACTCCAGCCCGATCAACATCAAGCCCGTTGGCCCCGGCACGCCCTCAACCGCGACAGAGAGCAGGCGCCCGGCCAGGAGTCCCGCCGTGAGGCTGGCGGAGACAAAAACACCCTGTGTAAGCCAGACCACCCGGGACGCCGCGATACCGTGGAGCAGCCCCATGACAACGCCGAACCCGCCATACATGGCCCGAATCTCTAGCCGCCCAAGTGGGCTCTCGGCTCGCAGGTCGATGATGTCCAGCAAGCCTGCCGGATCAGCCAAGGCCCAAAGGCCAATAACCAACCAGATCGCCCCGTTCACCCCCAGAACGACGCGAGCCAACGTGTGGGCAGCCATGGGCTTGCGAACTTTCGGAGCCCCATCGGTGGGTGCCTGAGCCTTGGGGCCACCTTGGGGGAGGGGCTCAACATTGGACGGAGACGGCGCGTCGGGTGTCGTCATAAGATCCCTCCTAGGGCGGTGCCTATTTGGCGCCCGCGTGATAGCCCACACAGATCTGGGCAAATGGTTTTCTTTCGATGTCAGGGACTTCACAGTCGCTTGCAGGGTAACCCACCGGTAGCAGCAAAAAGGCGCGCTCGCTAGCGGGTCTGCCCAACAGCTCACCCAGGAACTTCATCGGACTCGGTGTGTGGGTCAAAGTCACCAGGCCACAGCGATGCAGCGCCGAAATGAAGAACCCCGCCGCAATGCCGACTGATTCGCTGATGTAGTAGTGCTTGCTGCCGTTTGCGCCGCGATTTTGAGCGAAGAGCACCACCAGCGCCGGCGCCTCCTCCAAGAAGGGCTTGTTGTGGTCCGTGCCGAGATGGGCGAGATCGTCGAGCCACGACTGCGGCGCTCTACCACGATAGAACGCGCGCTCTTCGGCCTCAGCTGCGTCGCGAATCTGAGTCTTCAGCGCTGGATCTGTGACGACACAGAACGTCCATGGTTGCTTGTTGGCGCCAGACGGAGCCAGACCAGCGGCGCGAATGCAGTCATGAAGGACATCTAGTGGAATCGGATCGCAGCTGAAGTGTCGAACGGAGCGCCGGCTTTGATGTTCCGAGAGCAGCTTGGCGGCCTGTACGCGCATGTCGCTCTCCGCCGGACGCTGATACCGCAAGGAGATGTGGCCGTCAGACGCCATATTCGTGCTCCTGTACTGCAGTCCGTCGCCGGCGGGGCCCGGTCCAGCCGCTCGCTGTCCATGGTCGCACGATGGCACCCACTCCGAGCGGCGTCCAGCCTTCGTTCCGTGCAGATTCCCCAGCGTACTGACCCAGAGATGGAGGGCCGCTGCCAAACAACAATGGCCTCCAAGTGACAAGAGAAATACGCGCTGTGACCAGACCATGACGCATCGTGACCAAGCTATGACCGCAAAATCGTGAGGGTTGCTCTATCGTCCGCGACGTAGGAGGCATCGATGACGATCAACACAGCTCACAGGCAAGGCGAAGCAACCGGGGGGCCCCGCGCCGACGCATACAGGCTCGTTTCCCGGCTGACCCAATTCTCGGGACCAGTCGATGCCACGCAACTGCTTGCGTCCGTGGTGACCGCCGAGACCCGCTACCTCGTGTTTGACCTCGATCGTACGATTCACCGTGGGGTGAACATGGGCGAGCTGCTCGGTTGGGAGGTCATCGCTTGGCAGCATTGGGGCGAACGTGTTTTTGAGCCACGCGGTGTCGGGCGACTTCGGGTCGACGGCAAGCACCCCGCTGTTATGGCCCGCTATGTGAGTCGCGGCGCGCGTCTGTGGGCCGTTCCAGGACTGCGGTACCTCTTCGGGGTCAAGCTAGGATCACGCGCGGCGTGGTCACGCCGCCTAGCGTTTCGGCAGTACGGCCCGGACGTAGTTGAATCCATCCAACGGACAGCGCGCGAAGTCGCGATGCAGCATCTATCAGAGGCGCCCATGCCCATCTTGCGGCGCTTGGCGGCGCTCGTGTGGGACCGCCACGAGTCACTGCAAGTCTTCACACGCGCGCACCTCGACGCATTGCGGCTACGTTATCCAAAGCTGAAGATCGTGTTGAGTACGGCGTCGCCCCTACCCACCGCGGAGATCGCAAAGGAGCGGCTGGGCGTAGACCATGTGCTGCACACGAGCGTGCCGATTCATGAGGGGCAGATGAGTGCGCCCTACCGCGTCGACTGGCGTCACGGCATGGACACCCTGCCCCGCCAGATCGCCGCGCCCGCTGCGGTTGTTCACAATGCCGCAGCCGCGAAAGTACCCAAGCTGCGTGCCCTATTTCCCGACTTCGATAGCCCAACGGTGGAGACCGTGGGAATTACCGATACGGGCCACGGTGAAGATCAGGACTGGGCACGCCACTTCACCCATGTGGTCGACGTCAACACGCAGCATCCGTTTTCACCAATCGTCCTGCAGCGTTCACCACTGCAATCCATCACTTCTGCTGACGTACGTCCATCGGCGCAACCCACCGCGCAAGCGCGTACCATGTCGGCGTCTGCACTACATGCAGAGGCGACGCACTCCCTAGCCGCGATCGAAAAGCACGAACGGTTACGGGCCAAGGCCTACGCCGAAGTCACCGTACCAGTAGCGGCGGTGAACGCGGCCTTGGACCAACTTCATAAAACGATCGCCATGGCAGTTGAAGACTACAACGGCGCCTCGCTCAAGAGACGTCCGCTGGCGTTTGACCGGCTCGCCAGGCTCGGTCGAATCGAAGACGAGCTGCACGCGAAACGGGCACATCACCTGCGCTCGGTCAGCCGGCATGTCTGCGCCATTCGTGACCTCCAAGCGCACGCGCGTCTCCGGGTGCAGCAACCGGTGATAGCCCCGGCTGACAAGGTGGGACTGGCGGGCCTGCACAGGATGTTGGTGCAACCGGCATAGCCAGCGCTGTCGGTGACGCTGTAGGAGGACCGCTGCCCGGTGGTGGGTTGCGTAGGTCGCGCCATGCCGTAGGGTGGACGCTCCGACCCTCTGAAGGAGCCGCCGATGCGCAGTGTGACCCATTTCAACGATCGCATTCGTAGGCCGTCGGTTCTACTCGCTTGTTCGTTCGTGGCGACCTTGGCAATGACACTCGGTTGTGGCGAAAAGGCCAAAGGGCCGGACGCTGCGCAGCCCACAAAGCGGATCACTCCCGTAGCGACAGACTCTGCGGCAAAGTCTGCGTCGACGGTGAGCTCTGCTACATCCGTGACCGCACCGGCGGGATCAGCAGCCAAGCCGTCGGCAGCGCCCACCGCTGCAGAGGCCATGGCGTTTCTGAAACGCACGGAGAAGCAGCTGCTCGATCTTTGGATTCACCGTGAGCGTACGGATTGGGTGAAGTCCACGCACATTTCACACGACACCCAGCTCCTATCCGCCCGCGCAGAAGAAGCGGTGATGGCCTTTGTCGCGGAGAGCGCAACAGAAGCCAATCGCTACAAAGACTTGAAGCTACCCGTCGCGGCGAAACGCAAGCTGAAGCTGCTACGCACAGCGCAGACGCTGCCCAGCCCGGCCAAAGAGACCGACCGCAAGGCCCTCGCCAAACTCGCGGCCGAGATGGGCGCGGAGTACGGCAAACGCAAAGTCGATGGCAAGGCGTGGTCCAAGCTCCCGAACAAGCATCTCACGCTGGGAGCGCTGTCGACGATCTTGCAAAAGAGCGACGATCCCGAGGCCATCGCGCAAGCCTGGGAAGGCTGGCGAGCCGCTGGTGGAAAAGCGCCGGGAGCGCGCTACGTGCGCTACGTCGACCTCGCCAACAAGGGCGCTAAGGCCATGGGTTTTTCTGATCTCGGAGAGCTGTGGCGTAGCGGATACGACATGGAGCCTGACGCCTTCGCCAAGGAAGTCGATCGCCTCTGGCACCAGGTCAGCCCGTTGTACAAAGATCTGCATTGCTACGCCCGCTCGCGGCTGCATGCCAAGTACGGCGATGCGGTGCCGGAGAGCGGTCCGATTCCAGCGCATATGCTCGGCAACATGTGGGCGCAGGACTGGCTGTACCGGATGGATCTGCTGCGCCCCGAGCCAGCGGCGGCAGGCAAGAAGACCCGCACGCTGACGGACGTTCTGGTCGAGAGGAAGACCACTCCGACCCAGATGATGCGCTACGGCGAAGCGTTCTTTGTCTCATTGGGCCTCGCCAAGCTGCCAGAGACGTTCTGGAAACGCTCCATGCTTCGGCGGCCAAAGGATCGCGAGGTGGTCTGTCACGCCAGCGCTTGGGACATCGACTGGCAGGACGATTTGCGGGTGAAAATGTGTGTCGAGATCAACGAAGAGGACTTCGTGACGGTGCACCATGAACTCGGCCACAACTACTATCAACGGGCCTACAAGGCACAGCCGACCCTATTCACCAACAGCGCCAACGATGGCTTCCATGAAGCGCTGGGCGATACGATCGCGCTGTCTGTCACCCCCGCGTACCTACAGAAGATCGGATTGGATCCGGGCGAGAAGCGTTCGGAGCTGAACTTCCTGATGCAGCGCGCGGTCGAGAAGGTCGCGTTCTTGCCCTTCGGCTTATTGGTCGACAAATGGCGCTGGCAGGTGTTTTCCGGACAGGTAAAGCCGGCGGATTACAACGCATCCTGGTGGCAACTTCGCAAGCAGTATCAAGGTATTGCGCCAGCGAATAAGCGGGGCGTTCAGACCTTCGATCCAGGTAGCAAGTACCACGTGGCCGCCTCGGTGCCCTACATGCGCTACTTCCTCGCTCACATTTTGCAATTTCAACTGCACCGCGCGCTGTGCAAGGTCGCGGGGCATACTGGCCCGCTGCATCGGTGTTCGATCTACGGCAGCAAAGAGGCCGGCGCACGGCTGAACGAGATGATGGAGATGGGCTTGAGCCGACCGTGGCCGGAAGCGCTTAAGGCGGCGACGGGCGAGTCCAAGATGGATGCGAGCGCGGTGCTTACGTACTTCAAGCCCTTGCACGACTGGCTCAAGATCCAGAATAAAGGCCAAAAGTGCGGCTGGTAGGGACGAGATTCCCCGCCTGCATTTTTCTACACATTTGATACTCCGCCCCGTAGTTCGAGGTTGGATCCCCTTGTCGGCTGCGTTTTGGTGGCTCCACCAGCGGAGCGCTAGGTGGCCGGGAATACCCATCATCTTGTCCGTAATCTAGCCGTCGTGTCGCTAGCGCTTGTCGTGAGCGGTCGGGCTTTCGTATCCTCTGGGTTGCGTGCGACCAACTGGAGACTTCCCCACTTCACTGGGCGCTCGTTTTACGCGTGACATCTGTCCTGCGCCGGGAGTCTCCATGTTTGCCCGCCCAAACCTAGCCAACCTTGCCCAACGATGTCGCCGAACGCGTCTGGTGCTCACGCCGCTGCTCGCCGTTTGGTTGCTGCTGCCCGGCTGCTTTGATGACCCGGAAGACGGTCAGTCAGAGGCCATGGCCAGCGTCGACGCCATCGTGGACGGGATCGACACCTCTGAGCCCTGTGAGGGTGAGGTTGGCTGCGAGTGCATCGACGATAGCGAATGCAAGAGCGGTTGGTGCAAAGACGGGGTGTGCGCTGAGCCATGCGGTGGGGACTGCCCGGAGGACCACACGTGCAAGAACGTGGGTCGCGGCGGCAAGAAGATCTACGAGTGCATCAAGAACATCGTGCTGCCCGACTGCGTAACGGAATCCGATGACGACGTCTGCGATGGCAAGGACAACGACTGCGACGGCGAGACCGATGAAGGCGCCTGCGACGATGACAACCCGTGCACCATGGACGGCTGCGATCCCGATCTGCCCACCGAAAAGGGCGACGGCTGCAGCCACAGCAACCTCAACACGACCTGCTCCGACGGCGACGCGTGCACCAAAGGTGATGCTTGCAAAGCGGGCGTCTGCATACCGGGTGGACCACGAGACTGCGACGACAAGAACCCCTGCACCATTCGAACCTGCGAAGCGAGCAAGGGCTGCGTCACGACCGATATCGAAGGCGCCTGCGATGATGGCAGCGCTTGCACCGACAATGACGCCTGCAAAGAGGGCAAATGCAAGGGAGAAGGGGGGCCAGAGTGCAACGACAACAACCCTTGTACCAGCGACTACTGCACCAAGGCCGATGGCTGCAAGTACAGCGACAACTCGAAGAACTGCGACGATGGCGAGGCCTGTACGACGGGCGACGAATGCAAAGACGGCAAATGCGAGCCGGGCATCGCGACAGTCTGTGACGATGGCAACCCATGCACGAAGGATGTGTGCGACCCGAAGTTGGTCGTGGGGTTGGCCGACGGCTGCACAGCGACAGCCATCGCGTCACTCTGTGATGACGGCGACGCCTGCTCGTTGAACGACTCGTGCGTCAAGGGCAAATGCAAAACGGGCAAGCCCAAAGACTGTGATGACGGCAACGCCTGCACGGTCGATACCTGCGACAAGGAAACCGGCGAGTGCAAGTTCGAGGTGAGCGCGACGGGCGAGGTCTGCGATGACGGCAACCCCTGCACCAATCAAGACGTCTGCGAAAAAGGCGGCACGTGCATCGGCAAGGCGACCGATTGCGAAGACAATAAGCTCTGCACGATCGACAAGTGCGACACCAACACCGGCCTGTGCTTCCACGAAAACAACAGCGGACAAACCTGCGAAGACGGCGACGCCTGCACCCTGGGCGACAACTGCATCGCTGGTAATTGCAGCCCCGGCGTCAGCAAGCTCTGCAGTGACAGCCAGCCCTGTACGTCCGATAGCTGTGACGACAAGACCGGCAAGTGCGTGTTCAAGGCGAACACTCAGAAATGCGACGACGGCAATCCGTGCACACTCGTGGATGGCTGCTCCGACGGCAAATGCGAAGGTAGCCAACTGAAAAACTGCAGTGACGGCAACGTGTGTACACTCAACGCCTGCAACACCGCGACCGGCAAGTGTGAAACCAACTTGGCCGCCGACAACGTCATCTGCACCGACACCGACGCCTGCACCCAGGGCGACGCCTGCAAGAAAGGCACCTGCACGACTGGGCCGCCGCTGTACTGCAACGACGACAACGTCTGCACCAATGACACCTGCGATCCCAAGACTGGCAAGTGCGTCTTCACGCCCAACACGTCCGTCTGCGATGACGGCAACGCCTGCACGGTGGGTGACGCTTGCGGCGCTGGTAAATGCACGTCGGGCAAGAACACCTGCGAATGCCAGCAGGACGACGATTGCCTGAAGAAGGAAGACGCCAACCTGTGCAACGGCACCCTGTTCTGCGACAAGACGGTCAACAAGTGCAAAGTCGACACCAACACGGTGGTCATCTGCGATCCGTCGAAAAATACGGCCTGCACGACGTTTTCCTGTAGCCCGAAGAGCGGAAAGTGCGAGGGTTCGTCCAAGCCCAACGGCTCGGCCTGCGAAGCGGATGAGTCCGTGTGTACCCAGGGTGACTACTGCACCGAAGGCGCCTGTGCGCCCGGCAAGCAGGTGGTTTGCAAAGACACCAACCCCTGTACGGATGACACCTGCGACCCAGTGAAGGGCTGCGACTTTGTGTTCAACAAAGCGCCTTGCTACGACGGCGATCTCTGCACCCAGAATGACGCCTGCAAGGACGGCTCCTGCCAAAAGGGTAAGATCTACAAGAACTGCTCGGACAACGACACATGCACCAATGACGTGTGCAACCCGAAGACAGGGAACTGCGCCTTCTTGCCGCTCAGTGGCCCGAAATGCTCCGACAGCAACGCCTGCACCTCCAGCGACGTCTGCGTGGACGGCGGCTGCAAGCCGGGCAAAGCGAAGAAGTGCGATGACGACAACCCTTGCACGCTCGATGTCTGCGACCCAAAGACTGGCCAATGCGGCGCCAAGCCTGCGTTTGACAAACTCGGCTGCGAAGATGGGCAGAAATGCACCAAGGGCGACTCGTGCAAGAACGGCAAGTGCGAGTCTGGACCCGTGCCCAACTGCGACGACGGTAGCCCGTGCACCAAGGGTGTGTGCGTTCCGCTCACCGGAGACTGCAAGCAGATCGCCACAGGCAACGGCAAGCAATGCGACGATGGCAACGCCTGCTCGCTGACGGACGTCTGTAAGAACGGCTACTGCCTGCCCAGCGGCACCAAGCTGTGCGACGACAGCAACGAGTGTACGACCGACTCCTGCGACAAGAACCTCGGCGTGTGTGTGTACAAACCGCTGGCCAAGGGCGCCGAATGCACCGATGGCGATCTCTGCACGCTGAACGACAGCTGCGACGACGGCGAATGCAAAGCCACGCAGCAGGCTATCTGCAACGACAACAACGTCTGTACGGTGGACAAGTGCGACAAGCTGTCGGGCAAGTGCTTGTACAAAGCGGCGCCCTACAAGCCGTTCATCAAGTGCGACGATGGCAACGCGTGCACGTTCAGTCAAACGTATTGGTACAACTACAAGAAGATCACGGATGTCTGCTACCAGGGCAAATGCACGGGTCAAAAGCGCAGCTGCAATGACAACAACGTCTGCACCAAGGACAGCTGCGACCCGACCAAGGGCTGCGCGCACAAGTTCTTGGGGCCAGTCTCCTGCAACGACGGCAATGCCTGCACGGTCGGCGACAGTTGTAAGACCGGTAGCTGCAAGGGCACCGGCAAGACTTGCAACGACGGCAACCACTGCACCAGCAACGTCTGCAATAAGACAAAGGGCTGCGTGTTCCCGTTCAACAAAGTCAGCTGTAATGACGGCAGCGTCTGCACCACCGGCGATCGCTGCAACCAGGGTAAGTGCAAGGGTGTTGGCGTGCTCGACTGCAACGACGACCTGCAGTGCACGGACGACCCCTGTGATCCGAAGAAGGGCTGCTCACACGTCAACGACGACACAAACAGCTGCGATGACGGGGAGCCATGCACCGCCGCCGACAAGTGCAAGGACGGCAAGTGCAAAGGCGATGGGACGACTGACTGCGACGACAAGCAGTTGTGCACATTGGACAAATGCGAGGTCGGTAAGGGTTGCGTGCACGAGAACGCTGGCGACACCAAGTGTGATGACGGCAACAAGTGCACCAAGGTGGACGTCTGCGCTGGCGGCAAGTGCACCTCCAGTGGCGGCCTGAACTGCAATGACGGCAACAACTGCACCACCGACGCCTGCGACTCCAAGCTGGGCTGCACCCACAAGGCCAACAGCGATCCGTGCGACGACGACAACGCGTGCACGGAGGGTGACAAATGCGCCAAGACCAGCTGCGTCGCTGGACCGCTGGCGGAGTGCAAGGACGAGACCAAGTGCACCGTGGATTCGTGCGATGCGAAAGACGGCTGCACCTACACGCCGGCTACGGGCACAAGCACTGTCAAGCTCACTGTGCGCTCCGACTTCCAGACCCAGACATGGACCACATGGAAGCTCGAGCAGGGGCAGCAAGCGCCTGGCAACCTGCAATCTGCGGTCGTGACCTACAGCAGCCACCCAAGCTGGACTGCGGCCCTGACTGGGGCCAAGTGGATCTGGCGGGACGCCAAGGTTCAGGCACCGACAAAGGATGAGACGGTGTGGTTTGAGCGCAGCTTCTCGGTGCCATCGAGCGCGAAGAGCCTGCAGGGCTCCTTCTCGGTGTCCGGTGACCATGACTACAGCTGTACACTCAACGGCAAGAACGTCGGCAGCCACAGTGGCGCCCAGCATGGTGCTGGCAAACTCCAGACCATCAACGCCTCGTCCATCGTGGTGCTCGGCGCCAACACCATCCGCTGCAAAGTCACGAATAAGGGCGCGAGCGGTGCGACGTCAGAATCCAATCCTGCTGGCTTGCTCTTTGGCGTGGATCTCACCTTCAGCGTCTCGCAGCTAGGCTGTGATGATGACAACGCCTGCACGGCGCTGGATGTCTGCGACAAGGGCAAGTGCACCGGCCTCAACGGGGTCAAGTGCAACGACGACAACCCCTGCACCAAGGACCAGTGCGATCCGACGAAAGGCTGCGTGTTTAGCGACAACGACGGCGCGACGTGCTCCGACGGCAACGCGTGTACCGGCGGCGACATCTGTGTGGGTGGCAAGTGCACCATCAAGGGCCCAGCGGACTGCGACGACGACAACGGCTGCACCAAGGACACCTGCTCCAAGCTGACGGGCTGCGTGCACGTGCCTGAGAAGCCAGGCGTGGTGGTGACCATCGGCGGTGTGAGCGGCACGAACACCGAGGCGACGACGACGTTTAAGATCGACGGCGGCGTGCTGGTGCCCACCAACCTCAAGCCAGCTGTGGCGACCTACGACAAGCATCCAGAGTGGGCGCACATCAAGGGCGCTACTTGGATTTGGAACGAGAAAATCGTCACCGACCCGACCAAGAATCAGACCGTCTTCTTCAAGCAGAAGTTCGAGGTCTCCAAGGACGCTGAGGAGCTCAAAGGTGTGTTTGAGGTCGCTGGCGATGAAGGCTGGATCTGCCGCCTCAATGGGCTGCTGATCGGCAAGTCGACCACCGCGAAGCCCTGGGCTCAGGTAGCGAGCCAGCCCATGGGTACGGCGCTCAAGAAAGGCACCAACCGCCTGCTCTGTGAAGTGACCAACATCGGCAAAGCGGGCTCAAATCTGCTCACCAACCCGGCTGGCATCACATTCAAGTACCGCGTGACCTGGCAGGACAAGAACCAGAGCAAGCCCTGCAGTGACGGCAACGCCTGCACCAAGGACGATGGCTGCACCAAGGAGGGCACGTGCATCAGCGGTCCGCCGCGCAACTGTGACGACGACAACGCCTGCACCGTCGATAGCTGTCACAACGAAAAGGGCTGCCAGCACGTCAACAACGACAGCAACCAGTGCAACGACGGCAGCATTTGCACATCGGGCGACTTCTGTAAGGGCGGCTCTTGCCTCGGCACAAGCACCCTGCCCTGCGAGGACAACAATCCTTGCACGCAGAACGCTTGCGACAAGGACAAGGGCTGCGTCTTCCCGCCAGCGAGCGGCACACCCAAGTGCACCGACGGCGGCAAGTGCGTCAGTGATACCTACTGTCTCGGCGGCAAATGCACCGGGCAGGTCAAGGACTGCAACGACAAGAACGCCTGTACCGACGATGTCTGCGACGTGAACTTGGGTTGCATCCACAAGCCCAATGACAGCAACAAGTGCGACGACGACGACACCTGCACGGCCAATGACCTGTGCAAGAACGGCAAGTGCCTCGGCAAGCAGACCGCGCCGTGCGATGACGGCAACGCCTGCACCAAGGACAGCTGCAGCGTGGCCAACGGCTGCACCCACACGCCGACGACGGGCACAGTCTGCGAAGACGGCAGCTCCTGCACATTGCAGGACGTCTGCGACAAGGGCACGTGCAAGGCTGGCGCGAAGAAGGCCTGCTACGACACGGAGCAGTGCACCGTCGATAGCTGCGATGCCAAGACGGGCAAGTGTGTGTTTGCGGCGCTCAGCGATGGCGCGTGCGACGACGGCAACCTCTGCACGCTCAATGACCAATGCATGGGCGGCAAGTGCCAGTCCGGCAAGGCACCACCCTGTGGCGACGGCGACCCATGCACAGTCGACAACTGCGACCCGAAAACCGGCAAGTGCGCTCATGATCCTGCAAAGGAGAGCAGCAGCTGCAACGATGGTAACTTGTGCACATCGTCGAGTAAGTGTTCCGGCGGCAAGTGCATCGGCGAGGCAAAGCACTGTGACGACGACGAAAGCTGCACCATCGACAGCTGCACCCCGTCGACCGGTGGCTGCCAGAACGCCCCCGTCAACGACGGTACGGCCTGCGGCAAGGGCGGCAGCTGCAAGAAGGGTGTGTGCCTGGCGCCGTAGGCTTTTCAGCCAAGCGTCAGAGGGCAGGCGAGCGGGCTCGGACGAGCGCGGGCGCCACCCAGCGTCGTAACGGTCTGGCGCCTGGCTAGTGCCTAGCCAAGAACCATCCTATACACTGTAAAACCAGAGCTCTTGCGGCGATTTGGCTAGTGCTCGACGCGGTGAACAGCGGCGAGCGCGCCCTCTTCCCAGTCGACCCGGTCGGCCGCATCGGCATCGAGTAGCCAGCCGCGAATGACGCCGTAGTCAACGCCCGGCGGCAAGTCCAAGGTCAGCAGCTGGTCGATATAGGTGTGGTTGACCACGCAACCAAAGGACGCGAGCGATTGCGCCACCGCCTCCACCTCATCCGGATTGGCGACGATGACCCGCAGGGTGCTGTGACCGCCCTGCTCCACCAACGCCACAAAGCGCATCGGGCCGCCTTGGCCGCGGTGAGCGCGGATGATGTCCCCACGGGAGATGTCGACCGCGAAGATCGGCACATTGGTCACCGTGTAGTGCTCGTCGCCGCTGGGCACGGGCGTGCACCAAATGGGCTCGACAGGAATCGGGGGCCAACCCTCACCATCGGTCTCGAGATCGAATTGGATCTCGACAGCGTCATCGCGCTTGTTCACGGGTACCTCGTAGTGTCGAAAAGGCTGAGCGATGTCGAAATGAGGTGCCCACGCCGAAATTGCCAGCCGAAAAGCCTGAAGGAAAGCCGCTTCTCGGTGCCCGTCGATTGGTGAATTGAAGGTGCTAGAAGCACTGCCCGGACGGCACACAGAAGTTTCCGTTGGCCTTGATGCAGCAGATCTCGCTTGAGGTGCAGTCGTTCTTGGTCTTGCAGGGCTTGAGCGGCGCGCCGCAGTCTTTCGGGCAGGTCTTCGAGCTCTCGAACGGCGCCTCACAGAGTCCGTTGCCACACACCGGCTTGGGCGGACAGTCCTTCGCGCAACTCTGCGTCGTCTCACCTGGCTCACATTTGCCGTTGCCGCACTGAGACGCCGCGCCACAGTACAACTTCTTGTCTGGGCAGCAGTCCCCCATTTGCTCGCACTGATTGTCGCACCAGCAGTTTGGCGCCTTTTTGCCGCAGGAATTCTTGCACGTCAGGCTGGCGTTCTTGCAGTCCTTCGGACAGTTCTGAGACGTCTCGTTGGGGAAGTTGCATTTGCCATCGCCGCACTGGTTCTTCTTGCAGTCCTTGGGGCAATTCTGGGGCGTCTCGCCGGGCGTGCAATGGCCATCGCCACATTTGTTGGGCGAGCAATCTTGCGGGCATGTCTGTGGGCTCTCTCCGTCGGAGCACTTTCCGTCGCCGCATTGTCCGCCACCGCCGGATAGGCAGCCGGCCTTCTGAGCGCACTGCGCCAGGGCGATAAAGGTTTGAAAGTCTCCCTGGGCGGAGAGCGCGCATCCCTGCATGCACTGACTCGTGGTGCACTTGGCCAGACAGGAGAGGGCATTGGCGCACGACTTGCTGCCTGCGCACTTCTTGTAGGCTGAGCCGCAGGTCTTCTGCGCGCACTTGAGGACATCGCTACCGCCGCCACAGTCCTTGGCACAGTTGAGCGAGCTCTCGCCTGGATCGCACTTGCCGTTGCCGCAAAAGGGCTTGGCGCAGTCCTTTGGGCACGACTTGGCGCTCTCCATGGGGCTTTCACACTTGCCGTTGCCGCAGAAGGGTGGCTGTTGGCAGTCAACTGGACAGCTCTTGGCGTTTTCCTCCGGCCCTTCGCACTTCCCATCGCCGCACTGAGGCTGCTCACCACCGCACCCGCTTTTCTGCGCGCATTGGGACAAGACCATAAATCCGGGCGGCGGCACGTCGCCTGCACTGCTAGCGCACTTATTCAGGCAGCTTTCATCGGTGCCACATCCTGCGAAGCACTTCACCAACTGTGCGCACTGGGTCTGACCCAGGCAGAGCGCGAACTCCTTGGGACAATGTTTTTGCGCGCACGCGATGGGGTCTGCTGGCTTGGTGGCACAATCCTTCTTGCAGTTCGCCGCCGTCTCGCCGGGCTCACATTTGCCGTTGCCGCAAAAGCTGTAGGCCTTACAGTCCTGTTTGCAGTTGAGAGGCGTCTCACCCTTGGTGCACTGACCATCGCCACAAAAGGGCGGCTTGCTACCGCAGTCTTGCGGGCACGACTTTTGGCTCTCACCGAGTTCACACTTACCGTTGCCGCACTTCGGCGGCTTGTTGCCACAGTCCAATGGGCAAGACTTCTCGTCCTCACCTGGCTCGCAACTACCGTTGCCGCACAGCCCGCCGCCACAGTCGGCTTTGCAGCTCGCCGCGGTCTCACCCGCATCACACGTACCGTTGCCGCAGGTCAGCTTGTCGTCCTTGAAGCAACCCGCTTTCGAGCCACATTGCAGCACGCTCTTGCTTGCCTGCGTCGGCTGGCCGCCTTGCTGGACGCACGACTGAATGCAAGACACGTCCCCGCACTTGGCCACACAGTCGACGAAGAAGGCGCATGTCTTGTCACCGAAACAGCTCTTCATCGCACTGCTGCACTTGCTCTCGAGGCAGCCGGAAACCCCTGGCTTGGCTTTGCAGTCCTTGGGGCAGCTGGCAGTGGATTCTAGGTCATCGCAGACCCCGTCGCCGCACACACCGCCGCTACCGACGTCTGTGGCTTCCTGGCTATCGGAAATCTGATGCGTGCTGTCTGCGGCGGTCGTGGCGTCACCACCGGCCCCTGTCACCTTTGGCGGGGTCGACGAAGACGAAACACCACAGCCCCAAAGCGCTAGCGCAGTCGCGACCATAAGTACGGAGTTTGCTGGGAGAAAGTTACGCATGGGCTCGTCCTGGTTTTTGCCGAAGGCATGCTACGCGTGCCCGGGAGCCGCAACAAGACAAGAGTGCCCATTGTACGAAGACGCTAGGTAGACTTGCTCAGTAGCGCGGTGATCGGTGGTACACGCATATCCGCCACATCGGATGTAATTCCGATGTCATGCAGCAGCGTTCTGTAGATGTGCTCCGGTTTGATGATCTCGCCGTTGCTGTTGTCTGACTCGCCGGTGCTGACGTTGGTCTTCGTCGGAGCTAGCGCAATATCCGCGCTCGCACCGATGACCTGGCCACCCTTGATACCGGCCCCAGCCACCAAGCAGGCGTTGGTCAGCGAGTGATCACGACCGCCGCGCTGGTTGATCATCGGCGTACGGCTGAACTCCGAAAACGCGACGATGGTCGTATGGTCGAGCCACGTGCCGCCACCGGGATAGCTGCGTTTTTGCAGGTCCTCCAGCATTCGAGCGATGGTGTTAAATCCGGCCTGCTGTTGCGGACCGTGGGTCGTCGCCCAGTCGTCGAAGTGGGCGTCGAGGACGGGAAACTGCACGCTGCAGACGCGGCTGATGCCCGCCGTAATCGCCGTTACCGCCATGGCCGCCTGAGCCTGAGGTGTCTGCAAAGCCGCACTACCATACGCCTTGATGCCGTAGTGGTTGCGCAGCGCCGTCATCGCGGGCGTCTTGGCCTGGAACGCGAAGAGATCGTCGAGTCCACCATTGACCATCGCGCGGGCTTTCTGCCGTGAGGTCTCCGCCCCCTGCCACATCTTCGAGGCCTTCGCCTGCCCACATCCGGCGGACTGCGCCACCGTCAGATTGACCAGCTGCTCCAATTTCGGCGACAGCGCCGCCTTGTCGACCTTCAGCGAGCGCAGCAGGTCGGGCACGTTGTTGACCTTGAGGCCCGTGGCGAAGTTGGGCTGACTTGTGTTGTAACTCTCCACCCGCACCGCGAGATTGGGGATGATCTCGGTCTCGCCAAGCAAGCCCGCAAGCCATGTCGCACCGGACGAACCACGCGCCAGGAGACCACTCGGCGGCTTGCCGGTGAGGAAGCGACGACGACCGACCTCGTGGGTCAATGTGTCCATGCTGAGACCACGCACGACCGAGAACTTGTCGAAGTGCTTCTCCAAATCGCCGATGTACGGGCCGAACTCGGCGATCTTACCGCCAGCGCCCTTCACCTTGACGGGCTTGCCACCGTTGGGCGGATTGTTCAGCTGCTCGTACGCCGGATCGATGTGCGTGACCGCGACCTTACCTTTGCTGAACTTCACCGGATCACGCGGATCGAGGCTCAGCAGCGTGTCCCAGCCGCCCGAGAAGTAGCAGAAGATGTAGTAGCGGTCCTTCACCTTGGGGGAGGAGGTCGCCGCCGCTTTGTTTGCTGCCCAACCGAGGTCCATCAACGGACCAGGGATGGCGCCTAGGCTCAGCGCGCCAGCTCCGGCAGCCATGGCGCGTCGCAAGAAGCGCCTGCGGGTGAACTCAGCGAGCCTTTCGTCGTCATGCTTCATGGTCCGGCCTCATCTGGTGGAGCGATGCTCCGAGGAATTGCTGCGGGGTGCCCCGCTTGCACAGCGATCAGTACGTGTAGAAGTGAGGGTGCACCACCAAGGCGACGCACACCGTACGCCACGCTTGGTCTGGCTTGTTGCCCGACACTTTGGTCGCCGTCTCAAATAGGAATCGCCACGGCTCTAGCTCTGTCGCCGTTGGTGCGACCATCCGACTGTGAAAACGCAGCATCAGCCATGCCAGATTTGCATTGACCGCCTTCGGATTGCTCGCCCACGTGTCCTTCGGGCTGACATGGCGCATCAGGTTGCGCTTGCTGGCGGTCTTTTGCGCCATATCACCAGCGGCAACCTTCATGCACACCGACTGAGCAGCGTCAGCTAGGAACTTCTGGAACAGGGCCGAGGGCTCGAGGTCCTCGGTGGTCATGTCGGTGTAGTTGGGCTTACCCAAGGTCAACGATAGCGTCGTGAGCTCATTTTTCTTGTTGGCCGCCACCCAGCCCGGCCCACCTGTGACCCGCTTCAGGGCCGCGTCGAGCTGGTCGATGTTCATCCGGCGACGCACACGAGCCGCAGGCGGATCGGTCGGTGCCATTCCCACTGCGATTCCGCCAGTGGCCCCGCCTTCGGTCGCCTCGGGCTCGTCGAGTGGTTTGAGATCGACCACGGTGCCGGTCGTCACCTTGCCGGAGCGCTGGTCTGGATTGACCCGCGGACCATTTTCGTGGGCTGTCGGCAACTTCTCCGTCGCCTTGGCCTCCTGGCCAGCCTCCGGCTGCTTTTCGACCTTTTCCGCCGGTTTATCGGCAGTTTTTTCGGCGGCTGGCAAGGTCTGGACCTGCTGAACCGGGGCCTCGGCACACGCCGCGAAGGCAAGGGTAGAGGCAAGGGCCATCATACGAGCCCCAGAGAACGTCATGGTGTTCATCGCACCCTCCGGTAGATGTCGCTGGTCACGATGTCGCGAACCAAAGAGCGGAATCGGTAGCCATTCTTGACGAAGTCCAGGGCGAGCTCTTGTGCCCACTCCAGCTCCTTGCCCTGAAGCTGGCGTCCGACGAGCCACTCAGCGGTGCGTTTAGCCACGCAGCGGGGCAAGCGATTGTCAGCCACGGCGCCGAGGGCCATGAGCCTCGGTCCCTGCTCGATGTAGTGCTTGTGCACGTCCTGCCGGAACACGTAGGCGTTCAGCATGCCGAGGAAGGGTTTTTCTGGGTCGGCGGTGGCCTTGGTCAGGTAGTAACGGCGGCACTCAGTGCTGCAGAGCTGCCCGGTCTTGGCGCACGTCTCGCAATCGGCCCGCGTGGCTGGGAAGTCCGCCTTGTTGAGGAAGCCAGCGCCGCTCTCCGTCCAACGACCCCAGTAGGACGACACGGGACCGAGCAGCGCGTGGCAGTACTTACAACCCGGCCGCTGCTGCAGATCGGGCTGGCTCGTGGCCGTGACCGCCGACACATCGATGCCGCTCGCAGGCGCCTGGAAGGGCTGGCAGAGGAACGTGTTGTAGAAGCGGTTGGCGCGGGCGAAGTTGGTCTGAAAGCGCAGCAAGAAAGCCGGGTGCGTTAGCGCACCGGCGTGCTGCGATCCGAGCGGAATCTCCACCCACTTGTTGATGTCGGTGTAGGCGAGCTTCGGCAGCTTGCTCACGTCGAACGGCGCCGGCTCCATGCGAATTCGAGTTTGATGAAGCTGGTGCTGGTAGAAGAACACGATAGGTCCGTTGACCCACATCGTCTTGTTGGTGAACAGCTCGATGTAGGGCGCGTCCTTCTTGATAAGCTCAGCAACAGAGCGGTCGAGGCTGTTGGAGAAGGACTGCATGAGCACCGTATTCGACGCTCCGTAGTGGCACCAACGCAGATTCGGGCCGCAGCCGCAGTGCGGGTCGTGGTAGGTGCCGTAACCGCCACAGGTCTTGCCCGCTGGGGAGACCTTGATGGCTTGCGCGTCGTGCGCGCAGACCTTGATCTTGTTGTTCGGGGCCCAGTACGGCGACACCAGCACGTAGCCCTCACGCTTGGTGCCATCGGCTTGCTCGGTGTACTCGATCTGACCGTCGGCGTCCCATGTCGCTGGCTTGTTGAGGCACGGTACGCGATCGCCGCGCACGTAAATGGCGACGTTGCCGCCACTGCGCCAGTACAACTGCCCAGACTTACGCAAGTACGTCGGATTTGCTGGCGCACGCACGTTGGTGATGTTGTTCCAGAACAGATCGCGGTGACGGCGCACAGCCTGCACAGCGAACTCATCGGACGACAGCCACGCGTCGATGGTGCTCTCCGGCACATCCTTGTGCCCCTTGAGCTGCTGCAGCTCGCCGACCGTTGGCACGTTGCCGCGCAAGTCGAGGCTGAGCGATCGCAGGAAGGTGAAGCGATCGAGCTTGGGTGCGTCAACCGGACACACCTGCAGCGGATTGCTCATCGGCGGAGTGGCGACCGCCGCGGCTGGCAACACCCAAAGGGCGAGGGCCAGCGCAATGACGCGCGAGAGGCTCTTCATGGCGACTCCTTAAATCCGTCGGACTTCCAGGCCTTGATCAGCGCGATCTCGCCTGGCGTGAGGGGCTGTTTGGGCGACAACGGCATGGCGCCGCTCTCCACATTCTTTAAAATATTTGCGAAGTTCTTCTTCCACAGGGCTGAGGAGTGCAGCTTCGTATTGACCCCGTCGATACCGTGACACTGAGCGCACGAGTTGTCGAAGAGCGGGGCGATGTCGCCCTTCCACGTGACTTTCGGCTTGGCCACGGGTTTGGTGGTCTGCACGCGAACCAGCGCGCCCTTGAGATCGAGCCCGGTCAGGCGACCGGCAGCGTCGATGCGCCAATCAGCGACCGCTGGTGCCCCCTGTACCTCGTGCAGTTCACCCGCTTCCCAGCGCAGCAACATGGTCTCGGTGGCCACCCAGAAAGCTGCGTCGCCCGGTCGTCCCCAGATCGCTTTGGGACCGTGCTTCGGCACATGGGTCGTCCATTGGCCGGGCGCGTCTCTGCGCAGCAGCTCGCCCTTGCTGGCCGCCCACACTCGCCCCTTCGCGTCGACGTGCACACCGTCCACTTTGCGCCCGAGCAGGTACGGCCACGCCGTAACTTTGCCGCCCGTGACCTTGATGGCGTGCAGGCCGCCCTTGCCGCCCACCCAGAGAGCCGGGCCGCCTTCAACGTCGCCCCCGAAGGTCAAGTGAGCGCCAGCAACCTGCATTTTGGGCGCCGTCACCGTGAACAGCTTGCCTCCCCGATACAGCAGCAGCGCATCCCCCACGACAAGCCACAAATCGTCGCCGGCGGCGGTTTTGCGGGCTCGCATCACCGTGATCGGCTTTTTCGGTAGGAACTCCGCCAGCGGTGACAACTTGAGCTTGCCGCTCAAAATGCCGCGCAATCCGGTGGCATCAGCGAGGTACACCATGCCGCCAAAGCGGATCACCTCGGTGGGTTTACTTGCACCACCTACGATGGGATCCACCTGCCCCTTCAAGGGCCCGACGAGCTTCACTTCGCCCTTGCTATTGACCGCCAGATTCACGTCTCCGTGACTCGGTGCGGCGAACGTCCACGGGCCGGCGCTCACTTTCTCTGTGATGGCCTTGACCGGCGAACCAGGGTTCAAAGGGAAGACGTCCTGCGGCCCTGCATCCTCTTCTGGGACTTGCGTGTCGGCTGAACTCGACGTTCCAACGTCCTCCGTGCCGGCATCCGACAGACCAGCGTCAGTCGACCCGGCATCAGGCGCGCCACTGGTGTCGCCGCCACTGCCGCCATCGGAGACGCCGCCATCGACCATGGCCACATCAGCCCCACCGCCGTCAAAACCAATCGGAGCATCTGCGGCCGGCTCAGCCGAGCAACCCAGTGCACTGAGCGCCAACACGAGCCCTAGCATCTTCACAGTATCGAATGAGTTCCGCAAAAGTCCGAATTCAAACCGATTCCACTTTCCCATGGCGACGTCGCGTATGCTCGACATAGATGGGGTGACCTGACGGGGCATGTAGTCTCCGAAGATCCGTCACAGGTGACGAATATGTGCGCCAAGATAGGATCAGCATCGGGCCGGTGAGCGTCAACCGAAATCCGAACCAAATTGGGTTGAAATTGTGAAGGGGCGGTCTATCGGTGCTGTGCGCCCGGGCTCGGAAGCGCTATCGTCGACCCTCGACGGATCCCGCTGAAGCTGAGGGCAACGATGGTAAAACACGCCAACAACATCATGCAACCCCTGACATTCATTGCACTCGCACTGACTTTGACGGTCGGATGCGGAGCCGAAAAGACGGAGCCTGCGCCCGCCGATACGCAGGCGACCGATACGCAAACAAAAGTCGATGCCGGGCCAGCGGATTCGGGTTCACAGGACGACACCGCCGAGGTGAGCGACGCTGCAGCGGATACGACCGAAGATAGCGGCGCGGATGACGCGGCCCTGGAAGATACCCACACCACCGGGACGGCCGATACGAGCGGCACGGCAGACAGCGGAGCCTCCGACGGTACGGCCAGCGACGCCAGCGTAGACACCAGCGTCGGCAAGGACATTGAAGAGGACATTGGGCCTGAGCCAGATGCCGTCTCAGGACCGCAGCCCTGCAGCCCTGCCCTGGTCGTTCAGCCGAGTTCAGGCACGATTTTGCCCTACGACCTCAAGACGTTTTCCGGCAAGGGCGGCACTGGTGCCTACCGCTACAAGTTGGCAAACAACGCATCCGGCGCTGTGCTCAACAAGTATACGGGGGCGTACCTCAGCGGCTCAAAAACCGGGGTGAAAGACAAGATCGAGCTCTCGGACTTGGGCTGCATCGGCACTGCGAAGGCGACCATCACCGTCGTCGAACCGCTCACCATGGCGCCATTGAGCCCCTGGGTTGGCTACAAGCAAGCCATCGGATTCGCGGTGAAGAAGGGCTCCGGCAAGTTCGCGTTCAGCTTCACCCTCAACGCGACCGGCGCTTCGCTCAACAAGAACACGGGCAAGTACGTCGCTGGCTCCAAGGACGGCGACGACCAGATCAAGGTGACGGACACCGCCACAGGCGAGCAGTCCGCTGCGGTCGTGCATGTGCGCAAGAACGCGATGCTCTATGCGCGACCACCGCGGCTGGCTGTGCCGCTCGGCGGCGAGGCTGATGTCAACGTAACAGGCGGCTCAGGCCACTACGTCTTGACCGTCCCTGCCGGGGCCTTTTCAAAGGTGTCTGCCAAGCGTGTTCGTGCGAACAAAGCTGGCGTCGTGATGGCGACCGTGAAGGACACCTTCACCGGAAAGTCCGTCAAAGTGAGGTTGTCGGCTCAAAAAGCGACGGAGGTTGCGATGCCCACGACGGGCGATGGCTACCAAGCCGCGCGCGTCATCGCGGTGCCTGATCTCGATGGTGACGGCGGCAACGAGGTCGTGGTGGGGCTCGCGGAAGCGGATGGCAACGACAACAACGGCGGCGCGGTCTACCTCTATCGCAGCAAGAAGGGCGGTCTCGATCCAAAGCCGGCGCAAATCCTGTACGGCACCGGCAAGGACACCCGCTTCGGTGGCTATGGTCTGACGGTCAAGGACGTCGACGGCGACAAGCGGGCCGACCTCATCGTGGGCGCACCGCTGGCCGACGTGGGGACGACAAATAACGGCGCCATCTACGTCTACAAAGGCCTGAAAAGCGGCAAGTTCTCCACCAAGCCGACGGCGATTTTGAAGGGCCCATTCAACAGCGACCAGCTCGGGTGGGGCGTCGCGGTGTGCGACGTGAACGGCGACGGTGTGATGGATATCGCTGGCGGTGCGCTCTATGCAGAGGACCGCGGCAAAACACCCATCGTCAGCTCCGTCGGCGCGCTCATGGTCTGGCTAGGCCACAAAGATGGCTACCTCGACAAGCCCGACATCGTTCGTTACGGCGAGATTCCCGACGCAAAGGGCGTGTACAAACCCGTCTTCAATGCGCGCATCGGCTGGGACGTCGCCGCCGGTGACACCAACGGCGACGGCATCTGCGATTTGGCCGTCAGTAGCCTCTACTACAAAGACAAGACAGCCAATGACGGGCTCGTGGTTCTCTATCTCGGACGCAAGGCGGACGCGAAGTCCATCGGTGGACCAACCGACAAGCCCGTGCGGATGTGGTCCGGCGCCAAGACCGGCGAATACGGTACGCAATTCGGTCGCAGCATCGCCCTGGCAGACATCGACGGGGATGGCCAGGACGAGCTCGTCGCCGGCCAGCTGAATTGGCGCGGATCGCCCGCAAAACCGGGCCGCGGAGCCGTACGCATCTTCAACGCACCCTCGTCGAGCCTCAAACCAGCGACCAAGGTGGAGTCCGCGACATCAGCAGCCTGGAGCATCCAAGGTCCGAATAACTACGACTATTTTGGCTATCGTGTGGCCGTCGCTGATGCCACGGGCGACGATATCCCGGATGTGCTCGTCCACGGCGGCAACGCCGAAGTTCCCAAAGGGCCGGTGAACGCTGGCACGGTCATGGTGTTCAGCGGTCGCAAGGGCTTGATGCCCAAGATGATACCGAACGAGACCCACTCTGGGCTCAAGGGCGGTGACTACTTCGGATTGTCTGTGGATTCAGTGGGTGACCTGGACGGCGACAAGCTGCCAGATCTGGTCGCGTTCGCTGGGCAAGATGACACTCTCGGCTACAACGTCGGCCGCCCGTATTTCGTTCCGAGCAAAGCCGGCGCCAAGATGAGCGGCCTGCAAATGCCCAACAAAGCCTCTGGCAATCGCTATGGCTGGGATTCGCGCTTTATCGGCGACGTCAACGGCGATGGGTTCAACGATCTCGCCGTCTGCGCGCCCTTCGATCCCGCAAACAAGGCCGCAGCTGGCGCCAAACCTGCCTACGTCGGCACACGGGCGGGTGCAATGTACGTCTACAAGGGCAACGCCGCTGGCGTGGATACCAGCAAGCCCGCTTGGAAAGCGGTGGGTCACTACTCCCATTCAGCGCATGACTATTTCGCATGGAAGGTGGCGCCAGGTGGTGATTTCGACGGTGATGGCCTCCGCGATGTAGCGGTCATGGCGAGAGCGGATGACAGGCCCACCACTCACGGATCGGGCTACACCAAAGGCACAAAGTGCGGCCCTTCGAAGAACAACTCCGCGGCTGCCTGGATTTTCAAAGGCAACAAAGGCGGTTGGCCGACCACCAACCCTTCCTGGGTGGCGTGGGGACCGCAGACCAATCAATACGCCGACGGCATCGCCATGGGCATGGACATCAACGGCGACGGCAAGGGTGACTTGGTCCTCTCAGCGCTGAGTTGGGATGCCGCAGGTCGCACCAACGCCGGCGGGTGGGCGGTGTACTACGGTCGCCCCAAAGCGAGTCAGGGTATCCGGGTGGCTTGCGCCCCGAACAAGCTGCAGATCGGCGCCAAATCCAATGATTACTTGGGCCGATCGGTCACCGCGCTGCACGACATCGACGGCGACGGCTGCGATGAGTTCGCGGTGGGCGCCGATGGCGAAGACCACGGCCTTTCGGCCCAGGGTACGGTGCACATCGTCTACGGGTGGGGCGCCAATTGTGCGGCCAACGTACCGCGCGAGGTCGTCCTCACCGCGGGTACAGCCAATGCGCGGGCAGGGATCTCATTGGACTCAGGCGCTGACATCGATGGCGACAAGCTCGGCGACCTTGTGGTGGGCGGCTACAACTTCTCAGACGGCACGGCAGCGGTGGGCGCGGCGTGGGTGATCACCGGCAAGTACCTCAAGACCCTCAAGCCCACGGCGATTGTCGATGGCAAGCCGCCAGCGAAGCTCTACCCGATGACGCAGCCGGGCAGTAAGTTGCGGCTCAGCGTGTCCGGTGAGACGGCGGCAGGCCAATTCGGTTGGTCGGTGTCGTTTGTGCCAGGCTTGGAGAAGAACGGCCGCGCTGGCCTGCTGGTGGGTAGCCCCAACGGCAATGTTCGCTCAGGCGCGCTCACCGGTGGCGCCGAGTTGTTTCGGTGGTACGCAAACAGCGGGCTGGCGCTGCATCCGATGATGTCGATCGCTGGCGAATCCCATCGACCCAGCGGCAAGTTGGGCTACACCGTCGCTGGTGGTCTGGTGAAGGCAGGCAAGCCGGTCGTGGTCATGAGCGGCTACACCGCAACCCCAAAGACGAGCAAGATGGTCGATCAAGGCGCCGCGTACGTGTTGACGGTTCCCCAGCCCTAGACCAAGTTCGGTGCACGTAGCGCTGCTCAGCGGAGCGGCATTGAGGTGCTCATGGGGTTGTTTTCACGATTGTTCGGCGGGTCGCAGCAGGCACCCAAACCAGAGCCGATGTCGTCGGATGACATACTATCCTCCCTTCAGAGAGGCGTGCGAGTCGACTGGGATCGGGCGCTCGACGGTCGCGATGATGACGACATTGTCTCGCTGTTGTGGGACGCATTGGACGAGGCGAATGACGCCGCTCGGGTCGAGATTATCGACCGAATTGCCGAATTTGAGCTGACCCCCGAGCAGGCCCGAACGCTTCTGCTCACGGCGGCAAAGGACGCGACACGGATTCCATGGGTTGCGATCAGTATCCTCGAAGCTTGTGGCCTGACCGCGCTACTCGAGGCGCAGGCCGAGGCGCCCGACGAGTCGGTCATCGCCGCGAGTTCAGCGATGGTTGGCGCGCTGGTAGAGGCTGCCCTCACTGCCGGTCCAGCCGGTGACATTCTCGACGTGGACGAAGGCGCCGACGTCGTACGGGCGCTTGCGGGCTGTCTACAGCAGCACGGCGCGACCCCGGCTGAGATGGTGGTCATTCGCTTGGCGAAGCGGCTGTGCAACCACGACAACCTCGATGTCTCCGATGAAGAGCGAGGCTGGACAGAAGCGTTGGACGAGACCCTCGCTGCGGCGATCGCTGCCGTCATGGCGCAGGCGCCGCGGGGTTCCATCGCACGAGATTGGAAAGAGGACTTGGGCCAACGGGTCGTCTCTGGCCAGGGTCCAGAGGCGGTCATGGCATGGCAGGCCGCCCTGCTGTGCGAGTTCGATGTCACCGCTAATCTCCAGCAGCGTATCGCCGATGCGCCTGACGATGACGGCACCTGGTCCGTGGCGCTCATGGCGATCGACCGCAAGGTCATCTTGGACGACCTCGCCCCGCTGAGTGTCGCCGCGCTCCAGCACCGCCGGATGCGGGAGGGCGAACTGTGCTCGCCAGCCAGCCAGGCCGGGTGCGACAGCTGCGGCAGCCCCGATGGCGCTGAAGACGACGAGTTGATGGTGCCCAAGGCGCTAGAGGCCCGGGTGTTGCCCGTGTTGGTGCACTGCGCGCTGCACCCCGGTGAGCACGCGGATCTGCTCTGCGAAACCCTCGCTGCGCCGAGTGTCGCCCTTCGCTACAACTCGCTCGCCGTCTTGCAGCGGTGGCCGATCTCCGAGATCGACGCGGAGATCTGGGAGGTTGTTGAAGCCCTCTCGCAAGACTCCGTGCCGCAAGTCAAAGAGGCAGTGGGGCTACTCCTCGCCGAACGCAACAAGCCGGCAGACTAGCTCCCAACACCGGGCGCTCTCCCCCTTCTCTTCGTCTGGCTCTCCCACATGACGCCCGATTCGCGGGCCAAATGGCATCACAGGACACGCATGGCCCCGTACAGCATTGTTGGTAATTCAGGCGGCTACGGCGGTCAGTTGCTGATCACCTGCGAGCACGCATCAAAGGCGGTGCCCGCCCCCCTGACGGCGTCAGACGCAGACCAACGCTGGCTCGATGACCACTGGGGCTGGGATATCGGCGCGCCCGATGTCGTTCGCGAGCTCGCGCGACTGAAAGACTGCATCGCGGTGCTCTGTGGGTTTTCGCGTCTGGTTTTGGACCCGAATCGTGATCTTGCACATAAAGACCTGATCCGCCGAGAGATCTACGGCGAGCCGCTGAGTTTCAACGTCGACCTCGACCAAGCTGAGATCGACCGCCGGATCAGCGAGCTGTACGAGCCCTACCACGCCGCTATCGACCGCGAGATGGCCGCACGATTGGCGGCCGGCGGGGACATGGTCCTGCTATCGATCCACTCGTTTACACCCCAGCTCGACGACGACGTACGCGAGATGGAAATCGGCGTTTTGTACGACAACTACGACGCTGTTGCGGAGCGATTGGCCGACAATTTCACGGCGGAAGGCTTCGTGACAGCGTTGAACGAGCCCTACAGCGGCCGCACGGGCCTCATCTTTGCAGCCAATCGCCACGGTCGCGAGCACGGGGTCATCTACATCGAGCTTGAGATCCGCCAGGACCTGATCGACACACCTGAAAAGGCCATTGAGGTGGCCCGTCGGATGGAGCCCGCCATTACGCGGCTGCAGATCCGAGGGCGTGCCCGGTGACGGAAACGTCCCCGGAGTCTGGCGTCGCACCTGAGCCGGCGCCGGAGGCAGCTCATCCCCCCGTCGACATCCTCTGGCGCGATGAGAGCGCGGCGATTGTCTGCAAACCGTCGGGGATGCTGTCGCACAACAGTAAATTCGCCGGGCCGCGCGAATACGCACTCCTACAGGCCGCCAGGGACACGCTTGGCGCAAAGGTGTGGCTGGCCAACCGGCTCGATCGCGGCACCAGCGGCTGCATCGTCGTCTGCTTCTCTCCCAGCGACCTCGCTCCGTGGGTGGCGGCGCTGCAGGCGGGGGACAAGCAGTACTTGGCCATCACACGCGGCCGGATGCACCAGGCGGTGACCATCGACAAAGCGCTGCGCGATGATGGCGGTGTGGAACGCCCCGCAAAGACGGATTTCACACCGCTAGCGCTGTCGACAGTGGAGCGCGCGAGTCTGGTGCGCTGTGACCTGACCCATGGGCGAATCCATCAGGCACGGCGTCACCTCAACCGCGCGAACCACCCGGTCGCCAACGACGCCAACCACGGCGACACACGCTACAACCGTGCCTTTCGGGAGCGTTGGGGCGTCACTCGGCTCCTGCTTCACGCCGAGCGTTTGTCGTTCGACCACCCCACGACGGGGCAACCGCTGTCGATCAGCTGCGAGCCGCCCAGTCAGATGCAGGGGCTCATCAATCAGCTGTTTTTTGAGGACGCTTAGCTGCCCAGTCGGGCCTAGGCGCACGCCAGCCTGGGGGGCCCTTGAGGACACGAAACGTCAGGCTAACCCGCGGCTCTTGCAGCTGATTGACCCGCGGAATCTCGTGTCGCCAGCGATGCTGACAGCTGCCGCCCATAATCACCAAGCTGCCGTGCCCCAACATCAGGTGCTTGCGGGTGCGCCGGCGATCCTTGCTCTCCAGGCGAAATTTGCGTTCAGATCCGAGCGAAATGGCCGCAATCACAGGGTCTCTGCCCAATTCCGGCTCGGCATCAGCATGCATCGAGACCTTGTCGCGCCCGTCTCTGTAGAGGTTGCCCATGACATGGTTGAAAGGCGCCTCACAGATGGCGCTGACCGCTGCATTGAGGGCCTGCACGGTGTCATCCATCGGCCGAGGCTCGATGGTCAGACCGCTGTATTTATAGGCAAGTTCACCTGCCCAAGACATGAGCCGTGGCTGCAAAATCTCCCGGCCAGCCACGACGATGCTGCGGGCTTCCCAGGTCTGGTTGGCCAGCAAGTCGGCGAGCAGCGCATCCGCAGCTTCAGTTCCTAGCCAATTCGGCGCGTAGTCGAGCCAAGACGTCGGATCGAGGGCGATTCGTTCAAAGTTCGCTTCACGCGGGAAAGTCTGGGTCATGGTTTGGGTCTACTCGTTCATCTGCCGCAGGGTCATCAGCTGAGCCATGGCGCCGCGCGCGTCCAGCGTGCCGTCGAGCAGGGCCGTCACCGCTGCTGCGATGTGCGCCTGGACGTGATAGTGAGCGGCCAGCGCGGCGAATGAGCGTGCCGCCCCAACTGCATCGAGTCGCCCGAGCTTCTTTTCGACCTGCGCCGGTGTGCTCCCCTGGGCAAACAGGCGCCCAGCACGTACTTCGCGGCTCTCGGACTCACGCAACGCCAACAATTCGCCAAGACCTGCCAACCCGTACGCAGAGTTGGGGTCACCACCCGCCGCGCTAACGACGCGGGCAATCTCGGCGGCGCCACGTGTACCTAGAATCGACAGGGTGGCGGGACCCAGTCCCAACTCCAGCGCGATACCCATCCCGACGGCAGCCACGGCTGAAGCTGCCGCAGCGATTTCGACACCGGCCAAGTCCTTGCCCGCATACACGCGCACAGACGGGCCAGCCAAGGCCTCACGGGCCCGCGCCACGACCTCCGGATAGCGACTCGCACAGATGAACGCATTGGGCCGCCCGGCGAGCAGCTCCTCCACCAGCGCGGGGCCAGCCAAAGCGCCGACCTTGCGTACGCACGTCTCCTCGCGCAGCACACGCGTAGCCCGCTTGAGCGTTGCTGGTTCCAGTCCCCGAACCGCGTGCAGGACGACGTGACTGCCATCGACGTGGGTCCCGAGTCGCCGCGACCAATCACGCATGACATCGGCCGTACAGGCCACAATCAGGGTGTGACAACTGCTCACGACCTCTGCCAAATCAGCCGTCACCTTCACGCGCTCGTGGAGCTCCGCTAGCTCCGGCACGGCCTTTTTCAGGGAGCGTTTGCGCTGCAGCAACCCCGCCCTCTTGGCGTCTTCACACCACAGGAACGTGTCGTTGTCGTGGCTAGCGACCACGTGCGACAGGGTGATGCCCCAGCGCCCTGCCCCGATGATGCCGAATCCTGTGCGTTTGGTGCGCCGGCTCATGCCTCACCTCCATCCGCGATCGCGTCTTCGTGGAGGACGGACTCCAAGCCGTAGTTGGCCAACCGATTGGCGTAAAACAGCAATAACTCCGGATTTCCAATCTCAAAGCCGTTGCTGACCCGGCGAATCACCGGCGGCGTGTGGTACATCGACAGCACCTCGCCGCCCCGTTCGATCAGGTCCGCAGTTCCCAGCCCTTCAACATCGTGACCGAGACAAATCTTGCGCGCGCGAGCGAGCTTGCGCAGGCGGGCCTGTAGTCTCTCGGCACGACCAAAGACCGCCTCATTGGGCACCAACTCCCCTTTGACCACGCGCAGCAGGCGGTACAGGTCGAGGTGTGGGTAGGCGTCCTTGAGGGCGGCAAAGAGCACGGCGGCCAAGAAGCTGCTGCTCACGGCGACCGTATTGCGCTTGAAGCTCCGCGCTACCGCGTGCCCGCACTCCACCGTGTAGGCCCTATCACGCGCGGCGTCGGGCTGAACCTCACCATCGGTCCACAGGTAGCGCTCGATATCGATGGGCCGCTCGTGGGGATCTCGGCTGATGCCCGCGATGTCGACGGGGTTGCCAAAGGGGTCCATCGGCTCACCAAAACGCAGGTAGATGGTGTACTCCATCCCCATGGTCTTGCTGGCAAACTGGTAGATCTTGCTCAAGTCGGCGAACTCGTCGTCCTCGATGATGTAGCGCTTGCCCCCGTCGGTCCGCAGATGTTCGCCGATCAGGGTCTCGCCCTCGAGCACCAAGTGGTAGTTGATCGTCAGCGGGCAGATAAACACCTTGGGCTTTGGCCGGTTGTTCATCAGGTTGTTGGTGTACGCCTTCAGCGCGGTACCCATGAGACCCAACTTGAGATGCGTCTCTACCTCATTGCTGCGGCAACGGGTGCCCCCTGGAAAGAACAGCGAGTGGTATCCGCGCTCCAGCAGGACCTCGCTGTAGCACTTGAGCACCTGCTTGTAGATCCCGTGCCGAATCCGCCGGTCAACCTTGTAGGCCCCGAGATTGTGCATGAAAAAGCTGGTCAGCGGATTGGAAAACAGGTTCTTGCCGGCGCCATAGGTCACAGGTGGCAGACCGGATTCGTCCAACCCCCAACCCACTGCGATAGAGTCGAGGTTACTGGTGTGGGTCGGCACGACCACCAAGGTGCCGATCTCGGCGAGCTGCCGCAGATGGGCGGTCGCTCCCTCGATGATGATGCGCTCCGACAGGCTGCGGTACTTGCCGAGCACGCTCTCAACACTCTGCGCATTAAGCAGCGCGCTCAGCCCCACCGGCAGCACCCGTGTGGCGAACTTGTAGACGCCAGGGGTGAACTTTCCGGCGACGTCTCGGGCATAGACACCCGCCAACTCGCGAAGAATGCGAACTTTGTGCGACTCGTCAGCTTTGCCGATGGTGCGCGCGATGTCTTGCCAATAGCCATAGGGGCGCAGGTCCATCTTGCTGCTGCCCTTGGCGAGCCGCTTCATCTCTAGGAACGCGGCTTCATTGAGCACGTACTCCAGGCTGTCGTCCCGATGAGAGGCGGCACGGTCGACAATTTCGGCGACTACGCGGCTCTCAACCTCACGAATAATCGGCTCGCGCTCGTCCATGAACTGGAAGATGCGTGCATTGCGGCTCGCGAACATGGGGCTCCTCGCCTAGCAGCGCGCGGCGTAAATAGAATTACTGCCCGTGCACTCTGCTAGTGTTCTCTTCTATCGGGGGGCTAGAAGCGCCCCCAGTCGCGGCAAGCCGCGACTTCCCCATCCCAGCAGACTGCGCCCCGTGGGGGCCGCCTCCGAAAAAACGAAACAATGCGCAGCCTGCTAGAGGTCCGGCAGCATCGGTGTTGCAGGAGACCCTAGATTGTCATCGCAAGAAGGGTGCGGCGTGACGCCTCGGTTGGCAAGCCGGGGGCACAACCAAATACGCGCAAGTTCGCGGTGTGCTGGACCTGCAGCCCCCATCAACACGGGCGTATTGATTTGATTTTAGAGTTTGGGCTGCGCCTTGACGAGTCGACCCTGCTTCAATGCGAAGTGCTGCGACTTGTACTGAACGGTCCCCCGCTCCCGATTACAGCTCAGCGCAAAGCCGGTCGGCACGCTGAATTTGGGGCCTTCGGAGGCAGGCGTCACCTTGAACTCACCTGCCGACTGCAGCGGCATACCTGGCGGACCGAGGCTCGTGATGACCTTCAGCTCGCGCTGGTCCTTGGAGACTACGGCTAGAAAAACACCTGGCTCCTGGACTTTCACCACGCAAATCTCGAAGGCGAGCTCATCAAGCTTGGGTTGGAAGCTGTCGCCCTCCCAGTGGATCAACCCGGTCGTGCCACGCTTCATGAAGTCGTGAAACAGCTCTTGGCTGAGCGTCAGCACCGACTCCATCTGACCAAAATGCAGATCGATAAGCTGCAGAGGGAGTCGCTTGAATTCACCCCAGGTGACCTTGCCTTCGCGGAGAAAGACATAGCTCGCACGCGGCTCGTGGGCTTCAGGCACGCTCCAATAGAACATGCCGATTTGCGCCCCGCCGCCAATGCGCACCCCGATCTGTGCCCATCCCTGGCTCCAGCCGTAGCGTTCAACGGAACCCAACACCTTCCCTGGTTGGCCGTCGACAGAAGCGGCACGAATTTCCAGTGTGTACCGAGGACCTTTCTTGCGATCCTTGCCCTTCCAGCCCTCAACTGGCTGCCGTTGCTTGACGACCATCTCTTCTTTGACGCCGTCGCCATCGAGATCCAGTGAGACCAACGGCAGCTTCTTGCGGGGGATGTCCCTGACAGCCTTAAGCGGCGCGGGTGGTGGCTGAGGCGGCTTCGCAACCACTGCACTCGTCGGCGTGACCTTGGCCGGCGTCGGCTTGGCAGTCCCGGCGGAGGCAGACTTGGCGGGCGTTGAAGGCTGGGCGCTTCCAGTTCGCTGCGGGGCCGAGTGCATCGCGTTCCAGGCGATGAAGCCTCCGACAGCGACCAAGGCAGCAGCGACGGTGATGCGGGTGGAATTTGCGCTCATGGGCAGGCTCTCATGCGGGCTTCTGGCTCACTGGTCGTCGACCAGACCTCTTTGCCAGACACATAGCACGCGCCAGCCTTGAACGGGCCCGCCACGCGCCACATTTGGTAGCGGCCGTGCAACTTTCCGCGCCGATAGACGGTGCTGATGTTGCGTTTGCCGCTTGGAAACCACGTCTTATGTGGGCCATGCTTGTTCCCCGCAACCCACTGTGTCTCCGTTTGCTTGGTGCCGTGCTTGCTCCAAGTGGTAGCCAACCCGTCGAGCACGTCATCTCGGTACGAAGCCTGTCGAATCATGTGACCGTTGCTGTGCCACGTGCGCCACTTCCCCTGCCGCCGACCAAAGCGATAGAAGCTTCGTGACTCCAGCTTGCCGCTGGGGAACCAAGCCCGAAATTCGCCGTGTTTCTTGCCGTGAAGGTAGGCTCCACGCCACTCACGGCTGCCATCAGCGCGCCAAGCCTGGAACGTGCCGCCAGCTTTGCCTGCGCGATACTGCCCCTCCAGCTTGAGCTTTCCGGTGGCATGCCAGTGCTGCCACTTGCCCTCTTGTTGGCCCTTTATGAAGTGGCCTTGGCGCCGTTTCGTTCCGTTGTCGTACCAAGCCTCGAGCGCCCCGGTAGGCATGCCGTTATCAAACGTACTGCGCTCCGCTGGCAGGCCATTGTCGTGCCAAGCGGCATAGGGGCCATGCCGTTTTCCGGCCCGAAACCTCACCTTGTCGCGCTTTTTACCGTTGTTGTGCCAACGCGTTCGCCAGCCTTCGCGCTGGCCCTTGCGCCAGCGCTCCTCACGCTTGGGCGTGCCGTCGTCGTACCATTCGTACCAGCGGCCGTTCTTGAGCGCGCGAACGTACCGTCCGAAGACCTGTTTGCGGCCGTTGTCATACCAGGATCGATAAGCGCCATGGCGCAAGAAGTCGCCGTTGACCTCGCGCACACACCATCTCGCGAACTTATTGGGAGGCGCGCCCCCCCAAAGCCGCGAGCCAGACGAGCAGCGCTGTCGCCCCCAGCGGCTGGGCACGCGCGCTTCGATGGGTGCGCATAGTCCGATGGTGGTGACGGCAACAAGGCTCGCCGTCCAGACCCGGCGACTCACTGACCGCACTGCGTGAGCAACTGCACGTCGTCCACAAAGGCTCCGACACCGAAGTTCTTGAGGCCATCGCCTGTATTGAACGTCAACTCAAGCTGCAGCGTCTTGCCACCGTATTTGGCCACGTCAATTTCCACCTTTGACCACGTTTTTGCGACCGTGTAGCCCGGTTTGCCCTTGTACCAGAGCGCGCCAGCGTTCGGCGCTTTTGTGTCACCGAGTAGCTGCCGCTTTCCGTCGACCCACAGCCAAACGTAGAACTTGTCGAAGGCCTGGGGCACTTCCGTGTCGAAGTAGACCCAGAAACTCAGCTTGGTCTTGGTGTCCTTGGGCACGACCATGGCCGCCGTCATCACCTTGCCCGCGTTGGGCCCCCAGTTGTAGTTGCCCGCGATACCGTCACCGTAGTAGAGCGCGCCCTTCGCCGAGCGACTCACAAACGCGTCGGTGTGCACCTGCCAGCCCTTGGTCGGGCCGACGCCATCGCCCTGCAATTTGCAGTTCTTGAGCTCGATACCGAACTTGTCGGGTGCGCACGTGTAGAACTTCATCTTCGCTGCCACGGCGCTCTTGGAGAACATCTCGTTGTAGGGCATCGGCGAGCAGCAGTTGGCGATGGCCTTGTTCTGACAGACGCCCGTCTTCGGCGCACAGCTGTCAGTCGTACACGGATCGAAGTCGTCGCAGTCCTTCACCGGTGGCTTGATAGCCCGTACACGGTAGTTGCTGCTGTCACCCACATAGACCCTCTCGCCGACAGCGGTGACGCCATATGGGTAGTAAAAGCGAGCGGTTGATGCCCCACCGTCGGTATGCCCAGCGCTGCCCGTTCCGGCCAACGTGGTGACCTTTCCGTCGGTTTCAATGCGGCGAATCCGATGGTTTTGACGGTCAGCCACCAAGACGCGCCCCTTGCTGTCAACGGCCAAGTCGACTGGGTAGTAGAACCGGGCCGATGAGCCATAGCCGTCGGCAAAACCAGCAGACGTCGAGCCACCGACCAAGCTGGTCACCCCAGAAGGCGTCGCCTTGCGCACCATGTGGTGGTAGTAGGACGAGAAGAAGACAACGCCGTTCGGAGCGACTGCCACGCCCATGGGTCGGCGGATGTACGCACCCGCGCCTGTGCCCTCTTTGTAGCTAGTCGAACCATTGCCAACGAAATTTGAAACCATCCCGCTTGGCGAGATCTTGCGAATGCGGTTGTTGTAGCTATCAGCGACGTAGACATTGCCCGCGGGCCCCACGTCGAGACTCTCGGGGTAGTAAAAGCGCGCGGTTGTGGCGGCCCCGTCCAGGAATCCAGCAGATCCCGAACCGGCGAATGTCGAGACGACACCACTAGTAGAGATCTTGCGAATCCGATGATTTTGGCGGTCGGCGACCAAGACGGACCCATCTGGATAACCGGCGGCGTCTGTCGGGTAGTAAAAGCGAGCCTGTTTGGCAGAGCCATTGAGGAACCCTGCGCTGCCACTGCCGGCGAGGGTGGTGACGATACGCCCGGCGGTGATCTTCCGAATACGGTGACCGTTGTAGTCCGCGACGAATGTGTTGCCGAGCTTGTCGTGTCCCATCCCTCTTGGGTAGTAGTGACTCGCGCTCGTGCCGATGCCATCGAGCACGGTGCCTTTTCCATTGCCGCTGTGGGTCGACACCTTCCAGATGGTCGCGTCACATTTGCCCAGGCTGCAGGCCTCTCCCGCCGTGCAAGGGTTCCCGTCGTTGCATGACGTGCCCTCCGTCTTGAACATGCAGTCGCCGCTCAAGGTGTCGCAAGTCTTGGTGACGCAGGGACCTCCGTCGGTGCACTTAGGTTTGCTGTTGAGGCATTGGCCGGCGCTGCTGCATGTGCCACCCGTCTGGCAGGAGCCACCATCCTCGCAAGCCGATCCTGCGGCGATTTTTGCGAAGGTGCAGCCTTTCTTTGGATCGCACTTGTCGAGCGTGCAAGGGTTCGAGTCCGCGCACGTCAAAACACCGCTTAGCACCTTGCGAATCCGGCGATTGTTCGAGTCTGAGACGAAGGCGTTGCCCACCTTGTCAGCGGTGATGCCGCGCGGATAATAAAATCGCGCAGTTTTGCCCAAACCGTCTGTAAACCCGGCGGTGCTACCCGAGAATGTCGACACGACGCCCGCCATGGTGACCTTGCGGATACGGTGGTTGTTGGAGTCTGAGACCAGTAGGTAGTTGCCCTTCACCCAGGTCAACGCGTAGGGGTAGTTGAAGGCAGCTTGCGACTTGTAGCCATCGGCAAACCCTTTGCCACCGCCGGCGACGGTGGTGACCGTGCCGCTGGTGTGGATGGCGCGAATACGCCCGTTGCCGCTGTCGGCGACAAAGACAACGCCACTCGGAGCGACATCGACACCGTACGGTGAGTTGAACCGTGCTGAGCTGGATGGACCGTCGACATATCCGGCGCTCTTGGGGCCACCAGCGATCAGCGAGATAGAGTTACCGACCACCCGCCGAATGATCTGGTTGGCACGATCGGCCACGACAATTTCGCCAGCCGGCCCTGCCGCGATGGCCTCTGGGTAGTACAGCCGTCCGCTGGTCCCTGATCCATTGGCGTACCCATAGTAGCTTGAGCCATAGCCACACTTACCGACGACATTGACGACCTGACTTCCGCTGATCTTGCGAATGCAGTGATTATAGGTGTCTGCAATATAAAGCGTATTTGTCGAGCCGTGGAACGCCACTCCGGAGGGGTAGCGGAACCGCGCGGACAGGGTCGACCCGGTCGAATAGCCGTAGCTCGAACCGGCGGCGGTGCTGACCTGTCGACTCGAGTTGATGTACCGAATCCGGTGGTTGCTGCGATCAGCGATGTAGAAGCCACCTTTGTTGTCGGCGGCGATATCACGCGGGTCGTTGAAGCGCGCAACATTCCAGCTACCGTTTGTGTAGCCGCTGCTCCCCGAGCCGGCGTGGGTCGACGCCGACCCATCTGCACCGGACTGGCACTTGCCGCCGATGCATGCGTCCCCGGTGGTGCAAATACTGCCGTCGTTGCAGGAGTTGTTGTTCGGCGACTGGAGACATTTGCCTGTCGTCTTGATGCATGTGTCGGTGGTGCAGGCGTTGCCGTCGTTGCAGTTGGTGGCGGTCCCGGGAACGCACTTACCCGTCGTGCTGCACTTGTCGCTCGTCGTGCAGAGGTCTCCGTCATCGCAGATTTGCCCGGCTTTTTTGGGCGTGAACGTGCACTTGCCGGTCGTCGGCACACACGCGTCGGTGGTGCAAGGGTTCTTGTCGTCGCACGGAAACGTCTTGCCGGTGCATTTGCCAGTCGCGTCACATCCATCACTGAACGTGCAATAGCTACCGTCATCGCAGGGCGCTCCAACCTTGGCGGGAGGGAACACGCACTTGCCTGTCTTCTTGTCGCAGTTGTCCGCGGTGCAGGCTTTGCCGTCCTTGCACACTTTGGCCGTGCCGCCTTGGCATTTGCCGGCCTTGCACGACTCGTTGGGCGTACAGACGCTGCCGTCGTCGTTACACGGCTTTCCTTCCTGCGCTTTGGTGTCATGGGTGCAGTTGCCGTTGGTCTTGTCGCAAGCATCGACCGTGCAAGTCGTCCCGTCGCCGCAATCCTTGGCCTTGGCGCCGGCACACTTGCCGCCCGCGCAAGCCTCGCCAACCGTGCAGACGTCCCCGTCCTCGCAGCTGCCAGAGGCTGCAGCGTGTTGGCACCCTTTCGCTTTGTCACAACTATCTGTCGTGCAAGGGTTGTCGTCATTGCACAGCTTGTTGATGTCGATGCAGTTTCCGGACTGACAGGTCTCTTTCTTGGTGCAAGCGTTTCCGTCGTCACATTTGTCGCCGTCTGCCAGCTTTTTCGCCTTGCAGACGCCCTTTTCGCAGATATTCGGCGTGCAGGGAGTGCCCGGCTTGCAGGTCGTGGTCTGGCCGCCGCTGCATTTGCCGCCCTTGCACGCCTGCCCGGTCACGCATGCATTGCCATCGGTGCAGGTGGTCCCGTCTTTGGAGGTGGACTTCTTGCAGGCCCCTGTCTTTGGATCACAAGCTGCGATTTGGCAGGGGTCGTTGCTCACACAGTCCTTTGGTGGGGTACCAGCGCACTTGCCAGCCTTGCACACGTCACCCGTCGTGCAGACGTCGCCATCGTCACAGGTGGCCCCATCTTCGGGCGTCGCAGTGCAGCCCTTTCCAGGGACACAGGCGTCCTTGGTGCACTTGTCGCCGTCGTCGCAGACCTTGGGTTTGTCGCCAGCACACGTCCCCTTGGCGCACACATCGCCGGTCGTACAAGGTTTCCCGTCGTCACACGCGCCACCATCGGGCTTGGCCGGGTGGTCGCAGACGCCGATCGCCTTGTTGCAGC
>JAGSHB010000265.1 GCA_023954815.1 Myxococcales bacterium | reverse complement strand
GGGGGCGCTCATAGCCCCCAATAGAAAAAGTGTAGCGGGGGGCTGCCATCGTCATGCAATGACGCAGCCCCCTGCTACCCATGTGTGACTGCGCCCGGTATAGTTGCGGGGTGGGGGGCAGATGGCCCTCCTTGGAGGTTCGTTATCGTGAGCCAGACAGGCACCAGTAAGCTCGCTCCCGGGATGCTGATTGCAGTGCCGTCGCTCGTCGATCCGTTCTTTGCCAAGACGGTGATTCTGCTGGTCGACAACGACACCGAAGGCAGCTACGGCGTGGTGCTCAATCGCCTGGCACCTGTGGACATGGGCACCCTGCTCGGCGGCGCCGGCTTGTCAGCGCCCGTCGGTCTGCGTGAAGACCCGGTGTGGTGGGGCGGTCCGGTTCAACCCGAAGCTGGCATGGTGCTCTACCTCGAAGAAGACGATCTGCCCGCCTATGAGCCCTTCCTAACGATCGCGCCAGGCCTGCGCGTCTCGTGGTCGATGGAGCTGTTGCAGGACATCTCTAGCGGCGCTGGACCAAGCATCTACTCGCTGTTCTTGGGTCGCGCTTCCTGGTCACCCGGACAATTGGAGGGCGAGCTGCAAGAGGGGAGCTGGCTGCCCGTCGACCTCGATCGTGGCCTGCTCTTCGGTCGTACCGGCGACGAGAGTTGGGACAAGGCGCTGCAGCGTTTGGGTGTCCACCCACAGGACATCACCTCGGGCTCACCGGCCCAGGCCTAGCGTCCGAGGCGAAGAGCCGTGCGCGTACCAGCCGCGCACCAGCCGCCTACCTCTTCCGAGCATCTCCGTCACAGTACGTCATCGCTCAATTGCCAACGCCATGGGAGAATAACTCGGTGGACCTGTGAACTTTTCGCGGGACATTGCCACCGAACTCCGGTATACGGCGCCGCGACACCACGTTTTTTGTCACGTCACTCGGCTGCCTGGGAGCAGACGCCAAGTGCCGAATCACAAAGACGGAGTCGACCCCAGTTGGCTGATTGCGCTCTCGCACGTCACTCGGCCAACCGCCTTCCAGCCGGGGCTTCATCCCCGGGAGACGCCTGTGTCTGACTTTCACGCAAACTTGTTGCCACCCATGCTGCGCGCCTATGCGTTGCCGCGCGGGACCATGCAGGCGGTGATCGGCGGACGCTCAGCGATCGATTTGCCCAAACTCGATGTCACGGACGCAGAGCAGGCGCGGGCGTTCTTGTTGCGCTATGGCTATGACATCTGCGATCAGAATCATGTCGAGCTCATCGAGAAGAACCGCGCGCAATCCCTCGGATTTATTCGTGGCGTACTGCTCGCCCGCGTCGACCTGGAAGTCCCGGATTGGCTGGATGAAATTCCGGTTATTGAGCTGCTGCTAACCGCGGCGACGGGCCTGCGTTCGCCGGATAGACTGGTGCGCCTCCGACAAGCTTGGGCCTGTGCCCTCCTGCGGGTGATGCACACGTTCGCGCACGCCGAAAACCACTTCCAACACGCGTATTACCCGCAGATTCGCGAGTCGATCCTCAATCGATTTGTGGAGCAGGTGGGCACGAGGGACGACGGCTCGCCGGTCCTTCATGGGCGGGAAACCGACGTTCCGCTGGTCAGGTTCGAAGTCAAAGAGGCCAAACCTCCGCGATCCGTTGTGCTGAAGCTGCTGCATAAAGCCGAAAACGTCGCCACTGACCTGTTCGACCACATCGGCGTGCGAATCGTCGTCGAACGGCCGGCGGACGCGCTTTTTGCGGTGCGGGCGCTGCTCAATACGCACACCATCATGTTCGCGAACATCAAGCCGACGCGATCGCGCAATACCTTGGTCGACGTCGACGCGCTCTCGCAGCACGTCAATAACCTGGCGCGGCAGGTCGAGATGGGACAGATGAGCGAAGTCGCTGCCGCTTCGAGTCTTGCGACGTTCAAGGCCGTGCCACCGAAGAATGTGCCCGCCGCCTGGAACATCCACTCGTCGGCCCGCTATCGCTCGATCCAGTTCACGTGTCGTCAGATGATTCGCCTCACCAACCCGGTCTGGGCACGGATGCAGGCTGCCCAGAAAGTGGCCGCTCAACATCTGACGGGCGCTGCGCTGGCGGCCATGCAGCAAGAGCTGAGTTTGTCAGGGGTGGAGCGAGAGATTCAGTTCTTCTTCCCCTACGAAGTGCAGATCATGGACCGCGCGAGCCAGGAAGAGGCCACCCAAGGGCGCGCTTCCTATCGGGAATACAAACGCCGGCAAGTCACCACCGTGCGCGGTCGTGTGCTGGGGCGGGTGTTGGATCTAGAGGGTCGTAACCCCGCCGATGAGCCGCGTCGTTTGCGCCAGACCGTACCGCTGGTACCGCTGCGCGAACTGCTCGCTGGCAGCTAGCCCCCGCAGCCGGCCGACCTTCTCGCAGCGAGGCAAGCATCCGTGCAGCTACGCCATCCCACCTCAGACCATCTGCCAGACAGTAGCGTCGTCGGGCGCAAGCTCTGCGACTACGCCAACGCGCTGGCAGCCATGGAGTCGTTGGTCAGCCGACCTCACGATGCGCCTGATGTGCTGTTGAGTGTCGAGCACCCGCCGACGATTACAGTCGGCCGGCGCGGCGCGGACAACGCAATTCATGGGCGAACCCTGCACCTGCCTGATGGCGAGCGCTATCCGGTCGCGATTCATGAAGTCGCCCGCGGCGGTTCGGTGACCTATCACGCGCCTGGGCAGCTCGTGATCTACCCGATCGTACAGCTGCCCAAACTGGCTGGCCCCATAGGCCGGGGCCCCCTGGGTGACCTGGGCAAGTACGTGCGAACCCTGGAGCAGTGCATGGTCGAGACCTGCGCTGCCTTTGAGCTGTCTGTGCGCGTTCGGCCCGGGTTTTCGGGGATTTGGCTCGATGAGCGCACGAAATTAGCGAGCATCGGCGTTGGGATTCGAGCTGGTTGGTCGTTCCACGGCCTCGCGCTCAACGTCAATCCGCACTTGGAAGGGTTTGACCTGATCACGCCCTGCGGACTGAGTGGGGTGCAGATGACGAGCCTGTGGCAGCAGCTGGAGCAACAGAACCTGCCGACGCCGTCATTCGCTGACGTCGAAGCGGACCTGGTTGCGCGGCTGGGTCAGGCGCTCGTTCGGGGCTGATCGCCTCATTAGTTGATCAGCCCTTCGTCCATACGTGCCGCCAACCGTGCGGCGGCTAGCTCATCGGATCCGGGCAAATTGCGCTCGCTGGCATCCGCGCCAACAGGAATGCGATATTCGCCGGATAACCAACTGTGCAAGTCGAGCATCTTGCACCGCTCGCCACAGAACGGATAAGCGCGGTTCTCAGCGGCCGGCTTGCGGTCACCGTCACACTGTGGGCATCGACTTTTGCTGCTCATCCGCCACCTCTCATCCGATCGTCTTGTCCTGATGCGCAACCACACGCGAGACCTTCTCCGCTCGCTTCGACTGGGCGGCATACTTGGTTGCGCTGCCAGGCACCCTCACACCCAACCGGCGGGCATGCTGACGGTGAACAACCGACGAGGCAAGCAGTGAGCGCGGACGTTGCCTAATTACCTGGGACGGTCGCCTGCAAGCCGAAGGGGGGCGCACCGTTGGTGAGCCAACCGACGCGGCAGCGCAGTCGCTGACTGCTAAACGACAACCCGGCCTTGTGTGCGGTCCATGTGTACGCACCGGGCACCGCGCCGCCGACGATGACGCCCCCATCGCTCGTGGTCGTCGACAGCGACTGCGACCGTATATTCGCCCGCCGGCAGATCGGTGAACGTGTAGCTGCCATCGGCGGCCACAGGGATTCGCACGGTCAGATGCTCGAGCAGGTAGACCTCGGCAGCCGTCACATCTTTTTGCAGCTCCACCGCATCGACACCGTCCGCATCAAAGAAGAAGATCGTTCCTGACAGCGTCCGTTCGCCGGGAACCCAGTCACCAGCATCTGAACCCGAGCCCCCGCCATCTGTAGCATCGACGTGACCCTCTCCCTGACCATCGACTGATGCGCCGTCGTTTGCAGCTGACGAGTCAGTGCATCCAGCTGCCACCCCCAGGACGACAATGATCGCTAGGAGTGAGCGAGTTCGAAAAGTCGTCGGCATGAGTCGGCCCTCTTCGCCCTTGGATGGCGGACGATCGTGGTTGTCGAAGTACCCTGCAGCCCACGCGCTACCTCGATCATCAGCTCATGTGTTTGGCCACTGGTCAGGTCATCGCGTGCTCGCCGCAGCGGGCCGACACCGTTCGCGCAGTTTCGTGGCGGCGCACGGGCAGGCGACAAAGCCCCATTCGCGACACTGAAAACCCACAAAATCATCTCGAAAGTCGATCTACACATGCTGGGCGCATCACAACCTCACCGCTCGACCAGTCGTTTGCCCTCCCCTCCTGGAATGATTCGAGCGGGCATGGGGTTGCTTTGTTCGCGTTCAACGACCGGGGTCGGTCAACAGAGCAAATGCGTCATTGACCCGTACAAGACACGACCCTATACTTGCGCGCCATTATCTGCGGCAGGTTCGCCGTACCGACGCCAGCGCTTTGGGACCAGAGGGGTCCGGCGCAGCAAGGGAGACCAGGGAAAACATGAATAAGATCAGCAAGACCCTAGCTGCCGCCGCCGTGCTGAGCCTCGCGCTCTCGGGCTGTGGTAACAAGAAGCAGGAGGGCCCAGCCAAGCCCACTGACAAGAAGCCCGCCGCGGCTGCCAAAGTCGCGAAAGCCGCTCCGGCCGCCTCGCCCATCCCCGCGACCATGCCGGTTGTTGGTGGCAAGGACGCGCTGGTGACCATCATTGAGGTCTCGGACTTCCAATGCCCCTTCTGCAGCCGCGTGGGACCGACTCTAAAAAAGGTCAAAGAGACCTACAAGGATCAGGTTCGCATCGTTTGGGTGAACAACCCGCTGTCCTTCCACAACCGCGCCAAGCCGGCCGCGCTCGCCTCCTTGGCTGCGCACCGCCAGGGCAAGTTCTGGGAGATGCATGACAAGCTCTTCGCCAACCAGCGCGCGCTGACGGACGACAACTTCAAGAAGTGGGCCGGTGAGCTCAAGCTTGACGTTGCCAAGTTCGAAAAGGACATGAAAGACGCTGCGCTCAGCAAGCAGATCGATCGTGAGCAGAAGGCGGCCCAGGCTACCGGCGCACGCGGCACCCCCGGCTTCTTCATCAACGGCAAGCTGCTCTCGGGCGCTCAGCCCTTCCCCGCCTTCAAGAAAGAGATCGACCTGGCCCTTGAGGCCGCCAAGAAGGCCCGCGACGCTGGCAAGAAAGGCATGGCGCTCATGGAAGAGACCTTCAAGGGTCGCGATCCCAAGAACGGCACCAAGGTGCTCGGCTACTTCTTCAAGGGTGACAAGATCGTCGCCGCTGCTCCTGCTGCCCGCCCGAAGCCGAAAGGCCCGGTCAAGCCGCCGAAAGACAGCTACACCATCTGGAAGGTGCCGGTCGATCCAAAGGCCGACATGATCATGGGCAACAACGACGAGGCCATCGTCACGATCGTTGAGTTCAGCGACTTCGAGTGCCCCTTCTGCAGCCGCGGAAAGAACACTGTCGAGCAGGTCAAGAAGGCCTACGGCGACAAGGTTCGCGTTGTCTTCAAGCACCACCCCCTGCCCTTCCACCGCAACGCTCGTGCCGCTCACCGCGCCGCCATCGCTGCTGGCAAACAGGGCAAGTTCTGGGAGTTTCACGACAAGGCTTTCGCCAACTCGCGCGCCCTCAACGAAGGCAACTACAAGGCCTGGGCCACCGAGCTCAAGCTCGACTTGGCCAAGTTCGACAAGGACCGCAAGGACGAGGCTTCGAACAAGCAGATCGTCAAAGACATGGAGATGGCTGGCACTGTCAGCGTCCGTGGCACGCCGAACTTCGTGATCAACGGTCGTAAGATCGTCGGTGCGCAGCCGCTCGCTATGTTCAAGGCCATCGTTGACGAAGAGATCAAGAAGGCTGCCGGCAAGAAGGGCCACGGCTACTACGAGGAGATCGTCGGTAAGGGCAAGATCTTCAGCGAGCTCGACGCCACCGTGCACACCTTCGACGACATCGGCCTGCCCACCAAGGGCCCGAAGAACGCCAAGGTCACCATCCACGAGTTCAGTGACTTCCAGTGCCCCTACTGCAGCCGCGTGGCCGCTCCGGTCGCCGAGATCGCCAAGCGCTACAAGGGCAAGGTCAAGGTCGTGTTCGCTCACTACCCGCTCAGCTTCCACAAGCAGGCTCG
>JAGSHB010000219.1 GCA_023954815.1 Myxococcales bacterium | reverse complement strand
CTTGCTCCTTGGTCTGGACAACCTGCGGCAGCTGCTCGACCAACCACCGGCGGTGGACCAGGCCCTACGCCACCTCACCACCCTGCGTCTCGCTGACACCCTCGGCGCGCTGTGCACACCTGCGGCAGCGGCGGTCTTTCGCCGGCGGATTACCCCGGAACAGGGCGCGACGTTCGCCGAGCAAGTCTGGGCCCATCGAACAGAGCTCGCGCCGGGACCACCGACCGACCTGCGTCCCGGGCTGTCCGCTGTAGAGCTATCTGCCTGGGCGCATGCACACGAGGTTGGCCATTGGCTGCACGCCCCTGTGCTCGCTGCGATGCCCGTCTTAGAGCTGCCCACCTGGATGCTGCAGAACAAGACCTTGGGCCAAGTGGCGAGCGGTAGCGCGTCTGCCGTTCGCTCTGGCCACAACATGCAGCAACAGCTCCGAGCGCTTGCCCTCGGCCAACTGCAAGAGCGCGCCGATGCGGCGGTCCTCGGCAAAGCGGAGCATCCCGGCAGGCAGACAGGGCGCGTGCCCCCGACTGATCCGACCCTCAGCCAGATCTACGACGCCCTGCAGACCGAGCGCGCGCGTCTCGCTGGCCAGCTGCCGCCGCGACCAGCGGCCGAGATGAAGCCTGGAAAACTGCAGGTCACCGCCGATCCGCCCGGTCTTGTGTTGCGGCTCCCCAAGCGGGTGCCCAACGCCTGTGGTCATGGCGCCAAAGTACAGCTTCTGCGCGACAAATCCGGGGTTTTTGCGCTGACTTGCTCCTGCACAGAGAGCGGCCAGCCCAACGTGTGTGAGGCCCAGATCGAGGCGGTCGAGCGCTTCTTAGACCTGCTAGGCCGACCACCCAAAGCTGCTGACAAACGTCGCCTTCGGGCGCTCGCTGATGGATTTGGCGCTCCCTCCTGGAAGCGCTCGGTCGACAAATTCCTCAGCCTCGCCAAGCTGCAAACCACGGCCGAGGCCAAGTCAGAGCTTGCCCCCAGAGTCTGGCGATTGGAGCGCGATGGCGCGCGCGTGGTTCGGCTCACCTACTGCATGCGGCAGGAAAACGGCGACTTGCGACGCCTCGATGCGAGCGCTGACGGCCTGAGCGACCAGCAGCGCCGCATGGTCGCCTTGGTGCAACCAGCCATGAAGCTCACCTACCGAGACGCGGCGGCTGCAGCGGACCTTTGGCGGCAGATCGCCGAGCAGCTGGTGGGCGCTGATGATGTGGTGGTGACCTCAGCTGGCGGCCGCGGCCCTAGATCCGCCGTGCAGATAGAGCGCCGCACCGTTGGCATCCAGCTGGAGCGGATCGGCGCTGCGTGTCAGGTGCAGGCCACGCTCGATGGCGTAGGCGTGAGCGATTTGGAGCGCAAGGCGCTGTGGGCGGTCATCGACGACGACGCCGGGCTGCATTTCGACGCGACCCGTCGCTGCCTAGACGTAGTGACGGCGAGCCCCAGGGTCATCCAGATGCTGGCTGCGCTGGATCTCGGGCCCTCGCGCTTTCCGCTCGCCGCCCTGCCGACGTTGCGCACGTCGCTGAGCCAGACCCAGCGTAGGGATATCCACATCTCCAAAGCCGCCAACGGCGCGCCGGTGCAATCTGTGACGACGCCGCACCTGCGCCTCGGTATGCGCCCTGCCAAAGACGGCGCCATGGGCCTGTGGCTGCAGGTTCGCGTGACGCCAGTCGCGAGCGGCGAGGCCTGTATTCCGGGCGTTGGGGCCGCAACCGCCTTCGCGATGCAGGGCGGTGAGCCTGTCCATGGGCATCGTGATTTGGCCGCAGAACGCCAAGTCGCGGACGAGCTTTGGCTGGCGCTCGGCTTGCCGCCCATCGACGAAGTGGATTTTGAAGCGCCGTCTGAATCTCACACCAACCCCTATTCGTGGCTGGCGTCCGATCCCGATCAAGCCTTGGCCCTGCTCCATCGCACCCAGCAGCTCGCCGCGCCGTCCGGCTCCGATCAGCAGGATGCCTCCTCCGATGCCTCCGATACCTCCAATGCCTCCGATACAGGCGCCCACCCTTGGTCAGGCGAGCCCATCGTCGTGCAGTGGGAGGGGCAGCCTACGAGGGTGGTTGGCCGTGCCCAAGCGCGGCAGCTGCGGGTCGAGCTCATCGAAAAGCGCGATTGGTTTTCTCTGCAAGGCACGCTGCAGGTCGGCGACAGGCAGGTTCCGCTGAGCACCCTGCTCGAAGCCCTGCGCAAGGGCCGGCAGTACGTACAGGTCTCTGATGGCGACTGGGTGGCGCTGGCGGACTCGGTGCGTGAGGGGCTGACGCCCATCGCCATCGCCGCTGACAAAGAGCGCTTGTCGCCCCTGGCCGGGCCCGCGTTGGCTGATCTGGGCGATCTGGGCGCCGATGTCAGCGGGCCGGCGCAGTGGTTGCAACTCTCTGGTGGGATCCGCGCCGCCGCCGCCCTGAATCCCGACGTGCCCAGCACACTCAACGCCCAGCTGCGCCCCTATCAAATCAAGGGTTTTACGTGGTTGATGCAGCTAGCGGTGTGGGCACCCGGCGCAGTGCTGGCCGACGATATGGGCCTCGGCAAGACCCTCATGGCCCTGGCGCTGCTGCTCGCTCGTGCGGCCGAAGGGCCGGCCCTGGTGGTCATGCCAACCTCGGTGCTCGACAACTGGCGCCGGGAGACGCGCCGTTTTGCCCCGACGCTCGACGTGAGACCCATCCGGGGTGCTGACGACATGGCCGATTGGACCGCGCCCGCCGCCGGTGAGCTGGTGCTGACCACCTGGGAGCTCCTGCATCGCCATCAAGACAAATTCGACGCTCCGACTTGGGCCACCGTGGTCTTCGATGAGGCGCAGTACCTGAAAAATCCGGGCACAAAGCGCGCAAAGGCAGCGTTTTCGCTCGATGCCAGCTTTCGTTTGGCGCTGACCGGCACGCCCATGGAAAACCGCACCAGCGAGCTGTGGAGCGTGCTGCGGGCTGCCGTGCCGGGGCTGCTCAGTAGCCAGCGGGACTTTCGCGCGCGCTTTGCTGTGCCCATCGAGCGCTACGGCGATGAGCGGGTCAAGCAGGCCTTGGCGACGTTGATTCGGCCCTTTGTGTTGCGGCGTCTCAAGGCCGATGTCGCACCAGAACTGCCAGGGCGCCAGGACATTCGGGTGGATGTGACGCTGCCGCCGGGTGCCCGCGCTGCCTACGATGGCCTGCGGGAGAGCCTCGCTGCGGAGTTGAAGAAGAAAAAGCGCGACCGGGTCGGGCGGATCGAGGTGTTGGCGGCGCTCACGCGTTTGCGCCAGTTGGCCTGTCATCCGCAGCTGACCGATCCCGACAGCAAGACGCCGGCGGCCAAGGTCATCGCCCTGCGGGCCCACCTCGCCGAGCTACGTGCGGAGGGACATCAGGCGCTGGTCTTCAGCCAGTTCACCAGCCTGCTCGATCTGGTGCGGCCCGCGCTGATCGCCGACGGCCTGCGGGTGCTGCAGCTCGATGGGCGCACGCCGGGCAACAAACGCCAGCCGATGGTCGACAGCTTTCAACGGGGCGACGCGGATGTGTTCCTGCTCTCGGTCAAAGCGGGCGGTACCGGGCTCAACCTCACCGCCGCAAGCTACGTCTTTCACCTCGATCCTTGGTGGAACCCGGCGGTCGAAGACCAAGCCACCGACCGGGCCCACCGCATCGGGCAGCAGCGTGGGGTCAGCGTCTATCGCATTGTGGCCAAAGGCACGGTGGAAGAGGCGATCTACGAGCTGCACAAGGACAAACGCGATCTAGTCAGTCGCCTGCTGAGCGGCACCGACAAGGCCAAAGCGCTGTCGATTACCGAGCTAGAGTCCTTGGTGCTGTACAGCGGAAAACGCACGTGGCACCGCGAAAAACCGGCTCACGAGCACGAATCTGGCTCGCCGCTGCTGTCAGGGTAGCGATTCGAGAGGCGTCGTCGCCAGCTCAGTCGTTGCCAGGCCGCCACGCGCGGGACTTCTTCTTGTCCCCCGCCTTCTTCTTGCCATCGAGCCGCCGGCGCACAGAACCCCGACTCGGCTTGGTCGGGCGGCGCCGCTTTGGCGGGGTCAGGCACTGCCGCACCCACTCGACCAAGCGTTCGGTGGCGTCGGCGAGATTGCGGCTCTGGCTGCGGGTCTTCTGCGAGATCACCAGCAAATTACCCGCACTATCGAACCACCTCGGCGCGGCCAAGTACATGCGACGCAGCACCGGCTCCGGAATGGTCGACAGGGCCACGTCACAGCGCAGCTCCACCCGGGTCGAGGTCTTGTTGACGTGCTGGCCACCCGGCCCCTCGGCGCGAGAAGCCGTCCAGGACAGCGCTTCGCCAGGGATCGTCAGTCGTGGGCCGATTCTGAGGGCATCCATGATCGCGTGTCTCTATCTCATCGAGAAGGGGCTAGCAGAGTCGGCCACCCTGCAGGACAAGTACACGACGCCGCAGCGCAGCGCACTCTTTTTTGGCGAGCTGTCCGAGCGGCCGCGCCTCAGCCGCATCGAGCAAACTCAGGGCCGCTATGACCTCATCAGCGGTCGGGCGCGCCACCAGCGACTGGCAGTTCAGCCCCTCCAACCACGCTCTCTCCGGCTCAATGCTCGCGGGGGCGATTGCGATGGCTTGTTCAAAACCGCTGCGGGCCTGCTCCACGTGCCCCAAGCGCCACAGCGCTGCCAACTTCGCCAGCTGCCAGTCGCGCTGGGTCTGAACTTCCTCCCCGGAAAAGCGGGCCATCAGCGCCGAAGCGGCTTCAATCGCGGCAGCTTGGCAACGCTCATCTCCCGGGCTGACCAGCTGCGTGAGACCGTCGAATTGCATGCCCAGCCACACGGCCAGACAACTCCCCGGTCCCAGCAGCCGGTCGGCGTGATCGAGCGTTTGAACCCGGCGCGGCAGCAGTCTGCCCAGCGCTACAACGGCCTCAAAACGGGCGCAGGCATCGCGCCAGACCGGCTGCTCGACGTCACGCAGCGCGTCGGTATGCCACAGCTCCAAGCAGCCGCGATGGGGGAGCAGACCTTGCCACAGCGCCAACGCATGACTCTGCACAAAGGCGTGGGTCTCCGGGCGAATCCAGGGCGTCGACACGGCCGCTGCCAGCCAATCTCGCGCCGACACAAACCGCGGCGCAGAGCGCATCAAGCCGGTGATGTCGTCCGACAGACCGAACGCCCGCAAGAGCTTCAGCAGCACCGCGAGCGGCAGCCCACTGAGCGGCCCATCCTGGCTCTCAGGCACGGTCTCTGCCCACAACGCGTCGGCCTTGGCCAAGCTGGAATCATTCACTGCACCCCAGAAAAGCGGGTCGCCAGCGCTTTGTTGGCTAGGATTATCTGCAGCGGTTGTCCGCAAATTGCACTGCCACAACTCACTCGCCGAGGGCCACGGCACAGCCCCCGGTCGCTGCCGAGGCGCCGCGCTCGTCCACGCATGACGGTGATGGGAGCTAAGAACACGGGGAGCATGAGCCCGGGGAGCATGAGCGCGGGGGGTAGGGGTAGAGCTGGTCATCATCGTCGCCTCCAGATCCGCTCCACTGTCGAAACGGCACCCTCTATGACGCTGGCGGCCGCAAAAATCGTCGGTTAGCCCCCTAAAAAAAATGCCGGCACGCGCTACCCTCACACCCTTGCCGCGCTGCCAAAGGAGCCTGCGACTGTGTTTATCCTTCGCCCCATCGCCACAGCGGACCTCGACGACTTCGTAACCTTGGTCGGTCGGGCTGATCACGGGCTGACCAGCCTGCCGAAAGATCGCATCTTGCTCGAAAAGCGGATCGCAGCATCGGTCGCCTCCATGGCTGATCGCCCCTTGCCCCGCAGCAAATCGAGCTATCTCTTTGTGTTGGTCGATACCGAGCGCGGTGGTCTGGCCGGCTGTTGCGGCGCCTATGGCCAGGTCGGCGGCGAGGTGCCCTACTTCGCTTATGAGCTCGACAACCTGACCGTCGGCGAAAAGATCGGCATGGCGCGCTCGTTGCGGGTGCTGCGGGTGGTCGAAAAGGAGCATGGCCCGGCGATGCTGGGCTCACTGCTGCTCGATCCGGGCTTTCGTGGCCGCGGTGTGGGTCGCTTTCTCAGCCTGACCCGGATGCTGCTGCTCGCCGATCACCCCCTGCGCTTTGACTCGGACGTCATCGCCGAATTGCGCGGGTGGCTCGATGAAAACGGCAGCTCGCCGTTCTGGGATGCCTTGGGCCGACACTTTTTCCGGATGCCCTTGCCGGAAGCGGACTTAAACACCCACACCATCGATGGTTTTGTGCAATATCTGCTGCCCCGCCAGCCGGTTTTTGTCGACATGCTGCCGCCCGACGCGCAGCGGGTCATCGGGGCTGTGCACGCCAGCACCCAGCCCGCGATGGACATCCTCAAAGACGAGGGGTTTGTGCTGACCGGGCTGCTCGATCCCTTCGAAGCGGGGCCGGTAGTTCACGCCCAGGTTGAAAAGCTGCGCACCGTGGTCACCAGTCGTGTGGCTGTGGTCTCAGCGGTTGGTGACGACCCGATGACCGGCCGGCAGGTGATGGTCAGTAACCGCGGCCGAGAGAGCCTGCGGGACTACCGCGTCGCGCTGACCGGAGTCGAAGAGACGACGACGCCCGATGGCGTGGTCTACGTGCGGCTGCTGACCGAAGCCGCCGATGCGTTGCAGGTGAGCGTCGGGAGTCGGGTGCGGATCGGCGATTTGCCGCCGTCACGCCGAGCCCTGGAGACCACCACCGCTGCCGAGGAGTGCTAATCATGACCCGTCTCACCGCCGGTTCTCTCATCGACTCAGACACGCCCGGCTGCTTCATCGCGGGCCAGTGGGCGGGCGGGGCCGGCGAGGTCGTCACAGACCGCGATCCCACCGACGGCGACGTGCTCTGGCAAGGCCGGGGCGCTACTGCTGACCAGGTCGACGCAGCGGTCGGCTCGGCAAAGGCAGCGTTTTCCTCCTGGAGACGCACGCCCTATGCGGAACGACACGCGATTTTGGTTCGTTATGCCGAGATTTTGCAGCGTGACAAAGCAGCGCTCGCAGCGCTCATCGCCCGAGAAACCGGCAAGCCAAGGTGGGAATGCGCTGCCGAAATGGGCGCGATGATCGGCAAGGTAAAGGTCACCGACAAAGCCTGGGAAGCCCGCTGTAGCCAGCGTTGGATCACCCCCGGCGTCGCTGATGTGGTGGGGGTGCGCCGGGTCAAAGCCCATGGGCCGGTCGTGGTTTTTGGGCCCTTCAACCTGCCCGGCCACCTTCCCAATGGCCACATGGTCCCCGCCCTACTCGCGGGCAATACCGTCATCCTCAAACCCAGCGAACAGACCCCCGCGTTTGGCATCGCCATGGTCCAGCGCTTGCTTGAGGCGGGCCTGCCAGCGGGCTGTATCCAGCTCGTCCAAGGCGCCAAGCTGACCGGCATCGCCCTGACGGCCCACCCGGATATCCGCGGGCTGTACTTCACCGGCTCGTCCCACGTGGGGCAGCTGATTCACCGCGCCCTCGCTGGGCGAACGGAAGTCGTCTGCGCGCTGGAGATGGGCGGCAACAACCCGCTCGTGCTGTGGCCGCTACCCGATTGGCATCAGGAAGATATCGAGGCGAGCGCCCTGCACGTGGCCCTGTCGGCCTACATCACCGGCGGCCAGCGCTGCACCTGCGCCCGGCGACTCATCATCCCCGCTGGTGACAAGGGGGATCGGCTCCTGGACGCCATCGTCCGGCGTATCGCCCAGATCAAGGTCGATCGCTGGGACGCCGACGAGCAGCCGCTCTACGGCCCGTTGATCAGTGAGCGTGCGGCGGACGACACCCTCGCCGCTTGGCAATCCCTCATCGACCTCGGCGGCCAGCCGCTGGTGACGCCGAGGCGCTTGCCGGACCTCTCGCCTGCGGCCGTAAGCCCCGGGCTAGTCGATCTGACGGGCGTGCCCAACGTGCCTGACGAGGAGGTCTTTGGCCCGATCTTGCGGGTGTTTCGCGCCGATGATTGGGATCACGCGCTCGCCCTAGCCAACGCCACAGACTATGGTCTCAGCGCCGCGCTCATCGGCGGAACACGGAAAAATTTCGAGCAGTTCTGGAATGAGATCGACGCGGGCATCTGCAACTGGAACCGGGCGACGACCGGCGCATTGAGCTCGCTGCCCTTTGGCGGCACGGGGCTGAGCGGCAACCACCACCCGGCGGGGTGGACCAGCGTCGACTATTGCGTCTGGCCCGTCGCCTCTACCGAGCGGCCAGCGGTCGCCAAGCCCGCGTCGCTGCCGCCCGGTGTGGGGCCACACTGATGCCGAAACCTCGCTGTCGATGGTGCACAGATCGGATAGCGCCGGTCATCACAATCGATGTGTTCCACGTGGAACAGCGCGCTGACGCCACAGGCCTGGGCCATTGGCCGGTGTGTTCCACGTGGAACGGCGCGCCAACCCGACATGCTTTGCTCCGATCGGCAGCTGTGTTCCACGTGGAACAGCGCGCTAGCCACCCAACAACGAATGGTCGACACGGTATGCGGTGCGACAGATAGAGGGGACGCATGACCCTGCCCGATGACCTGCCGCTCAACAAAGCCCGCGGTTGGCTGCTGGCCGCTGACCACCCAGAACGCCGTGATGCGCTCGTCGGCTGTACGCTCGATGACGCGGTGAGCGATGCCGAGTGGCTGATCGACGCGGTCGTTGGCACCACGCTGCACCTACTCGATGTGGACGACGAAGATGGCGAGCGGACCGCCACGAGAGACTTGGCGCGCCTGAGCGCGGACGCTGTGATCCTCCTACCAGACGACCTGCCGACGGCCCAAGCGAGCCTGCTCGCTGAGGCCGTCGCGCGCACCGAGACCCCGAAGGAGCGGGCCAGTCGCGAGCTGATCGAAGCGATGGGGCTCGATGTGGATCAGCTGGGCGGTCCACTGTGGGTGGGCCGGATCGCAGCGGTGGCCAGCGCGACCGAAGACGCGGTGGCCATTCCTGCGCAGGCCTTGATGGCGGTCCACAACCACCTGCTACTGACCCGCAACTATCGCCCGGCGACCCAGCTCTTTGAAGCGGTGGCGGTCGACGATCCCATGCCCAGCACGCG
>JAGSHB010000183.1 GCA_023954815.1 Myxococcales bacterium | reverse complement strand
TGTCACGTCGAGGTGCTTCGGCAAACGCCCGATAACGCCACACATCCTTACGCAGGGTCATGGGGTATCGTTCCAATCGGTGCCTGCACCAATCAGTTCAACCCCCTCCAGCCGCGCCGCCCGCCGGTGAGCAGTCCTTGTCCGGGATGCGGGCCCACGGAGGAACGCCCCAAAAGATGCCGGTCGAAAGCACGCCGGCCTTGCTGTAGGCGGCGACTTCGGCCTCGACGTGTTTGTTGATTTTGAAGCACCAGCCGTCATAGGCGACCTCTTTACCTGGTGTGCACGGCATCTTCTTCGCTTGCGGCTGCCAGTGCGCCCACACGAAGTTGACGGAGATGCTGCCGGTCTTGTTACCGACGAGGTCCGCGCGCTTGGGCCAAAAGTCAGGTTGAATGCCCTTGATTTGCCAGGGCGTGCGCACCGGGTATGGGAGCGGTGCTGGCTTGGTGCAGACCGCCGCCTTGCAGACGAGCGGCGCTGTGCAATCCGGGCCAAAGATGCAGCCACTCTTGGGGCTACAGCTGTCTTTGGTACAAGGTTTCTTGTCGTCGCAAGAGACTGATTTTCCGGGCTTGCAGCTCCCCCCAGAACAGCTATCGCCCGTCGTGCAGGCGTTGCCATCGCTGCACGGCACGGTGTTGGGCGTATGCACGCAGCCGCTCTTCGCGTCACAGCTGTCGGTGGTGCAGACCTTGTTATCGTCACAATCGCCACAGGGGACGGTGGTGTCCGCCGCGGATCCATCCACGCTTCCGGCAACATCGAAGGCATCGGCAGAAGCGGCGTCAGTAGAAGCCGCATCGGGTCCTGCCCCGTCGGTGCCCGATGCGGCGTCGGCAGCAGCCGCGTCGTTTACGTGACCGGCCCCGTCGCTGGTGGGGCCACCGTCAGATGGGCCACCTGAATCAGACACGGCAGCAGAGTCAGGCGTGGTAGCGGAATCAGATGCGACAGCAGAGTCAGACGCGGCAGCAGAGTCAGACGCGGCAGCAGAGTCAGACACCGCAGCGGAATCAGGTTCGGCGCCGTCCAATTCTGAACTATCCAGCGACGAACTGTCCTGACTCGCGGCGTCGATGGCCAAACCATCTTGGATCCCAGAATCTGACGACCCTGCCTCGAGGTTACCTGCATCCAGCGTCTTTGAATCGACAACTGCACCGTCGATTTGCGGATCGATGTCAGCGGACTGGCCGGTATCTTGCGTCGTGTCGCCAGGAGTTGTTGCGGCGTCGGCGGTGATAGCGCCCACGTCGATGGCGGACTTGTCGACGGAGGTGTCTGGCGAGCACCCAGCTGCCAGAAAAGCCAGAATCATCCATGTCGAGCGCATGCCACTCCCGTTGGGACTGAAGGTGTCCTCGTGCACAAGATTGCCACAACTCCGTCGCTGACAGCGCACATGGCAAGGCCAATGTGATCCACCGAGAGGATCGCCATGAATGAAACCGCCGCCTACCGTACTCGCTCCCGACTCCGCACAGTCTGCTCCGCGTTGTTGTTGGGCCTATTGTGTCTGCTTCCCGCCGTAGTGGGCCATTGGACCGCCTCGCGTGAGCCATCTCCGTGCCCTGAGCAACATGCGGCGCAAGTCGTTGTCGAGACCGCTGCCCGCAAACTGCATCTATGCCGGGAGGGGCAAAGCGATGCGGCGTTTGCAATCGCCATCGGCCAGGAAGGCGTAGGAAAACGCCGCGAGGGAGACAGGAAGACGCCGCTCGGAACCTATCCACTCGCCAAAGCCCGCCCCAGCGCCAGTGGGCTCCATCGCTTCATGCTGATCGGCTATCCCACGAAGCCGCAGCGCGCCCAAGGCTGGACAGGCAGCGCGGTGGGCATCCACGGGCCACCAAGATGGGCGGCGCGGGCGAATCTCGGTCTCTCCAGCTGGGGCTGGACGCTGGGCTGCGTCGCCGTGGGGACCGACCACGAAATGGATCGCATCGCTGAATGGGCCGCCAAACACCGCGTGACGACCATCTCCCTGTTGTGAAGTAGCGCCCAGGGTAGCCCGAGCAGACACCATCCACACTGCGCCGATCTGAGACGCACGCTGAGCGCTTTGAGAAAGAGCGCGACGCCCGCCAAACAGCCCCTTCTTCGGCTCCGGTCTGCTGCCACAGGATCTGCACATTTCGGTCATCACACCGCCTCGGCGCGCTGCCAACCTCTCCGAGTTGCATGGAGCAGCGCAACTTGGAGATGCCCGTGAATCACCCCATCTTTCGCCTTGGCGCTATCGGCGTCGTCTTTGTGTTCGCAAGTCTGGCTTGGTCCATCTACGGCCAAGTCCTCTCCTCTCGCAGTCACGATCAGCGCGCGCATCTCAGCGGTGCCGTGGCGGAGCTGTGGGGAGCGCCGCAGCAACAGACAGCGCCCGTCTTCAACCTCACCTGGACCGAGCAGCGCGATGAAACGCAGCTCATCGAGGACAAGAAGACCGGCACAAAGCGCGAAATCACAAAACGCGTCACCACGCAGCGCAATCAGGCTGTGATGCCTCGGAGTTCTCGGCTGAAAGTCGATTTGTCACTCGACGAACGCCGCAAGGGCCTGATTTGGTACGACCTGTACGACGTGGTGTTCGACGGTCAGTGGCGCTATCGCCACGACTCGAATCGCGCAGCGACGCTGGAGTTGAAGTTCTCCTTTCCGTCGGGGTCGGGCAACTACGACGACTTTCGATTCGTCGTCAACGGCCATGACCTCGCCCGCGGGATGCGACCGAACAACGGGGTCATGCAACACAATGTGGTGGTCACACGGGGCGACAAGATCAGCCTCGCCGTGCACTACAAGAGCCGCGGGCTGCACAGTTGGGCCTACAAACCGGCGAGTGGGCTCACCAGTCTCGAAGACTTTGACCTACAGATGACGACGGACTTTTCGGCCATCGATTACCCCGTTCGCACCCTGTCACCGAGCACCCGCATCCGCACCCCTGATGGCTGGAAACTGGGCTGGCGATTTGACCGCATGCACACCAGTCAGGGCATCGGAATGGTCATGCCCGAGCGTATTCAGCCGGGTGAGCTGGCGGCGCAGCTCGCCTGGTCCGCGCCGATCAGCCTCGGCTTTTTCTTCTGTCTCATCTGGCTGCTCGCCACGTTGCGGCGCATCGACATCCACCCCATCAACTACATCTTGCTCGCGGCTGCCTTCTTCGCCTTCCATCTGCTCTTTGGCTACGCCGTGGACCACCTCGATGTCGTCACCACGTTCGTCATCTCGAGCGTGACGTCTGTGGCGTTGGTCGTGAGCTACCTACGGCTGGTCGTCTCCAGGCAATTCGCCTGGCGTGAGGCGGGCATCGCGCAGCTCGTCTACCTGGTTGGCTTTTCGCTGGCGCATTTCTGGCAAGGGATGACCGGGCTGACCGTGACGGTGCTGTCCATCGGGACGCTCTTCGTGGTCATGCAGTGGACCGGGCGCATCCGCTGGTCCGAGGTGCTAGCGAACCCGACCCATGGGCATCGCGGCCCGATCCCCCCGCCGCCCCACGCGACGCGGGGGCCAATGCCTACCGGGGCTGAATAAGCTTGAGGGCTTGCGCTGTATGGCTAACGAGGGCCGAGCCATCGCGGGCGCCCTTGCAGCGCTCGAGGGTCGAGACGGCGCCCTGGGTGTGCACATCAACGAGCCAGCCAGCCTCTGGATCAACGACCTCAGGCGGGGTGCAACCGCTCCAATCGCAACCCAACAGATGGAGTTCGGCCCGGTCGCGCACCGCTGCCACAGCGCCGGCGTGCCCTGCAGTACAGTCCACAAACGTGCAGTCCGCAGCGCGCACGGTTGCGTCGTTGCTCACCAAAATACCGCCGCCGGAGCGCCCGCTGCAGCTGACGAATCGGCAGCCGCGCAGGGATGCCTCGCCGCGCCTGATGAACAGCCCACCGCCGCCGTAGCTCGAAGCCGCGCAGTCCCGCAGCGTGCAGCCATCGAGCACCACCCGCGCGCCGTTGGGCACGCTGACGGCGCCGCCGGCATTGCAATCGCCGCCGCCACTGAGCACCAGGCCGAACAGCGCCACCTCGATGCCGCGCCCTTGGACCACGAGCAGCGAGCCACGCCCTGCCCCGCTGAGCGTCACCTGACCACCAGCCTCAGCAACCAATCGAATGGAACGGTCCAGCACAAACGGGCCGGTGTAGGCCCCCGCACCAAGGCGCAACGTCGCGCCGGACGGAGCCGCGTCAATGGCCTGCTGCAATGGGTCTGTATTGGCGTCGGTCGCGCCGGGCTGCACAACGATCACATCGCTCATCGGCGGCAGTCCTAGCTGTCGAGGACGGTCAAGGCTTCAAAATCGCGCTTGAAAGCCTCAAGTGTCGTCCAAAATATACCATCATCAGTGCCGTCTTGACCGGGCTCGGACTCGCCCCACGGATTGCGCAGCTGCACCATCCGCTCTTTCTTCCGGCCGCGCCCTTTCGTCTTGACGCCCATGACCGTGTAGGCGTGGTTGCCCCACATGCGGGTCTTGTCGCCGTAGCGGGCGTCCTCTTTGCCGTGGTCGTCGTAGGTGCCTGCGGTCATCGCTTGGCCCTTGTCGCTGGCCTTCTTCAGGCGCTGCCACAGCCGGTCAAGCGGTGCGTGGGCGAGCTCGGCATAGTCGCAGGGCCGACCGGTGAGGGCCTCCATCACGTCGCCTTCCCAGCCGCCTTGGCCGATGGTGTTGTAGTCGCCGCTGCCGCCGGCTTTGAACTTGGCGTAGGCCTTTTCAACCAGGCCTGGCCACAGCTCTTTCTTCTGGGTGGACTGCATGTAAGCCCAGTTTTCTTTCTTGTCGATCCAGGGGAAGTCCGCGTCCACTTCGACCCACTCTTCCGACGCACCGCCGCGCCAGTCGACCTCGTAAAAGCGCACGCCGAACACGCCGCCGCCGCGATCTTCGATGCCCTCTTTGATGGTGTTTGGATAGCGCTGAGCCACCGCCGCCAACGCTGCCGCGAAGTAGCAGTTCGAGAGCCAGCCCTGCATCACGTCTTGGGCACGCACGCCGTAGTGAAAGAGGTTGCCTTCTTTCCGCTTGTACCCGTGGGTTTCGCGCTTCTTGGTCTCATCGTCTTTAGCGAGTTTGGGATCAGCCAAATCTTGGCGCGTCGTGTACTTCTCGTCACCAGGACCGCCAACGAAATCACCGGATGTGCTCAACCCGGCCTTCGCCATCGCGTAGCCCATGGCGCTCATGGGGTTGCTCGCGTTGGTGTCGGTGTTGTTTCCGGCGACACCCGGTACGCGCGGCTTCTTGTCTGGTTGTTGATCGATAGCGGGCATGTCGACGCTCCTGGCACGCGCGTGGCTCGTACCCCTTCGTCGTATCACGTGGCCCAATCACGGGCGAGCTTCGGGCATCGAACGTGTCTCCAGCCGGGGTCGCCAGGACCCGCTCTCAGGCCGTACAGCACACCGAAACGTCTCAGGTTTGGCGACGGTGGCTGCCAGCCGAGTTCATCTCACTGAAACGGTCCAAAACGCTGCTCGATGTCGCCATGCATGGCCGACCAGCCGGCGCCGATGGCCCGCTGCGACATGGGGTAGAGCATGTTCTCTTCCTTCACGTTGTGCTGTGCGATGAGCATCATCAGCGTGTCGCCGTGGTCGATCAACAGCTCGAAATCGCCGTCGTCCGCCGCCGCAGCCATGGTCGCCATCACGCCCCGCATTTGCTTGTGCTCCATGCGCATCACGGCCGTCGGCCCTCCGCCATGCATGCCAGTGGCCTGCTCAAAGGCCGGAAACATCACCTCTTCTTCCATTTTGAAGTGGCGCTCCATCGCGTCGGTGAACGCCTTCCAGGCTGCGAGGCATGCTGCATCATCGCCCTCCGCTGCCTCCACATCGGCCCACAACTGGTCGCAATGTTTGTGGTCGCTGGCGGCAAACTCGGTCAGGGTCTTGGGCATGGTGGCGGTCCTCTGCGGGCGGGGTGGAGCCCGTTAGCGAGGTCGTAACAACGCACGCCGCAGGCCTGTGCTCCCCAAGTTATGGCCGCGGCAAGTCGGTTCAAGTCGGAGATGACCGGGATCAAAAAATCCATGGGCCCATGCCTGTGGGGCCTATCCTTGTGGCGACGCCGAGCACCTGAACGGCAAACCGATGAGCGCCCCGCCCCGGCCAGAGCCATCCGTCATGAGCGACCAGACCGCCCAAATTCACGCCCTCGATGTTCGCCCCATCCTCGCTGCTGGTGGCGAGCCCTTGGGCGACATCCTGGCGGCGCTGGCTTCGGTGGGTTCGCATAACGTGCTGCTCATCACGGCGCCATTTCGGCCGCGCCCCCTGATCGCGCTGCTGACGGAGAAGGGATGCGGTGTGGCGGTACACGCCCTCCCTGACGGCAGTCACGCGGTCGCCGTCGTCAAGGACGCACCGGTTGTGGCCGAAGACCTCACAGATCTGCCGCCTCCCGAGCCCTTGGAAGCGGTGCTCTCTGCCGACCTGACCGGACAGTCTGCCGCTGCATTTTGGTTGCCCCGCTACCCCAGCCTGCTCGTGCCCTTGCTGGCGAAGAGGCCGCTTTCATGGGCCATATCGGTGGTCGAAGACGGCGCGGCGCTCCTGCTTCTACGCCCGCAGACCGATACCGCCGCAGCCAAGGCGCCAGTCGACGCGCAAGCCGCAGAGGACAACTCAGCGGGCCCCCGCCCATGAAGTTAGGCGCAGCCACCGCAGCGGGATTGTCCCCCGATCAGGGCCCGCCGCTCTTGGTCCCCATCTTCTTGTTCTGCATGGCGCCTGTATCGCTCATCGCAGCGGGCGGGGTGATCGCCACCTCGCCGACCAGTCAGTGGCTCCCGGCGGCGATGACGGCGACCCACATCGGCACGCTCGGCCTACTCGGTGCGACGATGCTCGGCGCGCTCTACCAGATGCTGCCGGTACTCGCTGGATCGCCCGCGCCCGCCATTCGTTTGGGCCACGGCGTCGGCGGGCTGTGGGTCGTCGGGGCAGTCAGCCTCTGCGCAGCACTTTGGCGACCGGAGCCACTGCGGTTTTTCGTTGCCATCGCCGGACTCGGGGCGGCGCTTGGCCTCTTTCTCGGGCCGGTCGCCATCGCCCTGTCACGGGCCAAGGCTCGGGCGGTTGAGGTCCGTGGCATGACGTTCGCGGTCCTGGCTCTCGGCATCGTCGGGGGGCTCGGCCTGACCATGGCCTACGGTTGGGCGACATCGGCGCTGCCCGCAAACCGCGCCGCCTGGGTCACCGTGCATCTCTGCGTCGGCCTGCTCGGTTGGGTCGGCATGCTGCTGACCGCTATCTCTACCCAAATCATCCCCATGTTCTACCTGACGGCCCCATTTCCACCCCGGATTGCGAGCGCCGCGGTGTGGCTGGGCGGCGTCTCTGTGTTGCTGTGGACCGCTGGGCTCGCCTGGGGGTTGTCCGCCACGACCCTCGCGTGGACGGCGGCGCCATTCGCCCTGTACGTCTGGCTCATTCATCCAATTGTCGCGCTAAAGCTGTTGGCCAAGCGACGGCGCAAGCGCAAGGACGTCAGCGTACAGTTCTGGCAAGCCGGTTCGCTCGTCGCTCCGTTCGTCGGCATCGCTGCCGCGCTGACGTTGCTATCGGACGACCCGCGCTGGCCGCTGCTCTTCGGCTGGCTCGCCATCTTCGGCTGGGGCGGACTCATCGTCCACGGCATGCTGACGAGAATCCTGCCCTTCCTCGTCTGGTTTCATCGCTATGCGCCGCTGGTTGGCGAGATGAAGGTGCCGCCAATGCGGCGCATGTTCCCCCCCAGCCGCTCGGGCCCAGCGCTCATCGCGCACCTCAGCGCAGTGGGGCTCGGAACAGTCGCGATCCTGACGGGGCAGCCCGTGGTCTTCGCCGGTGCGGGGCTCAGTTTGGTCATCTCAGGGCTGATCTTGGCCTACGCGATGGTGCGGCTGTTGCCTGGACTCGACGCCGATGTGGGCCCCTGTCACTGACGTGGGCCGCTTTTGAAGACCCACCTGCGCTCAAGAATCGCGGCGGATGATCCGCTCCATGCGCAGCTGGTGCCGGTCGTTGAACATGCGCCGATAGACCAACCAGGCCACAGCGATGCTGCCCATCGCGGTGGCGCCAGCGAGCATGAACATGACCACAATCTGATAGCGAACAGCGGCCATGGGTGCGGCCCCAGCCAAGATCTGACCGGTCATCATGCCGGGGATAGAGACGAGCCCAACCACCGCCATTGAGTTGAGAATTGGGGTCATTCCGCGCCGCAGCGCTATCTGAATGGGCCCCCGCGCGGCCTCCCAGCGAGTGGCACCGAGGCAGAGCAGGCACTCCACTTCGTCCTGCTTGTCGTCGAGGGTTTCCAGCAAGCTGTCCACCGTCAGCGAGATACCGGTGAGGCTATTGCCCAGCACCATGCCAGCGAATGGGATGAGGTATTGCGGGTCGTACCAGGGGTCGATGCCGACGATGGCGCCGGTGACCGTGAACGTGGTGAGCAAGGCGCTGATGGCGAGCCCGATCCAGCCCGACAAGAAGGCGCCCTTGTACGTCCGTGAGGGTCTGGCCATGGCAGCGCGACCGGCGGCGGTGATCATGATGCCCAGCCAGCCGAGGACCAGCGGCGCAGACTCGATTTGAAACAGAAATTCTAGGCAATAGCCGAGCAAGATGAGCTGAACGACGGTGCGCACTGCCCCCAACAACAGCTTGCGCTCCAAATCGAGGCGCATTGCGACGCTGACGACGCCGGCGACGAGCACCAACCCGCCGGCGATGGCTAAATCGGTGGTCGACAAGGCGATGGCGCTAGCGGTCGCCATGATGGGCCTCCGCGAACTGCAGCAGGTCTACCTGGCGCGCACCCAGACGCTGCAACTGCGCCCCATCGTGACTGACGAGCACGATGCACTGACCCGCGGCCATGGCCCGCAGCAACCGCGCCTCGACTTGAGTCACCGCCTCGGCGTCCAGCCCCGATGTCGGTTCGTCGAGCAGTAGCACTTGCGGAGTGGCCATGAGTCCGCGAATGAGGGCTACCCGTTGAGCCTGACCCACGGACAGGTTGCGGGCGGGCTGGTGGAGCACGGAGGCAGGGAGGCCGACGTCGCGCAATTCAGCTTCAGCTGCGCGTGTGTCAAATGACGAGTCAGACGCTTGCAGGGCGTTCACTGCGGCGAGATTGTCGGCCACGGTGCCGTCCAACATCACGCCGCGCTGCTGCACGAGACAGACCGCCCGGCGCCAAGACGGGTACCCCCAATCAGCTGGCTCCTTGCCGGACAGTGCCAACTTGCCATCGAGGTCGTCGAGTGTGGCGATGGCGCGTAAGAGCCGCGTCTTACCCAGACCAGAGGGGCCGACCAGGGCCACGAGTTCCCCGGGGGAGACACGCAGGGACACGCCACGGAGCAACACCCGACCGCCAGCGGACACGACGACGCCGACAAGGGTGAGTGCCCCAGGCTGGTCTACCACTTGCGTCGCCCGCCCAAGCGATAGTGGCGCAACACGACGGGCAGGCTGCCGTTGGTCAGCTGCAGCGAGTCGGCCCATTCGAGCCCAAACGCGTCGATGAAGGCCTCATGGCCATCGAGCAAATGCGCCTCGCAGCCCGTAAATTCAGCCCAATGGCGGCCCATTGCCTCGTAGAGTCCGATGACTTCGTCGCCGCCGAGTCGCTCCCCATAGGGAGGGTTGCAGATGATGGCCGTTCCGGGAGCTGGCGGCGGCATGCGGGTGGCGTCGCCCTGCTCCACGCGGATGACGTTGGCCAAGCCAGCGCGCGCGATGTTGACCCGCGCCGCCCGGAGTACGTCGACGTTGATGTCGTAGCCGCGGATGTCGATGTTGGCCTTGGCGATGGACTCTTTGGCGTGCGCCCGCTCCCGCTCCTGGGCGGCCTCGATCAGCGGCCCAAGCTCCGCGCCTTCGTGCCGCCAGCCGCTCGCAGCAAAGCCGCGGTTGCGCCCAGGTGCCAGGCCGAGCGCCAGTTGCGCCGCTTCAATGAGCACGGTGCCAGAGCCACAGAAGGGGTCGACCAAGGGCCGCTCGCCGTGCCATTCGGATGCGTAGATGATGGCCGCCGCTAGGGTCTCGCGTAGGGGGGCCGCGCCCGTGTCGCCACGATAGCCGCGCCGATGCAGTGCCGTACCGGCCGGATCGAGCCACAGGGAGCAAGCGTCACCGTGAAAGCGGGCGACCACACGCACATCCGGATAATCCAACTGCACAGACGGCCGCCGCCCAGAACGCTCGCGAAGCTGATCGCAGATGGCATCTTTGACCCGCTGACTCGCGAAAACGTGGTGGGTCAGTTGGCCGCGTTGTGCACCCGGTTGACGCGGTTTGGGCAGCCTGCCCGTGGCAGCCACAGCGAGGGTCTGATCGGCGTCGATCCACTTGGACCAGTCGACCGATAGCGCGCCTTCATAGAGCGAGTCCGCACCGTCACAGGGGAAGTGACACAGACGAATCAAGACTCGCTGACCAATGGAGATGTGCACGAGGGCGTGGGCGATTTGCCCCCAATCCAGATCGAGCTCTACGCCGTGGGCAGGCACGCGTTTCGGACGCAAGCCAAGGTCGCCGCACTCGCCAGCGAGAAGACGCTGCGTACCAGCAGAAGCAGTGATGAGCACGCGCATAAGACGCTCCTTCGCCAGGAGCACCGCCCCCGCGTCGGGTGAACCGTGCCGGGGAACGATCCGATGGGCAAGGTGCGGCCCACGCAGCTCGCGTCTCGCCGTTTCAGTTTAGGCCCGTGTGGGCGTGGACACAGTCCCAGAATCGAAGACGATCTCGTCGGCATCGCCGTCGGGAGCCAGCGCACGCTCGCTCTGCCGAAGTAGGTTTAGGGCATTGAGTCGGTCTGCCAAGGGCGCAACGTCCCACGCACCTTCGGTGACGCCCCGCTCCAGACTCGGCTCGATGCCGACGTCTGCCCACGCGGCTTCGATCTCGCTGACGACGGCGGCCTGGTCCCAGTCGGGCGTGACAGCAGTCAGGCTGGTGTGCAGGTCCACCGCGAGCGAACGTGAGACGACCACGCCCGACTGTTTCACAGCCGCGCGAACCCGGGCGATGGCGAGCCGTCGGATGTCACGCAAGAGCCCCTGCCGTGCCGACTCCGCCACAGCCGCGCGGGTGGCCACGGAGAGCAACAACGTGCCCGGAACCAGCAGGCAAAATAGCGCTAGCGTGCCGATTTCCCCGGCTGGAGCGGGCATCTCCGCTGGCGCGAAGAGCAGGCCTAGAAGCATCGCAACCAGGGTGACCAAGGGGCCGCCGGCGAGCCGTGTGGCGGCGAACATGTGGCTCTCGGTCAGCCCCGGTAGGTTGACGGCGAGACGGGCGAGTCGCTTGGGCTTGGCGCGATGAATGTACTCCGAGGGTGGCCAGCCGCTGTCCGTCGGCTGGGTCGTTCCGAAGTTCGTCAGCGCGGCAGGCGGGAACACCGCGTCAATGTCGCCGCCGTCCGAGACGGCAAAATCGCCGCCGTGCCGAGCGACCAAGCGTGCCAAGAGGCTCAGCGCGTCGTCGGGAGACAACAGCTCCGACAGGGTGATTTCGATGACCGCAACCCGGCCGCCCTGCCGGCCCGCACGCGCCATGATGCGAGCGGCGAGACGGTCGTCGGCTGGGCGACCCTCGAGACAGCGACCCAACGCCCGAACCATTCGCATGGCGAGGTCGTTGGTCGGCAGCCAGCGCTCCAACGCGCTCATGCGCCGAGCCGTTCGCAGCCACGAGGCGGGCGACTGATGCACCTCCGGCTCGCCGAGCCGCTTGGCGGTACGCCAGAGCCCCCGCAGCCAGACGAAGACAACCACGAGGCCGCCGATGACCGCCGTGGACAGCACGGCGACGCAGATGGCCAAAATGATGAAACCACAGCCACCTGCATCGAAATCGACGCCGGAAAGATCGCCAATGTCGAAGCTCGATCCCGAGGAGGATCCCCCGGTTGACCCGCTTTTTACTTTGCCTTTTGATTTGGCCGTCTCCGAACGCGGCTCGGGAGCCGACGCCATCTTCGGACGGTAGGCCGCGAGCAGCATCCGCACGCCGTATGCGCCCAGCTGAGCCAAACCAAAGACCAACCCCAGCACCAAAATGCCGACAATCGCCGTGACGATGCGCGTCTCGTCATCCTCGGCCACCCAAACGGCTCCGAGGGACACCACCGCGCTGGCCACGCCGACGATGACCCACCACGTCGCCCCGACGTTGGCGATGAAGGCGACGCCAAAGAGCATCACTCGCTGCGGCCACGTGTGCCAACCCGCGCTGACCGCACCTCGGATGGCAGCGCGCGGAAACTCGTGCAGGAGTCGGCCAGCGCGCGTCACCTGCAGTCGGCAGGTCAACCGCCCGCGCCAGTCGTCGAGCAGCGCGGCGGCGACCTCGGTCGGCACGCCCAGAGTCAAAGCCAGGCCATCCGCATCGACACCACGGATAGCTCCATGTGGGGTCTGCTGAAGGAGCAGCTTAACGGCCTTGCGTTCTGCCCGGCGCACCGCCGCATCAAATCGCCGGGCAGCGCTGCCCGTCGCTTCAGGTTTGTCCGGCAAGGTGGGGACCCAACGGCG
>JAGSHB010000231.1 GCA_023954815.1 Myxococcales bacterium | reverse complement strand
TTTGCTGATCAGCGTGATTGTTGCCGCACCAAGGAGCCATTTTGGATGCGTACGACCCTTCAACGTCCGATAATCGGTCTTATGGAAACTCGATTTTTGGGCGCGAAGCGGGCTCCTGTGGTCTCATGCTTCCTATCCACAAACCAGACGAAACTGCAATGTCGTGGCTTTGGTCTCTCACGTCGAGAGAGACGTTCGATATGGTTGAAGCGGTGAAGTAAGATAGGGCGAAGGAGCCCATTTTTCAGGAGTGATATGTACAACGCCAGAGCCCATATCGACCCCGAGGGTCTGTACCAATCCGAGGGCCTTCGTGAGTTTGAAATCATCGCTGTCTTTGCGCTGGAATGGCGCAACCCGAACGTCCTCGCGCGAACTCGAGACGCGATCGAGATTCGGTTTCCAGACGTCGTCGACGCAGATCGGGAGTTGTTGGTGCTCATAACGCCGAACGACATGGAGTTGCGCCTGCCGGACATGGCTTGGACCACGGGATACGGTGGACCTACTCCGACTTCAGAGTTGTGGAAGCGGACCCCTGTGAGCGCACTGACCAAGAGCGATGTCCACGGGTGGTTGCGCAAGCTCGACACGTCGATGAAGCGACGACTCCGGAGGTGCAAATACTGTGAAAAGCGGTTTATTGCCGCACGAATGCATGGACGAGCTTGCCACGGGTGCTCGTCCAAGCATGAGGGCGTCGTCTACTGATGCTGACGGCGCTCGGCGAGACGGGGACAGGAACCGAACGTTCACGATGACTGGCGGCAGAACACGACCTCAAGCTCGAGGCCCCTACCGAGGATTATGTTAGCCGGGCAGGGTGGGTTACGGTGAAAATGTCTTCATGCTTCCTATCCCCGCATGTCAGCGAAGAGAACGGTCACAGTTTCATGACGTTCAGCGATGCCTCGGCTTTCGCCAAGCGTCGGTCAGCGATTGAGCTTGGCAAAATAGTTCTCAACAAGCACTCCGTGCGGCGCTGAGCTATGCCGGCGCTAAACAGCACATCTTTCTTTCTCGTGTTGTCTACCAGCGCCTGCCACTCAGCACACGGTCGCCTCCTCCAGACGCAACGCCAACCCGTGTCGTCGAACGGGAACTTCGACCATGAATCTCGCTACCGGGATCAAGCCACGCCGATGAAGGTGGGACGCTGCAGAACGCAGCTCCCCGTCACTGAGGCGCTACAGCCCGCAGACCTTGCACATGCCGCTCGGCTTCTTCGACCACGTCGTCTTGGACACGGTTGGGACGCACGCCTGGCACGCGTTGTCGGGGTTCGGCATGTACGCCCGCACGCATTGGCTACCAAATCCGCACGCGTCCGTGGACTCCCAGATGCGCACAACCTTATGCGCGTCGCGATCCGCGGCGAAAACCACCCCATTCTTTTTCACCGCGAGTCCAGTGCCTGACTTCAGCACCGACTGCGTCCCGACCGCGTTGAGAGCGGTCGTGCCTTTGCCCGCCACGTTGACCACGGTCGCCCCGTCGGCCGAGAGGCGGCGCAACATCGTGTTGGAAGGCAGATGCTCCAGGAACCAGATCGTGCCGGACGCGTCGACCTGGACCCAGCTCGGATTCTGGAGACGGGCCTGCAGTGCGCCGCCGCCCAGCGCGGGCCCGGCGACGAGTCCTTTCAGCGTCTGACCAGCGATCGTCGTCACCATGCCCTTCGCATCGATCCGCCGCAGTCGAGAATGGAAGGAGTCCGCCACGACGACCCGACCAACGCAGTCAACCGCCAACCCAGCGATCGTTCCAAATCGCGCGGTGTTGGCCGGCCCATCCTTCATGCCAGGTTGCTTTGCGCCGGCGATGCGTTTGATGCTTCCGAATCCAGTCAGCTGCCACACGTCGTTGGTTCCCTGGGAGGAGAAGTAGACTCCGCCTGCCGAGTCCGCGGCCAAGTGCATCACCTCGCCGACCGAGAGCTTGGTCCCATCGCCCTGCGAGGTGCCCTCCTTGGGCATTGTGATGCCGTTGCCCGCGGCGGTCGTGGTCATCGTGTTGGGCGCGATCTTTCGGATCCGGCGGTTGAGCTGATCTGCGACAAAGAAGAAGCCCGACTTACTCCACGTGATGTCGCGCGGGTAGTTGTAGCGCGATTTTCCGGCCTTTCCATCGACGAAGCCTTTGTGACCTTTGATGTTGCCGGCGACAGTTGTTGTGGGGCCACCATTTGCCGGCACGAGACGGATCGCGTTGAGTTTGGCGTCGGCGACCCAAAGGTTCCCCGTCGCGGGATGGATGGCAATTCCGGTTGGGGTGTTCACGCTCGACTGTGTCGCGCTCTTGGCGTCGACACCCGACGCTTTTCCGGAGCCGAAGAAATCCGACTGACGGGCCACCTTATCGGCCTGGCACTTGCCGGCGGCGCAGGTGGCGTTGAGCACGCAGCCATCGGGATCGGTGCACGAACCCACCTTGTTTTCGTAAAAGCACTTGTTTGAAACGCACTTCTGGAGCGTGCACTCCTGCTTGTCGTCGCAGTCCTTGTGGACCAGGCAATAGCCGTCGCAGCCAATGATTGGCGCGAACTTGCAGACGCCGCTCTTTGTGTCGCAGGTGTCCTTGGTGCACGCCTGCCCATCGTTGCAGGTCTTGGCGACGCCGACGCATTTGCCGGTCGCCGCGTCGCACTTATCGCTGTACGTGCAGCCGTTGCCGTCGTCACAAATCGCCTTCGTGTCTTCGTGCACGCAGCCCTTAACAGCGTTGCAGCTGTCTTTCGTGCAAGGGTTCTTGTCGTCGCAGTTCAGCGCCGCGCCCACCACGCATTTGCCGTCTTTGCAGGCGTCCGCCGAGGTGCACTTGTTGCCGTCTGCATCGCAGGATTTGCCCGTCAACGCGCTGTCGAAGCCACACTTTCCAGTCTTCGGCGCACACACCTGCCCGTCGCAGAGGCCGGTCGCCTTCTTGCACGTCACCAACGTGGCCGGGTCAACCTTACACGCATACGGGAACGTCGCCTTGTCGCAAATCAGCGTTCCGTTGCAGAGGTCGCCGTCCTCCTGCTGCTTGCAGTCGGCGTTGTCGGTGCATTTGCACACCGTCTTGGCGGCGATGCAGGCGCCGCCTTTGCAGGTCTCACCGGTTGTGCACTTGTTCCCGTCGTCGCACGCGCCCGTCACGTCGGCGTGCGTGCACTTGTCGTCCTTACCGCAGACGTCTGTCGTGCATGGGTTACCGTCGCTGCACAGCGGCCCGCTCGCGACGCACTTCCCGACCTCGCACTTCTCGTTGGTGGTGCAGGTCTGGCCGTCGTCGCACGCGGCGCCGCTGATCGGCTTGTTGACACAGCCGGTCTCGCCCTTCCCGGCCGTTTTGGGGTCGCAGCTATCGTCGGTGCACGGGTTTTTATCGTTGCAGTCACGAGCCTTGCCCGGAGCGCACGTGCCCTTCACGCAGACGTTGTCCACAAAACAAGGGTTGCCATCTGCCAACACGCAGGAGTCGGTGGTGAGTTGGTGTACGCAGCGCTTGTCTTTCGGCGCTGTCGGATCGCAGATGTCGAGCGTGCACGGGTTGCCGTCGTCGCACGCCTGCTCGTCGATCTTGCCGTCGCAGTCCTCATCGAGACCATCGCATTGCTCTTTCGCAGCCGGCGGCGCGGCGCAAGGGGTCAGCCCAGTCTCGCTGCAGCTGCGCTGGCCCTTGCATTTTACCGGCCCGTCGCCGACGTCCTGTGTAACGAAGCAGCTGGTCGCGCGTGCCAGCTTAATCGCCCGTTTTGTGCACTCGCAGACACCCAGCTCGGCGGCGCTGGCGCCCTTGCGCACGCATTGCTTCTTCTTGTCGCTGTTCACGCCGGTGACGCTCTTGCAGACGTGCTCCGCGGGGCAATCGGTGTCGGCCTCGCAAGAGGTACCGCAGAACGATCCGATGTCGCCATAATCAACGCAGATCTCACCGTCGCTGCCCGGAGCTTCACACTCCAGATCTGCCTGGCAAGGCGCGCATAAATTCAGAAACTTCGGCATGCACAGGTATTTGACGTCGCTTTCCCCGGTAGCTGTGCAGCGGAAGCCAGCGGGGCACGTTTCGATGCACGTGCGCGCGCACGCTCGTCCCTCCGGCGTGTCGATACAGGCGCTGGTGTCGCAGTCAGAGTTCTCGGTACACGGGCAGTCAGGGCTGCCCGGGCAGTCGTCTGGCAGGCCGCCGGGCCCGTCAGTGGGCGCTCCGTCACCCTGGGTCACCCTTTCGCTGGCGTCGTCGGCGAGGATGCCATCGACTGCGAAATCGACGCTTGCACTAACATCGCTGGCCGACTCGTCTGCACTTCCGTCGCCGCTGCATGCGCCGGCAGTGGCCAGAAGCAACAGCAGGGCACACAGAGACCAGCGAGAGAGAGACAGCGTTGGGCTGCAGCGAAACGAAGTCATGACCACCTCTTAAAAATTTGGAGCGAGTTCAAAGTCGAAGCGGATTTAGTGACCGCAGGAATGTTCGTCTCTCGTAGGAGTCGCGGTGGATAGGAAGCATGATGCCGCTTTCACCGCGAGCCACCCCGCCCGGTTGCCATCATCCTGACTCTCGGACGTCGAGGCCTGCCCAGCACCGACAGAAGATGCCGAGTTACACCACTATTTTTCATAAAAATAAAGGATTTTTCAACTTTTGGGCGCACCCGTCCACCAGCGCGCACTCCCTCGCGACTACACCACCAGCTCCTGACTCTAGGACTCTTCGTCCACCAGCTCATCCACGCAGTCCCACTCGTCCAGCAGTTCGCTGGCGCGGTCGTGGTGCGGCGCTGGCGGTGTCCTACAAGCTGCCGGGCAAAATGCGGCTGGAGAGCCGGTCGGATCGGCAGCTGGTCAAGGTGGCGATGCTCAAGCTGCAGGCCGACATCTTCTACGAGGCGTTGCCCCTGTTTTCATCCTACGTCACGCGCTATGCCCGGGTGGTCAACACCAGTGACCTTACCCCTGCTCGCTGGTTCATACCGGGCCTTTAGCGATGGCGAGTTCGTCGGCAAGGGTAAGGTGCCGGTGATCGCCCGTGGGCAGGACTTCACGATTGGGCTCGGCGCCGATACCCAGCTGCGTTGCTACCGCGAGCTGGTGGACAAGACCGATGAGACCTCCTGGGGCTCGCGCGTCCAGTCGTTCGACTACCGCCTGCGGATTGAGAGCTACAAGCGCGGGCCGGTGAAGGTGCGGGTCTATGACCGGATTCCTGCCAGCAAGACCAAGGAGCTGGAGATCAAGCTGACCAAGCACAGCCGGGGTCTCAGCAACGAGGCGGTCTACAAGCGGGACCATCGCCCGCGCGGGATCTTGCGCTGGGACCTGAAGGTGGCGCCGGGGAGCAATGGGGCCAAGGCGTTGGATATGACCTATCGCTTCGAGATGAAGTACGAAAAGGGCAAGCACGTCGGCCGGAAGGCGACCGGCCTGATGCGCGTGATGGAGAAGGACTTTCGCGCGATGAGCCGGTAGTTGGCGCCGCGGGGGCACAATTTGGGGTTTTGGGGAGGCCAAAAGGCCGCTGCGTGATTAAGGATGGGCCCAGCGGGCGTTTGATGGCTTGGAAGGCATACTAGTGGGGAGGGCGGTCGATCGGCCCTCTGGCGGGCTCCCGGGGGCTTGTCCCCTGCCGGAGGGTTGTCCCCACGAGCACACCGATGCTGGTCGGTTGCCCGCGTGCCTATCCCCTGATCATCGCCAGCGAGTCATCTCACCAAGGCCTGCCGCAACCGCTATTGGCATTTGACCCCAGCGTCCTTCGCCGCCTTTTCAAGATCCGCCCAACACTTCGTATGCTCGGCCTTCGAGATCGGCGATTTGGACTTGCCGGTCGTGTCCTTGCAATACGGCACTTCGTTGCCGGCTGTGTTGTTCGTGGCCGTCACCCGACCCACCTTGCCATCGTCGAGGCTCAGGTAGTCTTTCACCCCATCGGGCTTGTTGGCTGGAACCGTGTCGAGCAGCGAGCACTTGGTGGGCGTGTAGGCGGCGATGTCCTTATCGGTCCAGCACGGGCAAACGACAGTCGGTTTGGGCGGCGTGCAGTTCAGACCAGCATCCTTCGCCGCCTTTTCCAGGTCGGCCCAGCACTTGGCGTGCTCTGTCTTCGTCAGCGGTGACTTGAAGTTGCCAGCGGTGTCTTTGCAGTACAGCGCGTTGCTGCCTGTGTTGTCGGTAGCGACCACACGACCGATTTTGTCGCTGTTGAGGCTGAGGTAGTCTTTGACGCCGTCGGGCTTGTTGGCTGGAACCGTGTCGAGCAGCGAGCATTGGGTGGGCGTGTAGGCGGCGATGTCCTTGTCGGCCCAGCAAGGGCAACCCGGTTTGGGTTTGGCGACGCACTTGATCTCAAAGACGATCTGCGAGCCAGCTGCCGGCCCCTTTCCCGTTGGTGCTGTGATGGTGCAATTGAATTCAGCGGGAGACTCCAACAGCTTGAGTTCATAGCTTGCGCCGGGCAGTACGGGCTCGAGCGTGCTGTCGTGCCGTACTGGATCAGAGCCACATACCTTATCGCAGGTGGCCGAGTCCGTGTCCTTTGGCGAGTTCGACCAAGCGACCTTGATGACCTGCTTGGCGTCTGTGAGCCCGGTGATGTCGAGCGCGACGGTGCTGCCTTTGTTCTTCTTCTTGGCAGCGACGAACAGCGCATTGCACGAGTCAAACTGCTTCTGTGACATCGGATTGACGATGAGTGTGTGCCAGTTGCCGCTGGAGGTCTTCTTGCGGTCGGGGTTTGTGCCGTACCAGCTCTCCCAGGGGTTTGTCCGGGTCACGTTGACACACTTGATGCGGTCGTACTTGTCGCGCCAGAGCGTGCGAGTCGCGGCGATCCAGCCACCGTTGGGCCCGAAGTACATCGAGCCGCCGCCGGTTGCGATAGCCCGGGAGGCAGAGGTCCAGCGCGGGTCTTTCTTGCAATCGGCAACCGAGTCGACCATCACAAACTTCGTGCCGCTGGAGGTCTTGAAAAGGCAGCTACCCTGGCTGCCCCACTTGAGGGTCTTGGCCTTCGTCAAGATGTCGCGGACCATGTTGCCGGTCCAGCAGGGGCAGTCATCGTCAATTCTCGACAGCAGGTAAGCACTGAATCCGTTGAGGGCGATGGAGACCTCGTCTTTGGTGACCGTCAGCGGTCCGACGGGCGCCCAGGTTGTGTCGTCGCCGTCGTCTTGGCGCAGCATGACCCACTCGCTCGAGTCGCTTGTCACAGCGAGCTTGAGCGTCGCGGGAGTGGCGAATTTGAGGCCGTGGGGCTGGAGACGTACGGCGAAAGTGGCCTTGCCGACCAAGCCCGTAGCCCCACCTGTCAGGGTCGATACCTGCACCGCGTGCATGGAGATCTTCACTTCCTTCGCCAAAGCACCGCTCCCAATGGTGAGCTCTGCGCCTTCAATCTTCAGCGTCGCTCCCTTGGGGCCGACCGTAACGGTGACAGCGGTCGGAAGTTGCGTACTCGTGTCCCCCGCAGTGGCGGCATCGCCTGAGGATTTTACGGCATCGTCTTCGTTGGCATCGCTGCCACCAACTCCTGCGTCCTTGTCTCCGCTAGCTCCTGCGTCCTTGTCTCCGCTAGCTCCTGCGTCTTTGTCCTCAGTCACGTCCGCTTCAGTGACCGCATCCCCGATGACGGTGCCGTCCGCAGCCCCGCTATCAGCCGTGGTCCCGTCGACACCGACGACATCTGAGCTGCCGCCCGCTGCATCTGAGGTCTTTGCGCCATCATCGGCGCTGCATCCCATCGCGAAAACTGTCGCTAGTAGGATGGGGGCAAGTGCCAGGCGATTGAACCGCCAGAGAACGAAAGTCATAGGACACTCCATAAGAAGTGCTGTGGATAGACCGCATGAAAGCACACCCACTTTGACCTCTTCCAGGTTGGTTACATAATAAAGGTTATCGGGCGTTGAAAGAGGTCCAGAGGGGGACATCGACACCAACTTTAGACCACTATCCGACCAGAAATTCAACATTTTTATGGATCCAGACGCACCGGTCCCTCCACGACCGAGCTCCACACTCGCGCTACCCCGCCCACTCCTGACTGTACGCTTCCTCATCAACCAGCTCATCCAAGCAGTCCCAAGCGTCGGGCTCGCTGGCGCGGTCGTGGTGCGCAGCGCCCGGCCGTCTCTGACGACCCCTGGGATGAGCCAGACCCTGAGTATGAGGAAGACGAGCGCTGGCCAGTCAGCGCGTAGTCGGCGTCCCCCGGAGCTCGCCGAGACGGATA
>JAGSHB010000308.1 GCA_023954815.1 Myxococcales bacterium | reverse complement strand
GTTTGCTGATCAGCGTGATTGTTGCCGCACCAAGGAGCCATTTTGGATGCGTACGACCCTTCAACGTCCGATAATCGGTCTTATGGAAACTCGATTTTTGGGCGCGAAGCGGGCTCCTGTGGTCTCATGCTTCCTATCCACGCCTGTTGGCCTGCCCGTAGCGGGCTGCCCCCCCCTCGGACGGGCTTTGGTAATACAAGCACGGCGGCGGTGCTGGGACGTCGAACACGCGACGGCATGCGTACAGCGAGGCCAAACGCCGCCAAACGCCCCAATTTCTCGAACGACCGCGCGCGATGCACTTCACTTTCTGTACCGCGTGCTAGTCTCGACAGCGCAAAGGCAGACAATTGGAGGCAAGCCATGGGCAAGCGCGGCGGATATGGGCAGTTTTGCCCCGTAGCAAAAGCGGCGGAAATCGTAGCGGAACGCTGGACACTCTTGGTCGTTCGCGAGCTAATTCTGGGCAGTCGGCGGTTCAATGTGATTCGCAAAGGCGTACCGCTGATGTCGCCGTCCCTGCTGTCCAAGCGACTGGTGCAGCTGGTCGACGCTGGGGTCATCCAACGCCACGACACCGACAGCGGCCCGGAGTACTCGCCGACCGAGGCAGGCATGGCGCTCAAACCCATCATCATCGCGTTGGGGTTCTGGGGGCACCGTTTTGTGCAGCACACCATCGACCCGGCAGACCTGGATCCGGCGCTGCTGATGTGGGACGTGCGCCGCGGGGTCGACGGCACGGTTGTGGGCATGAAAAAGCGCAAGGTGGTGCGCTTTGATCTGTCGCAAATCGGCACGGGCAATCGGCGCTGGTGGCTGGTCTTTGACCGCGGCGACGTGGACCTGTGCCTTACCGACCCCGGGTACGACGTGGATTTGACGGTGTCTGCCCAACTGCGCGCGCTGTGCGAAGTGTGGATTGGTCACCAAGCGCTACCGCAGGCCCTACGCACGGGCAGCATTCGGCTCGCCGGCGCCTCGCCCATGGTGCTCAGCTTCTCGGATTGGTTCGCCCTGAGCCGGTTCGCCGGTGGCCCAACTGCCGCACATGCGACGCCGGAACAGACGACGGCAGCACAGGCGACACCAGTACAAACAATGTAGTTGATGGCCATGGGCGAGATGCGGTTGTTTGAGATCACACCAACTGCGGAGTCCATCATGAATAGCATCACCCCGATCCAGTCGTTTGATTGGCTGACCACGGCACTGTCCCTCGCTTCCGAGTTTTCAGAGCGCGCTGCGACGCACGACAAAGACGGCAGCTTCGTCGAGGCCAACTATGCCCAACTGAAGCAACACGGGTTCTTCTCGATGGCGGTGCCGTCACAGCTCGGCGGCGGTGGCGCGACCTATGCCGAGACCTGCGATGCCTTGCGTATTTTGGGTGCTGGGTGTGGGTCGACGGCCCTTTCGCTATCCATGCACACCCACCTCATCGCGGCGACTGTGTGGAAGTGGAACCACGACATGCCCTCCGAGCCGCTTTTGCGCAAAGTCGCTGACAATCAGGCGGTTTTGCTGAGCACCGGCGCAACGGATTGGATCAACTCCAACGGCACCATGGTCAAAGTAGAGGGCGGCTATCGCCTCAACGCAACCAAGGTCTTCGGCAGCGGCGGCCCCAAAGCGGACGTGATGGTCGCGAGCTCGCGCTATGATGACCCAGACGAAGGTCCAAGCGTGCTGCACTTTCCCGTGCCGATGAGCGCTCCCGGCGTATCCATCGGTGAAGATTGGGACACACTCGGCATGCGCGGTACCGGCTCTAATACGGTGACCCTGACGGATGTCTTCGTGCCCGATGCAGCGATTGCCCTACGGCGGCCGTCGGCTCAGTGGCATGCGGCTTGGGGCGTGGCGCTGGGCGTGGCACCGGCGTTGTATATGGCGCCCTACATCGGTGTGGCAGAGGCCGCGGCAGCGGAAGCCGTGCGCATGGCGGCTTTTCGAAAGGACGACGCGCTGGTTCAGTTGGCGGTGGGCGAGATGCTCAATCAGCTAACAGCAGCGCAGCTGGCCTGGCGGTCGATGGTGGAGCGGGTCAATGAGTACAACTTTGCGCCGACGCTCGACAACGCCAACGCGCAGCTGGTGCGCAAGACCTTGTGCGCGCGCGCTGCCATCGCCGCTGTGCAGGGTGCGATTGAGGTCGGCGGGGCGCGGGCGTACTACAAAACCAGTGTGCTCGAACGGCTGTCGCGGGACATTCGCGCGTCGACCTACCATCCCCTGCCCGAGCGTCGCCAGCAGCAGTTTAGCGGTCGTCATGCCCTCGGCGTAAGCCCGGTCTGAACCCCCGAACCAGGCGTGAGTTCGACCGCGCGTCAATACGTCTCAATCTGCGGCAAATCGTAGCGCCCGGCCGTCTCTGACGCCCCCTGGGATGAGCCAGACCCTAAGTATGAGGAAGACGAGCGCTGGCGCTCCAGACGCGGCCAGGGTCAATCCGCGTATCTCGGCCGTTGACCAAGCGCTCACAGCCACAAACCTCTGGCCGTAGCTGACGGGCGGACATGCGCCCCGGGTGCAGAGACCACGGCCCGTAAACGGCATGCCCGGATCGCAGACATTCGCCTTGGGTGGCATATGGGTACATCCCATCGCCGGCGTACAAGAATCAGCGGTGCAGTCGGCGCTGTCGTCGGAGTGCTGCCACGTCTTCTTCGCGCACGCACCTGGAGCGCCGCACGACGACAGCCCCCAGCGGTTCACCACCTTTGCGTAGCCCACACTGTTGCTGCCGCTGCCGATGGCACCGTAGAGCAGCACCCGCTCCCCAGCCGCGTCCGTCCCGAATTCGAACTCGAGTGGTCCGAATCGGGACGAAACTAACCCAAAACGGAACAACGCCACGCCCTGAGTGCTAAATTTAGTTTCATACTATCGACTGGTTCAACAGCTTCCCTCATCTATCGGCAGCAGTCAGCCCTGAAGTTGCCGGTCGCCAGTGGTCACATGCATCGATGAACAGCTGGGTTCGGGACGTCGAAGCGGGCTCCTGTGGTCTCATGCTTCCTATCCACCCAATGGC
>JAGSHB010000165.1 GCA_023954815.1 Myxococcales bacterium | reverse complement strand
TCGATGAACGCGCGGGCGTAGGTCTTGTCGCGGATCAGCTGCCCAGAGATGGCCAGCTGAATGGCCGACTCGCTGCCCGGCCAGCAGGGAATCCACAGATCGGCGATGCCGGCGGAGTTTGAGAGCCGCGGATCGAGCACCACCAGCTTCGCGCCCCGCTTTCGGGCGGCGGCGATTTGACCGGCGGCCTGCTGAAAGTAGTGACCAGCATCGGCGGCGTGCGACGACACCAGCAGAAAGAGCCGCGACTCCTCCCAATCTGGCGAACTACGGTCGTCGTTGGTCCACGCTAGGCTACCGAAACGGCCCGCGGCGGAGCAGATGTTGGTGTGACTGTTGTGTGCATCCTGGCCCAGGCTCGACCAAACCCGCTTGGCGAATCCGGACTCATTGGGCCGGCCGACGTGGTGCATGATGGATTTTTTCGACAGCGCATCGCCCTTTTGTAGGGTCTCTCGCATCTTCTTGCCGATGGTGCCGAGCGCTTCGTCCCAGGTCGTACGCACCCACTTGCCTTCGCCACGCTTGGAGCCCGGCGCGCGCTTGAGCGGAAACGGAATACGGTCCGGATCGTAGGTCTGACTGGTGACAGCGACGCCCTTGGCGCAGTTGCGACCCTTACTACCCGTATGCAGCGGGTTGCCCATGTACTTGCGGACGGTCAGCGTCTCCTTGTCGACCCAGGCGGTAAGGCCACAGACCGCTTCGCAGTTGCTGCAAATCGTCGGCACTAGGATGTGGTCATGGACTTTGATGTCGGCGCGGCCAATGCCACCTCGCTTCCAATCGTCACCGCTCAACTCGCGCCAACTGGACCACTTCTCAAAGGGCGGGTAGGCCTGGAAGTTGCCGTTGACCACCGGCACGCGGTCGAACTTTCCACCCATGGCGCCGAGCGGCTCTCCTGCGATGGCTTGCGGCACAAATGTTCGAACAGCGCCCACAGCAGTGACCAGCGCACCTGCTGATGCTGCGGCCGCCTTCATGAAATCTCTGCGATGCATGGTCATGGTCCCTTCCTCTGCCCAATCGACTCTTCGACTCTCAGCCCGCTTCTTTGAGCTCGTAGCGCTCGCCCGCCGGCCACTAGCCGGCACCGCCCAGCCCGACTAACTCAGGGCGATGAGCTGCGGCGCGATGAGCCACGCATGTTTCACGAGCCACAGCCCAACCAGACTCAGCGCTGCAACCGATCCCAGGAGCGCCGGGTGTTTGCGCTCACTCGGCACGGACACCGCGATCACCGGAATCACAAACCCCAGCACAAGGCCGCCGATGAACAACGTCTGCAGTTCACCAGAGACCAAGATATGGATCAGATGGCCAGCCTCGGCCGACTTCTGGGGCGCCAGCACAATTTCAGCCAGGAAGATGGTCAGGGACACGCCCGCGGCCAATCCCAGCACGGTCGTCAGCATTCGCTGTGCGCCCTCTCCCCCACGCTTGAGCAAGATCAGCGTCGCGCTGCCCGCCAACATCGCAGCCAGTAACATCTGAGCGACCTCGGTCGGCGCGTGCCACAGCTCGCGAGCGTTGGCCTGGCCCAGCAAACCAGCGGTGTAGACCGTCGCGGCAAAGGCCACCACCCACACACCCGGCAGCAGCTTGTCGTACAAGGCGTCTTTCTTCTTCCACGCGAGCCAAGCCATTGTGACCGTGAGGCCGTTGAAAAGGGTCAGTAGCCAGGCGCCGAGGTTGATGGCGCTCTCAAAGTTCGGATAGGCAAAGATGTGCCAAAAACGAAACGGCTGGTGCAGATCCAGCACCGTAAAGAACAGCGTGACATTCAAGAAGACGAAGCTCGTTACGGCCACGGTCAGGCGCAGCCGGGGATGATCGTCCTTCTTCATCAGCAGCCAGGGCAGCAATAGAAACACGCCGGTGGCGATGCTCTTGGCCCAGAAATTCATCGTGACGTACCAGCCCCAGACGATCCCGGAGTGCAGAACGTCGAGTGTGACGACGGCGTTGTCCATGCCTAGTGCCCCCCGATTTTTTCGAGCTTGCCGATGTAGTTAAACAGGCTGAAACCCTCTTCTCGCACCGACGCGTTGGGGTCGAGGTGCACGTCCCCGCCGCCTGTGTAGAAGTGCTTCGGCTCCGTACCTTTTTCGGGCTTGCGCACACGCGTATCCGCATGTTGATTCTTGTAGACGCTGATTTTGCTGCGTGGGTCGTCGAGGTCACCGAAGATGTTCGCGCCTGTGGGACACACCACCACGCAAGCCGGCTCCAAGCCGCCCTCGACCCTGTGAGCGCAGAACGTGCACTTGTCGGCGGTGTTGGTCTCCGGGTCCATGTAGAGGGCGCCGTAGGGGCAGGCCATCACACACGCCGCGCAGCCGATACACCGGTCCTTGTCGATGTTGACGATGCCATTGTCGAGCATATGCAGCGCCGTGACGGGGCAGCTCTTGGCGCATGGGGCGTTTTCGCATTGGTTGCAGCGCATGGGTGTGAACGTGCGTTTCACGTCGGGGAAGGTCCCAAAGTCGACGTATTTGACCCTCAGCCGCCACGCACCCAAGGGCACGTCGTTCTCTGACTTGCACGCCACCTCGCAGGCCTTGCATCCGATGCACAGGTCCAGGTCTACCAAGAAGCCCAACTTCATCGATTTCTCCTCTCGACGTGTCCGCCGATGGGTCATCAGACGTCGCGCGTGAGCACTGGAGCGCTACGTCGACAGCGCCTCGCGAGGAGTCCGCTGTGCGTGTCCCAGACAACACGACGACCCTCTGGATGCCGTCACTTGAGATCATATTGCACGACACACCCAAACGAAACAACAGAGAGTTCTACAAACCTAGACACGCAACAAAAGTTCGACACCAACAATCTGACATTCATAGATTTCTAGGCATTACACGATCGCGACTCGCGCAAGTTTCAGAGTGTTTCATAAGAAACACTCCACGACACGATGAGCTTGCGCCCGACCCAGACACGCTACCCGGCATGGACAACCCGTGTAGACTCCGGCGGTGAACTCGATTCGAACCAAATTGCTGCTCGCTTTTGCAACCGTCGCGATGCTCGCCGTTGGCGGCACTGCGTTGGCCGGGCTGCGCATTTTCGAGGACCGCGCTTCGGAGTTGGCTGACGACACCTTCGACGAAGCACGCGGCCAACTCACCAAAATGCTGCATCTGCGCTACGAGGTCTTCCGCGCGCTGTCGGACCTCAGCTACGTGTTGCCCGTCATGCGCCAAGTGACCGCGGAGTCGGCCGACGAGAGCGACTTTGGCCTCGGCAGCCCGGAAGATGACGCAAACGACCTCAAGACGCTGCACCAGAACTTGGTTGACGCGGACTGGGGTTGGGCGGCCAAGGCGAGCCAGGGGTTTTTCGCGGTCGCCGACTCCAAAGGGCGACTGCTCTATGCCAGCGCTGACAAGTCCGCGTTCGGTCAAGACACGCGCAAGCTGACGGCTGTGTCGCGGGCGTTCAATGGTGAGTTCGGCCATAGCGGCGCGATGGTCATCGATGCACGCGATCCTAAGCTGAGCGCAAGCGGAATGGTGACGGCCAAGACCGCCGCCGGGATGTACGTCGTGTTCGCGCGCTCGACGGTGCTAGGCGGCCAACCGCGCGCGGTATTCATCCAGGGATGGCAGGCCCGCAACCTGTTGTCTGACCTGCGCATCACCGACAAGGCCGCTCGCTTGGCGCTTCTGGCTCCGGATGGCACCAGCGATGGCGACCTGCCCGCCGACTGCTTGCGTGCCGCCTCGAAAATGAAAGAGGGCGAGCGCGGTGAGGTGTCGATTGACGGTCACCGTTGGTTAGTGCAGCGCGTGGCTGTCAAAGGGCTCAGCGGTCAACCCATCGCGGACATCGTGTTGGCCTACAACCTCGATCAGCGCCTCGCGACGCTGCTTGAAGGCGCGGGCGCGCTCCGATTCGTGGCGGTCCTCATGCTGCTCATCGCGCTTGGATTGGGGTTCTTCCTCGCCTCACGCATCGCACTGCCGATTCGAGAGCTGTCCTCCGCTGCGGAGAAGGTGGCGGACGGCGACCTAGATGTGACCGTGGACGTGCAAGGCAAGGACGAAATCGGGCAGCTCGGCAGCGCGTTCAACCGCATGACGGTTGGCCTGCGGGAACGCGACCGCATCAAGCGTACATTCAAACGACATGTGGCACCGGATGTGGTCGAATACCTGTTGACCAACACCGGCGCCAGCAACCGGGTCGGAGACCGCAAGCGGCTTACGATGCTGTTCTCAGACCTGGTCGGCTTTACGTCCATCAGCGAGGAGCGACAACCTGAAGAGGTCGTAAACCTGCTCAACGGCTACCTCAGTCGCGTTTCGGAGGCGCTCACGGAACGAAAAGGCACCCTGGACAAGTACATGGGCGATGGTGTCATGGCGTTCTTTGGTGCGCCAATGCCGCTGGAGGATGACGCGCTGCTCGCCTGTCTCGCGGCGCTGGATCATGTGCGCATCGTCGCCGACTTCAACGCTGGACTGAGCGGCGACAACGCCCCTGTGCTGGATGTGCGTGTCGGCGTGCACAAGGGGGACGTCATCGTCGGCAGTATCGGCGGCGAAAATGCCCAGGATTATACGGTGATCGGCGATGCCGTGAATCTCGCTGCGCGACTCGAGCCGGTCAACAAGGTGTACGGCACCAAAGTCCTGTGTAGCGAGACGGTCTGGGAGGAAGTGCGGGACCACCTCGACGGCCGTGAAATCGACATGATCCGCGTCAAGGGCAAGCAAAACGCAGTGCGTATCTTCGAGGTGTTGGGACCCAAGGGATGGCTTGCCGAACACCCGGATGTCGCACGGTGTGCCGGGGCCTACGCCGTTGGTCTCGCAGCCTACCGCAAACAAGCGTTCGACGAGGCCGTCCGGGCCTTTGATGAGGCGCTCGCTGCCCGACCAACCGAGGGCCCATCAAGCGTACTGCGAGAGCGGGCCCTGCACGCGGCACCATCGCTGGCCACCGCGGCATGGTCCGGTGTGTTCAATCTCGACCACAAGTAGCCCCTCGGCAAACAGCCCACGCCGCCCAAGGATCGCACCATGAGCCACGCATCTGTCGAAGCCTACCTCGCCTCCCTGCCCCCCGACCGCCGCACGACTTTGCAGGCCGTTCGCGAAGTGATCCTGGCAAATCTGCCAGCCGGATACGAGGAAGGCATCCAGTACGGCTCCATCGGCTACTACGTTCCACACAGCATCTGCCCCGACGGTTATCACTGCGACGGCAAACAACCCGTCCCCTTCGCCGGGTTGGCCAATGGCAAGGCAAAGTTCAGCCTTCACCTCTTTGGAATGTACGTCATGCCTGAGGTCGCGGAGCAGCTGGCCACCTCATGGAAAGAGACGGGCAAACGGCTCGACATGGGCAAGAGTTGCGTCCGGTTCAAAAAACTGGAAGACGTGCCACTGGACGTCGTCGGCGCCGCCATTGCGTCGATGCCGCTGGCCGCTTTCGTAGAACGCTACGAAGGCAGCTTGCCAGCCAAGGTCAAGAAGAAGAGAGGAAGCCACAAGTGAGCAAAACGCCTGAATTTGTCGCCCAATTGGGCAGCCGCGCGCTATTTCCTGACCTCGAAGTCGACGTCTACCTCAATCATGCGGCGATTTCGCCGGTGAGCCGCCCGGTTCGCCAAGCCGTGTTAGGTCCGCTCGACGGCTACGGTCGCCTCGGCGTCGCCAACTACGGCGAAGAGTCAGCACGCCGGGATCGCGTGCGAGCCGCCCTGGCTCGACTGATGGGCGCTGAGGCCGAAGATGTGGCGCTCATTGCGAACACCTCATCTGGGGTTACCCAGGTCGCCCTATGTGTGCCGTGGCAGCGGGGCGACAGGGTGCTACTGTTTCGAGGAGAGTTCCCGGCCAACGTCACCCCTTGGCAGCAGGCAGCGGCCCACTTTGGTCTCGAATTGGTGTGGATGGAGGCGGACGCGTTCCGCACAGATCGCCAGACAGCACTCGCGGAGTTGGAGCGGGTCCTGGCCTCGGGAATCCGACTGGTGGCCGTGAGCATGGTCCAATTTTCGACTGGCCAGCGCATGCCGATGGCGGAGTTGGGCGGGCTGTGCAAGCGCTATGGGTCCGAGCTCTTTGTCGATGCCATTCAAGCCCTGGGCATCATCCCACTGGACGTGCAAGAGCTTGGCATTCACTACCTCAGTTCTGGCGGGCACAAGTGGCTCATGGCAACCGAAGGCGCGGGGGTGCTGTATGTGCACCCCGACAGCGCGGCGGCGTTTCGGCCGCTCGTCGCTGGCTGGCTGAGCCACGAAGAGCCCTTTGAGTTCCTGTTCAAGAGTCCTGATTTCCTCCGCTACGATCGGCCGATTGTCAGGCGTGCGGGCATGGTCGAGGGCGGCTCGGCCAACGTGCTTGGTACCGCCGCACTGGAAGGTAGCTTGGCGCTGCTGGAACAACTGGGCGTGGCGCAGATCCTTGAACATGTGCAGGGTTGGCACGATGCGATTGAGCCGGCGCTCATCTCCCGCGGATTTGACAGTGCGCGCATGGACGATGTTGCGGGCCGTTCGGGTTCGCTGTGCATGCGCCCGCCTAACTCCGACGCAGGGACGTGGGCAAGCGCCCTGGCGGAGGCGGGTGTGTCGTGTGCCAGCCCCGATGGTTGGCTGCGGATGGCGCCCCATTGGCCGAACTCCGTGGCCGAAGTTCCGCGCGTTTTGGCCGCTGTCGACGCGATTTTGGCGAGCGGTGGTCCGGCTCCTCAGGCGTAGCGACGCAGCAACAGACGACGGAATCGCCTCTGTCTCAGCTCCAAATCGTGTGACTTCTTGTGCGCCCCTTGCCCCGCTGTTGATGAGGGCGGCACCATCAGAGCCCTTACGACGCGTGCTGCGTCCTCCAACCCCACTCACGGAGCTCACCATGCTGAAGATTCAGCGTCCCTCGTCTTGTCGCGTCGCTTGGCTGGCTGTCGTGACAAGCCTCTGGTTGCTCGCGGGTTGCAGCAGCGAATCGGGCGGTACGAACGCGGCGCTCGACACAGGCACGGCAACAGCGGGTGACGTCGGCACAGACTCCCGCGCCGACGCCGGCGGCGCATCGGATGCAACAACGGGTGACGCCGAACTGAGCGATGCGGGTTCAGAAGATGCCGCATCCACGGACGCAGCTGCCCAAGATGACGCGGGCTCCGCGGAGACGGGAGACGCCGCTGCAGAAGACGCCGGGACTGGAGACGCAATCTCCGCGGATGTGCAGAGCAGCAACAAGGCGTGCACGTTCAACGCCGACTGCCCAGCTAACGAGCGCTGCGAGTGTTCGGTCTCTGCGGGCTGCTTCTGCAAGGTCGGCGCGCGGGGCACGGGCAAAACCGGCAAAGACACGTGCAAATCGGGTAATGACTGCGAGACCGCGCTCTGTGTCGAGGGGCCAGGCAGCGTCTACTATTGCTCCGGCCCGTGTAAAACGACCGCCGATTGTGGTGGTAAATTGCCGATCTGCAGCAGCATCGCCTTTGTGGGTCAGATCTGTATTCGGGATCCCAAAGAGAAGTAGGACTTCGCTACGATTTGCTGCACCAGCCGCCTGTGCAGGCCATTCCAGAAGGACATCCGGCACCGCATTTGGGTCGCGCGCACAAGCCGTTGTCGCAAACGAATGGGCCCTCGCAGTCGCTGTCTAATTTGCACTTGGGAACCCGACAAACCCCTTTACTCGTGAGGCACGTGAGGCCCACTGGGCATTCGCTGTCCTTGTCGCACCAGAGCGCGCACGCCCCGAACATACAGTCGTATCCCGATGGGCAGGTGCCACATCCCAAGCAGATGCCACCAGGCGCCTTGGCGTTGCATCCGCCATTGGTCTTGCATTCGGAACTCTTGGTGCACTGTCCCTTGGGACGGTTGGTCGGCCACGACCACGAGCCGGCGGTGTCACTCGCCTGACCCGCATCGGTGCTGCCTGCGTCTGCGCTGCCACTGTCTTTGGTACCTGCATCAAGAACGCCTATGTCTGTGGTACCTGCGTCGGTGCTGCCAGTGTCGTTTACAGAAGTATCCACAACTGACGAGCTGGAATCAGGCGAAACCGCTGAATCTATGGGCTGTATCGTGTCCTTTGCGCTTGTCGCATCAACGGTAGTGATGTCGGCAACAAGCGTGTCGGCTGCGCCAGCATCTTCGTTGCCACCTGTCACGTCGTCGTGAGCGATATCAGCTACGCCAGCGTCACTCGGCTCCGTAGTCGCATCAGCAGATTTCGGCGCGTCTGTTTCAGCACCACAGGCGACGAAGGTCAGGAAAAGCAGTGACAGTGAGGTTCTTGAGAGAGCGTGCATGGGGCATGGTCCTGGGCGAAAATCCGGCGGGAGAGTGCACGGCCCGGGCACACTTCGACAAGAGCTGGCGCAGACAAGGTGGCACGTATGGATGCGGTCCGGCGCCGAATTCGGAAGAAATTGTAAGCGCAACACTTGCGTTTTTACCCGCGCGACAGGCAAACGGCATGGTGCAACCGTCTCGAGGCCAGCGCCCGCGACGGAAAACCACGTTCCATCCTGGAGACGAGATGAACTCACGACACCTTCGCAGCCTGCGTACGCTATTGGCGGGTGCGCTGCTGATGACAAGCGTCACGGCTTTCGCAGCCGCACCCAAAACCGCCTCGATCGAGGGCGTGCTTACGTCTACGGGCGGCGGCGCGGCGGCAGATGGTTCGTACAACATGACGTTCCGCGTCTATGCCAATGGCACCACCAAGACAGCCCTTTGGTCTGAAGGCCCTGTCTCCGTGAGTGTCTCCAAGGGGCAGTTTCACTGGGCGCTCGGCAGCAAGACGTCGCTCGACATCAAGAAGTTGGCCTCCACCAGCACGCCAATGCTCGGCATCACCATCGGATCGGATCCGGAACTGCCCCGTCGCGCCATCCGCAGCGTACTTTTCGCGATGAACGCCGGCACCGCCGACGCGCTGACTTGCACGGGCTGCTTGAGCGCGAGCCACATCGCAAACGGCGCAATCTCGGGCTCAAAGGTTGGATTTGCCTATGCCGGGTCGGCAACCAAGGGCGGCCCAGCGAAGGATCTGGCTTGCACCGGCTGCGTGTCGGTGAAAGAGCTCAAGTTCGACGGCAACATCGATCTCGCTGGCAATAGCATCAAGGCCAAGAACGGCACGTTTACCGGCGGCATCGCTGCAGCGACGGTGACCGCAACGGCCTTTGTTGGTGATGGTAGCAAGCTGACCGGTATCAAAACGCCGTCTGGCGAATGCAAGACCGCTGGCCAGGTCGTCAAGGGCATCAACGCCGACGGCAGCCTCAAGTGCGTCAAGGCGATGGACCCCAACGCCCTGCCCGCTGACGGCCTGAACGAAATCAGCAACCAGTTGTTGAGCAACCAGTTCGTCGACATCATTGAGACTGCGCAAAAGATGGTGCCGATTCCTGACAACACGGGCTCGGACGCCGTCAGCACAATCAACTTCCCGAACATCGGTCTGACCCAGGCGTTCTCGCTTAGCGTTCACGTGGAAAACACGGACCTGTCGAAGGTCGCCATGGTGGTGCTGCCCCCAAACGACAAGAAAGTCGGCTGGACGCTGTGTGACCCATGTGGCGCCAAGTCGACGAAGGTCTACAAGAAGACTTTTAGCCCGACAGCCAAGCCCAAGAGTGGCGACATCAGCAAGATGATTGGCATCAACGTCAAAGGGCTCTGGACGCTGAAGGTCGCGGACACCAGCTTCTGCCAGCCGCAGATCAGTGGCGACCTCAAATGGTGCAAAGTTGCGACGAGCCACGACGGTTGGATCGCCACCTGGAGCATCAAGATTCAGACCTTGAGCAACCAGAAAGTCGCCATTAACGGCAACATCGTCGCTGGTGGTGAGATGAAGCTCGCCGGCACCGCCCAGTTTGCTGGCACGGCAACCTTCGCCAAGGACGTCGCCTTCAACGGCAACGTCGAGTTTAAGAACCCCTGGTGCCCCACGCAGCCCAACGGCGAGCGCTCGATGGTCGTGGGCGGCGTCTGCACGCCTGGCGTCGGCACCTACCGTACGTGGAGCCAGGCTGTCGATTTCTGCCGCGCCAAGGGTGCGGACCTTTGCTCGGGCGCCCAGGCCTTGGTGATGCGCGCCAACGGCCTCCTGCCGACCTACACGTCGTCGGGCAACTGGACCAACTCCTGGGCCGACAATGACGGCAACCAGTGGCGGGACGCCAACGGTCAGACCGGCGACGACCACAGCGCCAGCTCGCGCTACGGCGCGCCGTGCTGCTACAACAACACGCCCAAGCGCCCCACCGACCAGATCGTGAAGATGGCCAGCAGCGACAAAGGCCTGCGCGTGGTTCACATCCACAACGCGACCGACGCACCGTTCGGCTACGCGGCAGCCTTCTGCGCCAAGCTCAACGCCGACGTCTGCACCAAGTCGCAGTACGTCTACATCCGGTCCGCTGGCAAGGTGAGCGTGGCCCCGTTGTGGCCCAATGATGGCGAAGATACCGACGGCGTGTGGGAGTACGGCGTCGACGGCGGCAAGACGCGCATGTCCAACGACACGCGCTACGACTACGCCTACGGGTTCGCCTGCTGCGCAGGTGAGCGGCCGACGACCGGCTGCCCCAAGGGCGCGACCAATACAGGAGGCGTTTGCTGGCTAAAGGTCAACAACTCCGGGGCGAATTGGGTCACAGCGGCTCGTGATTGCGGCAAAATCGGCGCGTCTATTTGCACGGTTTCGCAGAGCTCGGTGCTCCGCCGCTTCAGCATCATCAAGCACTCGGGCAACTGGTCCGGCGGCTTCAATGACTGCGACGGTCGTTGCGGTGGCAGCAACGGCATTGGCAACGGCGCGAACAACCTGAATCCGAACAGCAAGTACGGCTACGCCTGCTGCCTCTAGGCTTCAATTGAACGGCGCTTCTCAGCGCTGAAACCGGGCGTGCTTCCTTGTTGGAGGCACGCTCGGACTCTTTTTGGGCCGGCGCGCTACGGCCGAGAGCAATGGCTTCGGCGCGCCATTGTCGATGCTTTCGTATTCAAAGTGGAGCGCATGGCGTACAACTACGGAAATCTCATGCTCGTAGACGAGCGACTGTAAGGAGCAGCCATGGGAAAGAAACTGGCCGATTTGGCCTCCTCATTGGGCTCCCAGACTGCCTCTCGGCAGCTCATCTACATCGTTGATTTCGAAAACATCCCGAAGACTGACGTCGCCGAACTATTGAGTGAGCCACGTGTCCGCATGGTCGTGCTCGCCGCCAATCGCACCAATACGGTCACGCCGAGCACCCTACGAACAATCGAAGCGAACCCTGAGCGGGTGGATGTCATCATCGGCCGCATCACCCGTAAGGAATTCGTCGACAAGCTCGTGACGGCCAAGATCGGCGAGTACGCCTTTCGCTTTCCAAACGCTGAGATCATCGTGCTCGCCAATGACAAGGACTACAAAGACCTCACAGCCCATCTCAACGACCACTGGGAACGCCCTGTGCCGATTCGGCACGTCGCGCCGGCGCTGGAAAAACAGGCGGGCGGCGCGCGCAAGAAGCCGGCGAAGGACAAGGCAGCGACGCAGGATGGCTCACGCGCCGGCGGTCAGGAGCGTCGGGGTCGGAAGTCGCGCGCGGGTGCGAAGGACGCTGAAGGCATCAAGGGGCAGCGTTCGTCCAAGCGAACGGAGAAGTCCGCGGCTGTGTCCTCAGCAAAGTCGACTGCGACCGGCAAACCCAAACAGCGCTCCGACGACAAGAGTGCCAGCCAAGCAAAGCCTGAAAGCAGTCGGCGCAAGAAGTCTCCCGCAACGACCACCGCGAAGGCGCCGAGCAAAGCCACACCAACCAAGGCTTCGTCGAGCAAATCTCCGGCAGATAAGCCCACGAAGGGGACAGCTCGCGCTCTCAGCGGTGACCCCGACGTGGCGGTCATCATCTCATTGCTCGCCAAGATGCCCGCGCGTCGACGGCCGAAGTCGCCGGCGTCCCTACTGAACGCGATTCGCAACTACCGAGAGGCGATGGGGCTCCGGGCGCGGCCGACGACGATTTTGAAACACCTGACCGACGGTGGTGTGGTTGCGAGCGATGGCAATGCCGTGACCTACGCGCTGCCGGCGGCCGAGTAGCTCAGACCAACCGGCTACTTCCGTGCGGGCGGCGGCTTGGGCACGTCGCCGCAGCTCCAGGTACCCTGGCAGGCCTTGAGTTCGAACTTCTTGCCGCCGCTCTTGAGGTAGCGCGTGAGCATCTCAAAGGTGAGCACACCTACGTCGAAGTGCGTTGCCTTGTCACAGGAGGCCGGATCCATGCCCTTGGCCTGCGCCTCGGCCTTACACAGCTTGTTGAGCCGGTCTGCGGACTTACCAGGCTGATCCGGGTCGTGCTGCCCGGACGGCTTCATCAGCGGCACAAAGATCCCCGACCAGCCGCTCTTGGACTCGACCACGGCGTGCGTACGCAGCGGCGGGTTCAACCTTGGAACATGGAAGCCGTCCTTGCCGCGGTGGTACACGACGCCCTTCTTCTGGCCGAAATCGTCGTACGGTGCCGTTGTTGCGGTCGCGCTGCCACTCAAATCCTCAGGATCCATCACGACCGTCTTGCCGTCCGGCGCCTTGTTCCAACGGGGAATGATGTCGACCGACTCGAGCACGTGCCCGTCGATGAGCACTTGGTTGACGGTGCGCCCACCCCATTCGGCAATCGGCTTGGTCCAGTCGAGCAGCCCAGCGGAGCGCGCAATCGACGCGCCCGTATTCACCGGCACGTTCATGTCACCAACGTTGTGCCAAACCAGCATGTTGGTCTCGACAGTCTGACCATTGCGGTAGGTGATTTCGCCGCTGCGCGCGTGCTGCGCCCAAATCGCCGGATCGCCTGCGTCGAGCACCAGCTGGGCAAAGCCCATGAAGCGACGTAGTTCAGGGCGGGCGCGGTGTAGCCCCAGCCCCTCAGCGATAGGTGCGAGCGCATCGCCCTTGTCGAAGGTCAGCGGCGACGACCGAAAGTGGAATTTTACATTGTTTTCGAACTTGTCGATGGTGTGAATCGCCTGTGCGCCAGGCTTCAACTTGCAGGCCCGATGCTTGGCTTTGTCGATGACGCCGAGCTGAAAGGCGTTGCCCACAAAGAAGCGAAGGCGATGGCGTTGACGCTCGCTGCGTTGTTTCTCGGCGCGAGCGACAATCTCATGTTTCTTGCTGACTTCCTCGGGAGAAAGCGCTGAATCGTCTAGCTTGAGCTCCTTGGGCAGGGTGTCCACACGGACCATGTCGCTGGCCAGCGCGACCCGAAAACTGCCGTCCTGGCGGATGCGGGCACAGTCGTACTCGCCATTGTCGAGGTTCTCTGCCAACACCGACCCACCTGTCGTCTCTAGCAGCTTCCCGACGATAGCCTTGGGCAGACGCGCCACCTCGACCCTGGCGGTCTTGTTGAGATGTGGCACCACTGCGCGCACCACAACTTCGCCGCTGTCTTTGTCGGGCTGACCGATGTACAGCGGGCCCATCATTCGCAGGGTCACCGCCTCTTTCACGCCACCCTGGGTCGAGCGGATACCCACATCGGACAGCCCTGCCCCACCAGCGATTGGCACAACCGCGTCCACGTAGGGCTCCGTGCCGCCAACCATCGCCGCCATGATGCCGCCCAGCGAGCTACCGGTCATGGTGTACCTCACGTCTGGACCACCCGCGTCGACCTTGCCGTCACCGTCAAAATCGCCTGCGATGTCGTCTTTCTTGCCGTTCTGGTTGATGTCGGCGTCCCACAGGGTCTTGCCGTCCCAGCCACGCAGCACACGAATCAGCTGCATGTAGTCGATCGTCGTTTGGCGCACGTTGTCACGGGTGTGGAAGGTGTAGGCC
>JAGSHB010000247.1 GCA_023954815.1 Myxococcales bacterium | reverse complement strand
TTCTGCCCAAGGGGCTGTCTGAAAAAGACGCCGTCAACCTCGCCAAGAACTTGCTCGGATCGCTCGTATTCAAGGATGCCGACACACGCTTTGCCGACGACATTACCCTTGAAAAGTTCGTGAAACAGCTCGAAACCAACGGGTTTTTGCAGCAGTTGTTGGTCAAGGGTAGGGCGACTGATGAAAACGGCGACTGTGTTCTCAATGACAGCGCTGGCGAGGCCTACTACGCGCCCAATACCTTTCGGCTCCGCGATTCTATGCGCCAGACCACCTTCGACTACATCGTCGCGGTGCGGATGTTGCGCTCCCTCGGCAAGAATCTGCCTGCGGCCATCGCTGATCCACGCAATGCCAGTAAAGAGCAGCTGCTTGCCAGTGCGGTGGCCGGCGATTTCAACGCCGATGGTGTGCTCGACATCGGCGGCCCGGACGTCCCCTATTTCATGACAGGCATTAGCTTGGGCGGTATCCACACGGCCCTCACCGCCCCGCTTGAGGAGCACATCGTCGCCGCGGCTCCCGTGGTCGCGGGTGCTGGTATCGCCGACATCTTCATTCGTACGCAGCTCAAGGGCGTGATCGAGAAGATCATGTGGAAGGCCTCCGGTCCGGTGATCGCGGGTTGCCCGAAGAAGGGCGCTAAGGACGGCACCGTGCTGCTGAGTTGGAACAACGACTCGGACTACTGCAAGCGCGAGGAGTTCAACAGCTACGTCGGCGAAGATGGGCAGTGCCTGGACAAGTCGGTCAAGCGGCCGGTGTGGCAGGCAGAGGCCATCATTAAGGAAGGCGATACCATCCGCGTCACCAACGTCGAAAACAAGCAGGTCGCAGAGACGACGGCGATCAAGAACGGGGGAGTCAATGTCGCGATCAAGTGTGACAAAGGCGATACCGTCGAAGTCGTGGTCACCGCACCAGATGGTACCGAACGCGCACGCTTGCAGATGAAATCGCCCTACGAAGGTGCCGCTGAACCCCGCAATACCCCAGAGTTTCGGCGCTTGGTGCAGACCAACTCCAACGTCCTTGAGGGGGCAGACGCCATCACGGTCGCCGAGCGGGCGTTTCTCAATCCGCTGCCAGGGCACAAGGCCACTAACATCCTGCTGATGCTGGCTGTGGGCGACCGGACGGTGAACTTCGCTGCCGGTTTGTCTCTCGCTCGGGCCATCGGGCTGTTTGGCGAGGGCGATTCCTACGTCGACACCACCAAGTACGCCGAGTGGACCTCCGAGGTCATTCGCCGTGGCCTGCTCGACAACAGCAACCACAAGAAGATCAAAGACGGCACCCTGAAGGCCGACGAGTTCGTACCGCCGCTGCTCAACCAGGCCAGAGCGGGCTCAGGCTTCGGGTTCTGCAATGTGCTCGACACCGCCACTGGAAAGTCGGGTCTTTGCCTCGCCAATGTCGGCGGTCGTCACGAGTACATCGCCCAAAAGACCAAGGACGACGCCTACCCGGCGCTCAAGGGGTATAAGCCGACCTACACAGAATACCACCGCAATCTGATCGTCAGCTTCTTTCACAGCATGGGCACCAAAGTCCTCGATGATGACTGCTGGGCCGACGCGGAGTGCATCAAGGCCAAGAACCTGACGGCAGAGTGGGAGCAGCCTGTCGGTAAGGTGAAGTAACGGTCAGGAGATAAGGCGCACAGTATTTTGCAAGGCAGCCCGAATTTACAGGGGTTACGCAGCAAATCGGCTTGGTGAGCGGCCACTGTGGTTCGACACGGACTGGCTCCCATCGGGGCCTGTTGAAGCTACCGTCGACTGCGACGCTCGCGTCTACTTGGCAAATGGTGGATCGACGGCTAATGTCCGGCCACCCGGTACGCCGGAGCGTGCGCTTGATGCGCCAGGGATGCGATTCGTGGGTTGGTTCGACGGCTTTATCTCCAGCGACCTCGCGATTGACCTGGGCACAGCGACCACCCTCATCTACATGAAGGGGCGGGGCATCGTGAGCAACGAGCCCTCCGTGGTTGCCGTCCAGACCGATCGACGCGGTGACCGACGTGTACTTGCCGTCGGCAAGGACGCCAAAGAGATGCTCGGGCGTACCCCGCTTGGCATCGACGCGGTGCGTCCGCTTCGTGATGGCGTCATCGCCGACTTCGACATTACCGAAGCCATGCTGCGCTACTTTATCGTCAAGGTTCAGCCGCGTCGCGCGTTGGTTCGGCCGCGGGTGATCATTTGCGTGCCCTCGGGCATTACCGGCGTGGAAAAGCGCGCCGTGCGCGAGAGCGCAGAGGCGACAGGTGCCCGTGAGGTCTATCTGATCGAAGAGCCCATGGCTGCGGCGATCGGCGCTGATCTGCCTGTGACGGAACCCGCCGGCAACATGATCGTCGACATCGGCGGTGGCACCACTGAAATCGCTGTCATCTCCCTCGCTGGCATCGTGCACGCCGAGAGTCTCAAGGTCGGTGGCGACAGGCTTGACCGGGCCATCGTCGAGCACCTGGAGCGCAAGTACCACTTGCTCGTGGGCGAGCGGACGGCTGAACAGATCAAGCTGCGGATTGGCAGCGCCTGGACCACCCGTGACCTCGAGAGCATGGAGGTCAAAGGGCGGGATAAGAACCACGGCGTCCCCAAAACGGCCGTGGTTCATTCCGACGAAGTGCGCGAGGCCCTCAGCGAGCCCCTCAGTGAGATCGTTCGCGCAGTGCGTCGTGCGTTGGAGCAGACGCCGCCCGAGCTGTCGGCTGATATCGTCGACAAGGGTATTGTGGTCGCTGGTGGCGGCGCGCTGCTGCCGGGCATCGACACGCTCATTCGTGAAGAGACCGGCCTACCCGTGCTGATTTCCGACGATCCGGTGAGCGCCGTTGTGATTGGCGCGGGAAAGGTCCTCGACAATCCCGACCTCCTGCGTGAAGTCGCGATGAAATAGTCGTCTGCGCCGCTCGTGTGATGTCCACGGCGCCGTCAGCACCCCTTCCAGCGCTCTCTTGCAACTACGGTCCGCCGTCATTGTGCCGTTCGTATCACGAGGCGGTCGTCCGCAAAAATGCCGAAACCCCGGCCACATTTGGGGGAATGCGGCCGGGGCTTCGTTGTTTTTTGCGCCCGCTACCGGGCGTCAGCGCTTGCCTAAGCGGAGGCGCGGTCGTCGTTCGTCTGGAAGAGCTCCGGGTGACGATCGAGACGTGCGTCCATTGTGAGCACGGCCTCTGGCGCCTGCGAGCGCTCTGCATCGAGACGCTTTGCCAGCGACCGAGCCACCAGCTGGTGGTCACGCTCCGTTGGCGAGCTGCCGCTGCCACCATTGTGCAAGAACAAGTCAAACTTGCTGCTGCTCGCGACGGGGCCGCGACGAGAGCCGGTACGGCATGCGTCTACACGAATGCGTTCGCCGGTCTGGCTGTTTTCGAGTGTGAATGGCACAGCGCCGCGGTCTACAGCGCCGATGGCTGCGACGCGCCACTGCTGCAGATGCGCGGTGGACTGGGCCCCCTGCGCTGTTGAGCCAGCGTAACGCGCGCTAGCTGCAAGAGCGGTGGCACCGGCCACCGAGGTCCCCACTAGGGACATGAAGTCGCGACGAGAAATGGACATGATCTAACCCCCAAATACGCGTAGTTCCGCAGCCCGAAGGTTAGGTTGTGCGCGCCGGCCCTGTCAAATGATCTTCCGTGTTCCGACACGCCGCATTGGCCCACTGCGCTTGAAGACCAGACAGACTGGCGGTCCCACAGCGAGAGATCTTGAGAAGCGAGCGTGGTCTGTGGCTTAGTGCCGGCTGTAGGAGTCGGCGTAGCCTAGTCGCGCCACTTCGAACCGCCGTTCCGTGTGCCTGGGTGGGCCGCAGTACAACAATGGTGCATCCCGGAGGCCACGTGGCGTCACCGCTCGTCATCGCAGTGCGAACCCGGCAAGCCGTCGTGCAGTTGGCGGAGCAAAGCCCGGCCCGCATTCGAAGGGCGTTGGTCACGCAGGGAACCCGCGGCCTTGGATGGCGTGGCGCACCCCTACCCGCCGATGTGCGGTCAAGACTGCGGGCCGGCGGAGCGGTGTTGGCGTGGGTGGGTGCAGTACAGTCACTCGATATCAATATGTTATCCGTTATTTCCGAGGGAGGCCCGCTACTCGTGGTCGTGGAGTCGGCGCCATCGAGTGCTGCGCTTGCGGCTTGGTTGGCCACTGTCTCTATGCAGCGCAGTCCGACGTTGCGTCTGGCACGTGGTCCGCTCCCAAGGTGTTTGCACCCTGAATTTCGGGGCGATTTGCAGGTTCAGCTTTCCGGCTCAGCCCTTCCGGTGGCGCAGGTCGCAGCGTGTTCACGGTGCGCGCTGCGGCACGCTTGTGCGGGGGCGACATCGGGCACAGCGGTCCTGCCCCGCGCCCAGCCGGTGAGCAATCAATTCGATTGGGTGCAGACAGGGCCAGCCCTCGTCGCACCTCTGGGAGCACAGGCCGTCTGGCCTCAGGGCGTGCCAGCGGCTGAACGGATGCGTCACCTCTGGCTGCTCGAAGGCGATCGGCTGCGTCGCTTCCATTGTGCTGCGGCCGCGTGGTCTGACGCCGACCTTGCTCACACCACCGATGAGCTCGGTCAGGCGTGGCTGGATGTGTCGAGCAAAGCGCGACTAGACGATTTTGCCGCGGACCTTGCCCCACTCCGTCAACTCCACCCTGCCGAAGACAACGGCGACGGCAGCTGGCGACCCGGTGTCTGGCGCCGTGATCACGGCGATCCCTTTGGCGCGGAAGAGACCCGACTGTTGGCGCTGATCGGAGGCCTGCGCGGGCTGATCGTCGATATCGGGGCGGGCCCGATTCGCTACCTGCAGACCTTGTCTGATCTCATCGTCCGCGGTCACGTGCGCTATCTGGCCGTCGAGCCCGACCTCCCCGCCTTGGAACGGACCGCTGCCGCGCTGCCCGGTGCCTTGCTGACCCAGGGGATCGGTGAACAGCTACCGGTGCGCACCGGCCAAGCGGACCACGTGCTCATGCTGCGCTCCTTCAATCACCTCCACGACGTGCCGGCCGCCTTTGCCGAAGCAACGAGGGTGGCTCGCCCGGGCGCATCGCTGCTCGTGGTGGACAACGTCGCGTTCGGTCTGTTGCGGACGCCGTCGCAGTTGGCACGTGCCCACGCGGTTCCGGTGAGTGAGACGCCCTTTGAGCACTATCGCAATGCAAACGCCGATGCAGCGCTGGCGGCGATTGAGCACACGGGGCAGTGGACCGTGACTGAGGTTCGCGCTGTCGTCCCTGGGGCGGCAAATCAGTGGCTCGTTCGCGCGCAGAAGCGTTGAGCTTGTGGAAGATCGATGCAGCAGCCAACCGGTCAGAATCAGGCCGTTGCCACCGTAGGTTGAATGGCCCCTGCGTGGGGGGTACGCTCGGTACTCACCGCGCGCAGCGGTGACCTTGGAGGCGACGTGTCGCAGGTGATGAAGTTTTCTTCGTGGCGCGTTGCGTCGGCGGGCGCGGTCCTGTTGCTGTTCGCTGTTTTGGGCGGATGCCTGGAGACCACCTACCTGCCAGATCCGGCGGCCGATGTTGCCAAGCCGGACGATACTGGCGCGGCGCCGGATGTGGTCGAATCGGAGACCTCCACCGGAGACGTTGTCAGCGCCGACAGTCACGAGGCAGACAGCGCCGCGATCGATGCAGGCACGGACACATCATCAGCTGACTCGACGCTCGACGCCGGGCCCTTGGGCCTACCCCTCGGCAGCACCTGCACCACCGACGATGCCTGCAGCGACAACAATTGCGTTCAGATCTCGGGCGACACCAAGGTTTGCAGCAAGGGGTGTGACGGCGATTGCCCATCTGGGTTCCGCTGCGGTCTTGCTCCGTTTACCGGATCGGCGACCGTTCATTACTGCCTGCCCTTGCCCGGGGATTTGTGCCGACCCTGCAAAGCTGACGGCGAGTGCGCCGGCGGACTTTGCGTCACTGATCTTGGTGGTAAAGCGCCGGTTTGCGGTCTGTTTTGCGATGCAGCCGCTGGCGGAGCCGCCGCGTGCCCCGCCGGATTTGTCTGCCAGAGCTTCATCAAGGGCGAGTTGTGCGTACCCGAGCACGGAACGTGCGACTGCGGATCAGAGGTCGGTGGTCAGTCTTGGAAGTGTCAGGTAGAGACGCCCCTTGGCACCTGTACAGGCCAGCAGATTTGCGTGGGTGACAGTTGGACCTCGTGCTCCGCCTTGTTGCCCGCCCAGGAGATCTGCGATGGCATCGACAACGACTGCGATGGCGAGACAGACGAAGGGTTCAGCCTAACCATCGATGGCAAGGCGATGCCGTTGGGGGCGGCGTGCGGTATCGGTTCCTGCGCGGACGGCAAGGTCAGCTGTGGCAAGGACGGCGCCGTCGTTTGCGACTCGGACGACCAGGCAACTAGCACAGACATCTGCGGTGACAATGCTGACAACGATTGCGATGGCAAGACCGACGAAGATTGCCCAGAAGCCGACTACGATGGCGATGGCACCGCAAACAGTAAAGATTGCAACCCGTACCTTGCGGAGTCATTTCCGGGTGCCAAGGAGCCCTGTTGTCTCGCGTTGCCCGCCACGGTCACCGTCGCGCCCATCGATGTGACGCCCAAGTCCAATGCGTGCGACATCAACTGCGACGGCAAGGTCACTGCGTGTCACGTGGACGACGGCGATGGCGACGGCTTCAATTCGCCGGCGGATTGCAAGGACAACGACGCCACCGTGTTCCCAGGTGGCAAAGAAAAGTGCGGAGACGGTGTCGACCAAGATTGCAGTGGCAAAGACTTGCCGTGCAGCGCGGTGCTCGACAACGACAAGGACGGATGGCCCGCGGGGATCGATTGCAATGATGATGATCCGAACATCAACCCTGCTGCCATTGAGCAGTGCAACTTCGTCGACGACGATTGTGATGGGATCAAAGACGAGGGCAATCCTGGCGGCTATTGTTCCGACGCGCTGCAGAAGACGAAGTCGAGCTGTCAGGGGGCGGGCGCTGTGTGGTTCCCATCGGGGCAGGCCTGCGGCGCTGACAAGGGCGCGTGCAAGCCGGGCAAGCTGGTGTGCACCCACGTCGGACTCCTGGCGCAGGTCAGCTGTACCGACGCGGTGGGACCCCAGGCGGAGACCTGCAACGGCGTCGA
>JAGSHB010000283.1 GCA_023954815.1 Myxococcales bacterium | reverse complement strand
GTGTCGCGGTCGCGGTTGATGTTCTCGATCTCGAGCGAGGCGATGACCTGACGCATCTGACCAAAGATGATGTCGCGCGCCTGATCGACCGTCTGCTGATGGGATAACCCGAGCAATCGAACAGCGGCGTTCTGCATCACCGCGGACTCCGTGCCGATAGCGACCGTAAAGACCGACGGCACGTTGATGCGGATGTTCTCGGCCGACAGCGCGCCTTGCAGCGGAATCTCGATCTGCAGGGGATCGAGGCTGAGATAGGCGTAGTTCTGGATGAGCGGCCACACGAAAGCACCGCCACCGTGCAAGCAGCGGGCGCTTTGGCCACCACCGACTTTACCGTAGACGACGAGCACTTGGTTGGATGGACAGCGGCGGTAGCGCTTGATGACCAGCAGCACGAAGCTGAAAATCACCAGCGTGGCCATGACGGCAATGACGACGACGAAGTTCACGGGACTCCTCCAGGTGTTCAATGACGACGTTTGGGGGGCAGCTAGACGCGCACCACCTCAAATGTCTCTCCCTCGGTTCGACTGACGACCTCGACTGCTGCGCCGGTTGGTATCTCTGGGCCGTTGGTGATGGCCAGCAACTCAACCTCACGCCCGCCGATGTCGACGACGATCTTTCCTTGTTGGGTACCACCGCTCGGGATGCTCAAATGGACACGGGCGGTGCGACCAATGGCATCTTGCAGGCGTGATGTGCCAGAGCTGTTGAGGGAGACGAGCAGCCGCATCAGCACCACAACCACGGCACCGGCTGTGAGGCCAGCGAGCGCGGAAATCAGCAACTGCAGCGCCGCGGACTCAACGCCAAGCTGCCCGCAGGCCAGGCCAGTCAGACCAAAAAAGGCGACAAAGGCCGACAGCGTCTTGAAGGACAGGACGCCGAAAAACAGATTGCTTTCACCCTCATGGAAGTCGATATCGCCGGACATTTCGTGGCCGGCGAGCTCTTCCCCGCCGCCCATGCCGAGCAGCTGCAAGACGACTTGCGCAACGAGCACGGTGCAGCCGACAGCGGCCGCGATGAGATAGGCGAGATCCATGGCAAACTCCAGTCTGGCCGAGGGTACTCCCGAGGTGCACCCGGTGGCAACGGCACGCGACAAACGGGCCACACGGTGACAAGAGCGCGGGCTCCCGCCATGCTGCCGAGCGCGACGCGAGGGCACTTTGCCGGTGGTCACAGTCGCGCAGCTTTGGAGACCACGTTCATGGGCAACGCAGCGAGTCAGCCGACGATTGAATTGCGCTTTTTTGCCGGGACTATCGAGGTTGTGGGGTTGCCGCAGGACTCGCCGCTGGTGCCCAAAGAGATGGTGTGGGATAGCCGCAGTCACAGCCACCGGGGTGATGGCCAGCACTATGGAACCGTGGCGCTTGCCCTGCACCGCTCACCCTTCCAATGGACCGATCAGGCCCGTCGCTGGCAGCCCCTCGCGCTGTCGATCGCCGATACGAAACCGCCGAGGCCCTTTCAGACCGAAGCGCTGGCTGCCTGGCAGCAGGCCCGTGGTCAGGGTGTGGTGGTTCTACCGACGGGCGCTGGCAAAAGTTGGCTCGCTGTCATGGCCATCGCCGATCGCGGCAGACCAACGCTGGTGGTGGCGCCGACCCTGGACTTGGTACGGCAGTGGCATGGTCTGCTGCAGACGGCGTTTGGCATGGAAGTGGGTGTGGTAGGCGGCGGGGAGCACAATGTCCTGCCGTTGACGGTGACGACGTATGACTCGGCGTGGATCCACATGGAGCATTTCGGTGGTCGCTTCGGCATGGTGGTCTTCGATGAGGCCCATCATCTGCCGAGCGCGAGTTACGCCCAGGCGGCCCGCATGTGCATGGCGCCGTTTCGGCTCGGACTCACGGCGACGCCGGAGCGGCAAGATGGTCAGCATCAGTGGCTCGACGAGCTGATCGGGCCGATCTGTTTTCGGCGCGATATCGTTGAATTGTCGGGAAAATGGCTGGCTGAGTACGATGTGGAGACCCGCTGGATCGAGCTCAGCGATGAGGAGCGAGAGAAGTGGGCTGCGGAGCGAGAACTGTATCGCGCTTTTTTGCGGGACCATCACATTCGCGTCGGTGCGCCAGGTGGATGGGGACGATTCTTGATGATGGCGAGCCGAAGTGAACAGGGCCGGCGCGCCATGCTTGGTTATCGGCGACAGCGGGCCCTTGCGCTGGCCCCGAGTGGCAAGCTAGCGGTGGTTGACGAGCTGCTCCACAACCACCGTGGTGACCGTACCCTGTTGTTTACCCAACACAATGCGACGGCCCATGAGGTGAGTCGGCGCTTTCTGATTCCTGCGATTACCCATCAGACAAAAGTCAGCGAACGGACCGCAATTCTCGACGGGTTGCGCGATGGCAGCTATCGGGCGGTGGTGACCTCAAAGGTGCTCAATGAGGGGGTGGATGTGCCCAGCGCCAATGTCGCCATCATCATCAGCGGCAGCGGATCGGTCCGGGAGCATGTGCAGCGGTTGGGCCGGGTGTTGAGAAAGCAGGAAGGCAAGCGGGCGCGCCTGTATGAACTGGTGACGGGCGATACGGGAGAGGCGTTTACGAGCGCGCGGCGGAGGGAGCACAGTGCTTACCAGTGATCTCGTTCGCGGTACCCGGCGTGGTGACCGGCTGCATGTCTCTGCCCCGAGCGGGAAGAAGCGGCAGCGGGCGTTGGAGATTGCCGAAGCGTCCTGCGCTCTGGTGCAGGCCTTGGTGGGGGAGCAGCGAGATGAGGTCGATGCAGCCTTGCGCAGTGTGCCAATCGCAGCGAAGGACCAATGGCTGGCGCGCGGACTGCACAAGCTGCTGCTCGACAAATGCACGTTTGCGGTCACCGAAGGGCCGGACCCACGGGCGCTGCGCAAAGCCATTTTCGAGCTGGCGAGCCGAAAACGCGGGCTACTAGGGGAAAACGAGCGGCTGGATACCGATGCGATTCGACAAGAGATAGCGACGCAATTTGAGCTGCCGATCGACAGGCTGGATACCCTGCTCTACGCCGACTTGCGCGGCACACATCTGCTGACGGAAGCGTCATTGGAGACGGCGGAGGCGCTGGTCGGGCGATATGGGCTGGCGCTGGAGCAAGCTGTTTTGTTGCGGGCAGAGCGGGTGGCCGTGTTGTTGCATACGAGTGACGCGGAGAGTCTCCGGCGGCTGCTGAGAGCTTGTAAGTTTCGCCGATTGCTGTGGCGGTTGAGCAAGCAGGAGACCGGCTGGCGACTCGAGCTGGATGGGCCTGTGAGCTTGCTGCGGTCATCGACGCGCTATGGCTTGCAGTTGGCGATGTTGCTGCCTGTGCTGCGCGATTGCGACAGCTTTCAGTTGCGGGCCCGTGTGCGATGGGGAAAGGCACGCACGCCGCTGGAGTACGTGCTCGATGGGGGGCGTAAACGGGGGACTAAGCCGGCTCCGCCGCTCCCCCCGCCCGATGATGTGGCGCGGCTGTTGCTCGATATTGATCGGCTCAAGACGGCGTGGACTGCGACTGCGGCGGCCGACATTGTGGATCTGCCGGGTGTGGGATGGTGCGTGCCAGATGTGCGGCTACACCACCCGGAACACGGTGATGTGTGGCTCGAAGTGCTAGGGTATTGGAGTCGAGACGCGGTATGGAAACGTGTCGAGTTGGTGCAGGCAGGGCTCGATCGGGCGATGGTTTTTGCCTTGAGCAGCCGCCTGCGGGTGAGTGAGGACGTCTTGCAGGGAGATCTGCCCGGCGCGCTCTACGTATACAAAGGGGTCATGCACGCCAAACGTGTGCTCGAACGAGCCGAATATGCAGCTGCCGCACGGCAATTGACCCCGTAGATCCGCCGTTTTCGGAGGAAATCAGATGAAGCAAGCTCACCTATCTGTTGGCGTGACCCTCGCCTGCGCGCTGTGGCTCACCGGATGTGCTGGTCCGCAAACGACGCAGGGCGTGGCGAAGGGGCGGGGCGCGCCAGTGGCTGAACGCGGCCCTGGGCAGACTGCTCGACCGAATGACGCAGGGGCTGCAGGCAAGACGACGGGAAAGACGCGCCCACCCGCGCTGGGCAAGGCGAAGGGAATGACCACGACGGCAACAGGCCCGTGGCGGGTCAACATGAGCCCGCGCGCGAAGGTGGGGGAGCGGTTTCGGATGAAGCTGACGGCGTCCATGAGCCAGCTGTTTGCGACCCGGGTCGACGGTCAAGAACGGAAACGTGAGATAAAGCGCACCATCGTGGTGGATGCGGTCGGTGAGGTGTTGGAGGTCAACGACAAGGGCCAGATCATTGTCAGCAAGTATGTCATCGGAAACTGTGTAGGCTCGTCGCAAAAGGGGGAGCGGGAGCTGCTGAGCGCAGGGACCGTTCTGCGTGTGCGCCGCACGGGGCCCAAGCCGCGGATGGACGCCGACTCGGGCGCGATTAGCCGGCAAGATCAGGCCATTTTGAGGCTCGCGTTTTCGACCAGCAATCCGCAATCGACTGACCAGGAGATGTTTGGGACGTCGGCGCGGGTGCAGGTTGGTGAGCAGTGGACCATCGATACGGACAAGACAGCAGAGTTGTTGGCGAAGGCTGGTGCGATTGTGCACCCGGCGGATTTGTCGGGCTCGACGACGTTGGCTTCGGCGAAACGCTGTGGGAAGACGATGTGTCTTGGGTTGCTGACGCAGTTTTCGGCGACCGGGGTGCGCATGAAGGCGATTCCGCCGCAGGCGACTGTGGTGGATTCTGGGATTACGGGGACAAGCCGACGGTCGTTGCCTGTTGTGGGGGGTCGGGGACCGGCTACGTCGAACGACCGTTTTGCGATGCATCTGATCGTTAGCGTGGTGAAGAACGACAAGGACATCGAGGTGGAGGCGCGCGTCTCAACCGAAGAGCAGGGTGTTTGGCTGCCGTTGCCCTGACGTTCGCTTGCGACTCGCGATCGGCGCCAACGGCGTGCCAGACGTTTCGCGAAAGCCCTATTTTTCGGGCTCAATCGGGGTGCCAGACGTTTCGCGAAAGCCCTGATTTGCGGGCTTCACGAATTTTTTTTCGCCTCGACCCGACGATTTTTGGTTCGGCCAGCGTCATAGATGTGAGGGCGCGCACACTTCCTAGCCCTCGCATGGAGTGTCGATATGC